>NZ_JH556653.1:1922058-2031027 GCF_000179595.2 Acetivibrio cellulolyticus CD2 | reverse complement strand
CATAGCAGAAGTAGCCGTTTATGTAGAGTTGCTTGATTTCTTTGTTTGCAGAGGCTGAAGAAGGCATAAGGCTATAAGCCATTTTATATACATCGACATCAGGCTTGTCCTTGTAGAAAGCCTTGAGTTTTTTTATGATAGAATTTATGAACTTTGGGTTATTCTCAGTTACAAAGGTTTCAATACCTGAAGTATCATAAGCGATAGTGGATGCAAGAGTAGTGTTAATTTCCTGGCAAATAGGTTCTGTAATATCTACAAGGTGGTTAAAGAAGTTTTCCAGGTAAATAACGAAATCTTGTTTGAACCGTGTAAACTGAGAGTTATGAGGGACGTCTGGAAGGCCACAGAATTCACGGGCTTCATGGCATAAATTAAGAAAAATAATGAGTAGCGAAACTGTAGGAATGCCAAGAATTTTCTGCAGAACTAATGCTGAAAGCATTGAAGAGAGTGAATATTTACGGTCTCTCCCTAGAGTTTTGTGGTAAGACCAATAAAAATCCTGTGGTATAAGCGAAGATAAATCAAGATGTTGTGAGAGTAGCTTAAGAAATTTTGGCTTATTATTTTGAAAAACATCTTTACATTCTTCGAATGTGTCAGCAAAAGAAATTTGTTTATAAAGTTTTACCATTTGTTTTCCCCTTCTCTTGTTTAAAATTGGATTAGATACCTATATTTTACTAGAAGCAGAGGGGGAAAACAATAAAAATATCAATTTGAAATGCAGTAAATTCAAGCGTTATAGCATTTCGCAAATAACTAATACTATAACTATAATGAGGGGGATAAAAAGTTGAATGCGCAAGACATAAACAAAAATAATATTTTACACTCAATTTATGCAATCATATCTAAAGTAACTGGACATAGGATAGAGGATTTAGACAGTGACATGTATCTTGAAGAAGACCTTGGTCTCGATTCGCTTAAGATGATTTCTTTGCTGAATGAAATGATGGAATTGATTCCGCCCGAAAGGATAAATCAGTTCACTGCTGAACATCCAATTCAATCGCTGATGTGCCTGCAAACGATAGGAGATATTATTAAAGTGTGGGAATCAGGAATAGAAGAAGAGTCTGATTATGATACCATACCTGATGCTAAAGCTTCTATACAAGATGAAACAATTAATAATATTTCATCACATGATAATTTGGACAGCCAAAAAATTGCTGCAGTTTTAAAGAATAGCAGCGCGAAAGATTCAATATTTGACCTTATATCAAAAGTTACTGGTCATAAAGCTGAAGACTTGGATTGTGATATGTATCTTGAAGGAGATCTTGGACTGGACTCTATAAAAATGATTACTCTAATGAATGAGATAATGAAACTGGTACCGGAAAACGAAGTTAATGATTTCAAGGCAAAACATCCTATAGGGTCTCTGATGGGTTTGCAAACAATAGGAGATATTATTCAGGTTTTTGATAGTTGGGATAAGGAAATGGGTAAGACTTCTGAGGTTAATGAAATCTGTATGAATTCTCTGCCGGAAAGAAATTTGCAAAGTGAGTCTGGAAAGCTTGATATACTTAATTCCCAGTATACGTTTATTATATCTTACTTAGCAGTAACTACCCATACAATTAGTTCGGGAATTTGTATAAGGGGCGACTTGAATATTAATTACCTCAAGGATGCATGGGAAGAAGTTATTTATCTCCATCCCATGTTAAGATCTGTTTTCAGGGTGGAAGAAAAAGCTACAAGCTTTAAGCAATATAGTATAGAGGTATTGAAAGATGTTAAAGTACCGGAAATTTCTGTTCAGGATTTAAGACATCTGGATTCAAAGGCACAGAGGCAGACAATTAAGAATAGATTTGAATCAGATTTAAATAGAAAGCTTGATATTTTTAAGTGGCCTCTACATGATCTCTCGGTTGTACGTTTAGGTGATAACGAATATGAAATAATTCTTTCTATAAACCATATTATTTCCGATGGGTTGGGTAACCAGCAATTATTAAGAGAATTGCTTGAAATTCTAAGCGCTAAAGTAGAAGGCAGGTATACAGGTTTGCCGTGTGCCACATCCATTTCAGAGTACAACAGAGTGGTATCTGAAATGAATTTGTGGAATAACGAGGAGGAGAATAGATTCCTTGACGGATATTTAAAAAAGCAAGGTAAGGAAAAATATATGTTTAATCCTTACGGTCCAAGTAAAAAACTTTCGACAGAACCATTTACAGGAGTAAATACAAATACGAAAAAATACTGGGTTGATAAACAAGTTGCTGATCTTTTGATATCCCGCACCAAGTCTTGGGGTGTTTCGTTGTTTGTACTCCTGTTAAGCACTTATATAAGAACAATTAAGCAGCAAGGAGAAGCAAGAGATAAGGTTATAATGAATGTACCAACGGGAGGAAGAGTGTACCCGAACGTAGATGCGACAGGAATTCTAAGCTCATTTGCGCAGAATATGGCTTTGAGTTTTTGCTGCGAAGATACAAGCAATGGATGGGAATCTTTGATAGCAAAAGTGGATGAAGAGATAAAAAGCAGTTTGTCATCAGGAATTGACAGGGCTCAGATATACCAGTCTGCATTATTTGCAAAAGAAAAAATGGCACTTCAAGATGGCAAGATACCGGAAATGGCCTCGGAGATTATCCGCTCAACGCTTAAATCAAATTTGTATTTTTCATTTGTGGGAGATACTCACTTGAGAGAAGCCTATGGCGATTTTAAGGTTTTTGATTATGAAGCATACACATGTACAATTCCTGGAGCTATAGACTGCCTTGTAGAAATTTTCTGTGGGAAAATACTATTAACAGCAAATTATGATGGAGATTTTCATGATGAAGCTTATATAGATAAACATATGTCCAGACTTATAGAAAATATTAAAGAGCTTGCTGCACTTGATGTTGAAATGCAGCAAAGCATGTACGTTAAGCCGGTTATATCAGTAAATACAGAGGAAATTGAGCTCAAAATCTGCAATATAGTTGAAGAAGTTTGCAAGAGATCTGTACAGAAAGAAGATATGTACAAGGATTTGACTGAGGAGTTTGGAATGGATTCACTTGAGTGTATCCGGATAATTTCCAAGTTGGGTAAAGATATAGGTATTGATGGTACCGACAGGAAGGCATTGTTTGGCTGCAGAACATTAAAAGAAATGGCAACTGTAGTTGCTGCAAAGAAAACTCCCCAGCCTCCAACAAAAAATTTGAATGAATTAGAGATACCATATCTGAAAATAGTACAACAATGTAAACAAACCCCTGACGCTTTAGCTATATTGTTTAATGAAGAGCGGATTACTTATAGGCAATTAGAGGATATTACAAACAGACTTGCCAATTTCCTCAAATCGAAGGGAATTAAAGCGGGATCATTAGTAGGTGTAATGACATTGCCGGGTCCGCTTATGTTAATAGGTATGATAGGAATACTTAAGTCCGGAGCTGCATACGTGCCTGTTGACCCATCATATCCAGCAGAGAGAATAAAGTACATATTAACCCATGCGAAGATTCAGATACTATTAACTGAAAAAGTAATAAAAAAACAAGTTAGCGAATTATTTGACAATGCAAATAGAGAAAATATACTAGTGTATTTGGATAATATATCAGAAAATGATTTATCCTCAAATCAGGTAGATAGGGATACCTGGTCATTGTGTTCCAACAGCGATCCTGATTATTCCAGTTCTCCGGATGATATTATGACTGTTCTTTATACTTCCGGTTCAACCGGCAATCCTAAAGGTGTTGTGCTGGCTCATCGCGGTTATATGAACCGGTTGGTATGGCACCAGAAAATGTTTGACTTAAAACTGGGGGAACGTGTAGCTCAAAAGACTTCCTGCTGTTTTGACATATCAGTATGGGAATTATTCTGGCCGCTTATGTATGGGGGAACGGTATGTCCCATTAGAAAGGAAATTGTTAAGAACCCATGGGAGCTTGCCAAGTGGTTTATTGATGCCAGAATCAACATCATGCACTTTGTGCCGTCTTTGTTTGGTGAGTTTGTAAATGCTCTGGAGGATGATGATTACTCATTTAGAGATTTGCGCTGGTTGATCTTTAGCGGAGAGGCGCTGCCTATGTCCTATATTCAGAAATGGATTGACAAACATGGGATGGCTACAGGGTTAGCTAATCTATATGGACCGACAGAAGCTTCAATAGATGTTACTTATCATATAATTGAGAAAAGGCCGGGGGATGATGGTGAGACCAGTATACCTATTGGAAAGCCGGTAGATAACGTGTTTATCAAAAATCTTGATAAGGATATGAGAGAACTTGCAGCAGGAGAGATAGGGGAGTTATGGATTGGTGGCATACAGCTTGCAAAGGGTTATCTTTACAATCCTGAAAAGACAAAAGAAACTTTCTGGCCAAATCCGTTCCCGGAAATACCAGGTGAATTTTTATACAGAACAGGTGATTTAACAACTAAAAGGCCCGATGGAAGCTATGAATATCATGGACGTATAGATAACCAGGTTAAGATCCGTGGATTTAGAGTAGAACTGGGAGAAATAGAGGGAGTCCTCAGCAGCATACCATATATAGAAGAAGCAGCTGTAATAGCCGTTGACTTTGCTCCGGGTGAAAAGCACTTAGTTGCATTTTTGTCTGGAACACAGGTAGATGATAAACAAATAAAAGATGCTATAGGAACAAGGCTTCCCCATTATATGATCCCTCACCGGATTAAATGGCTGCAAAGTATACCCAAAAATCCTAACGGCAAACTGGATAGAAAAGCTCTCCAGGCTTTGGTTGCAAACAATGGGGAAGAAAACAGGGAAACATGTTTGGCAGCGAATCAAGGTGCAAGTCAAACAGTCAGCAAAAATAATGATGACAATCTTCCATTAACACCCGGGCAGCTTTGGTTGTTAAAGCATTTTGATGCGCCATATCAGTGGACAGGTTATTCAAGGTTCTATTATAAGAAGCCAATGGATTTTAAGTTGCTAAAAAAATCTGTACGTGTTCTTCTAGAGCGTCACGATGCTTTACGGTGCATAGTTTGCAAGGATGGTTCCAAGTGGGTTCAACGAGTTCTTTCTGCTGATAACCTGACTGAAAATATAGATTTTTATGATGGAAGTCAGATGGACGAGAATGAGAGGAATGAGGAAATCGAAAATTTTATAAAAGAGACAATAGGTGGATTCTACATAGACAAGTGGCCTTTGTGGAAGATGATTGTTGTAAAAATTTCGGATTCCTTGTATGACATGGCAATAATTGGCCATCATATAATTTCCGATGTTGTATCTACGCATATATTGTTCCAGGATATGTGGCAAATATATGATCAACTCAATTCAGGAGCAAGGGAAGCTAATTTGGGGCAGGTAAAATCTTTGAGGGAATATGTTACTACAATTGAGGAGCTCAAGGGAAAAAACCTGAAGGAATACGTTCAATATTGGGAAAGTCAGTTCCCATCTGAAACAGATTCGTTAAAAGTTCCTGTAGACTATGTTTTAGGTGCTAATGATGAGGGATCTGCAATGGTTAAGGTATTTAACTTCAGTAAGGAGACTACATCCATCGTATTAGGTGAAGCGAAGAAGTATTTCGGATGTAACGTGTATCCTATACTATTGGCCCCATTATATAAAATGTTAAGTGTTTTATATGATAAATCTCACATTGTTGTAAGTCAAAGATTACATGGAAGGGATATAGGAGATAACAACACTTTCTTTAAAACAGCAGGTAATTTTGCGATACATGCTCCCCTAGGCATTAATATAGAAGAAAGTGACAGGTGGGTAGATATCGTACAGAAAATTCAGAATGGACTATACAATATTCCTATGAACGGATTAAGCTATGATATTGTGGCAGAAGAGCTCCCTGAATATATGTATCCGGATGAAAAACTAACCTCAATAAGAGTTAATTACTTAGGTAACAGAGATTTCCCAACGTTTGATGTTTTTGAATTTTCAAAGGATATGGATCGCAGATATTCAGCTTCCAGCCAAAAGAGGATGTCCATACTGGAATTCTTCTTTATGATAGTCGATGATAAATTGAGTCTAAAAATTGAATACTCCAGGAATTTGTATAAAGAGAAAACAATAAAGCAACTGGGAGAGCAATATGTTGAGACAATTAAAGGCATGATAGATTCCATACCAAAGAAACCAATGGCGCAAGTTCTAAAGCCATTGATGATGGGCCAATATTATGAGACTGATGGAGTATTATCTGATAAAGTTGCTCTGATAGTAGGCCAGGCACATGGTTCTATTGAGTCTATAGCTTTATCTATGGCAAAGGAAGGCGCCAGTATAGCAATTATATCTAAGCATGCGGAGCAGCTCGAAGAAACGGTTAATGAAATACGCAGGATAAACCCCAATGTGATGTTGATTGCATCAGATTTAAGCAGTCCACTGGTATTTCAACAACAAATAGAAAAGGTAATAAAAAAGTTTGGCAAACTAGATATATTTGTAAATGAACTTAGTTTTGTAAACACTTTGTATTATTCAGATGTTAGTTTTGACGAATGGATGAAAATAATTCAGACTAACACATTTGATATTTATAGTTCCTGTTATGCAATACTGGCGCATTTTATCAGGCAAAACAAGGGCAGAATTGTAAACCTGGTTCCAAACTTATCAACTACGTCAGAACATCTGTTAGGTGTACATGCTGCTTTAAAGCATGGTGTAATTGATGTAACCAAGTCTTTGGCCGAAGAATTAAAACCTTATAATATTAATGTTAATGCGATCTGCCCAATGCCATTACTGGAGGTGGACAGTTTTTCCAATGAACCAAAAAATATGGCAGTAGCCGATGAAACAATAACAGAAGCTGCAATGTTTTTAGCTTCATCAAAATCTGATCATATTTTTGGTGAAGTGATTCCGCTATATGCAAAAGAAAGCTCGTTTAGAACTAATTCACAGCAAATTCCAAATATTAATCTATAAGCAGTTCAATAAGAAATAGCGTAGTTCATATTTAATAAGGGGCATTTTAAAAAATTTGAACCAGTTGAGAGTAATGCACATATATTAAAGAGTATTTTTGAAATGCCCTAGTAAAAAAATCTGTAAGGAGGATATAGTAGGAATGAAAGAAAAACTTCGACCAGTTTTAGGCAACAAGAAGTGGGTTATATACATTATGGCTTTTCTAGTAGGTATAGCAATGGGAATAATAAACCCCCTTACTACTACACATATGGAAGAAAGCAATGTGGAAGGTATATGGATCGGGATTATTTCATCTGCATATTTCTTTTTAATGGCTTTTGGATCTATCTTTACTGATAGAAAAATGAGGGGAAAAGATGTACGGAAGGTGATAATGATAGGTTTATTAATGACTTCTGTTGGCTCTGCAATCTTTCCCTGGGTATCATTAAACCTTATAAGGCTTGTGTTAATGTGTTTTATGGGTGCGGGTATCAGTTTTTTTATGGTTGGAATTCAAACAGCATTACATAACTTATCGGATGACAATAATCGGGCAACAGTTAGTGGACTTTATTCCTTATGTTTTGCAGCAGGCTTTATTGTAAGTTCTTTTACGGGTCCAATGATTTATGAGCGTGTGAAATGGGTGGCTTTTGCAGCAGGTTCGGTATGCCTGATAGCAGTACTTATAATGATTAGTTTAATGTTTAACAAGGGTTTACTTACTATACCCCTTCGCCCAAAAGGAGCAGTATTTAATAAAATTATCCTTGCCTTGCTTGGATCGTTTACTTATGGCGTTTCAGAGACAACGGTTGTTTGCATGTATCCTTTATTTCTGCTGAGACAGAATTACCAGCTTTCTGTAATTGGATACGGTTTAAGTATATTTGTTGTTGGAAGTATTATAGGGATAATGCCTTTTTCATATATAGCAGACAAGGTTGGACGGAGAAAAAGTATGGCTGTATGTGTTGTTATCGCTATACTTTCCATTATAGGAATAGTGTTTGCAGATAACTTTGCAATCAGAATGGTTTTCTCATTTATTGCCGGTTTTGTTATAGGACCTATTTATCCACTTTCGATGGCTCTTGCTGTTCAAGATCTATGTAAAGAAGAAATACCATCAGGGACAGCACTGTTTACTTTCTACTATAGCTTTGGTGCAGCTGCAGGCCCGTTTTCTTCGTCAGTGTTGATGAATGCTTTCGGTAATAAACAGATTTTTACTGTTAGTTTAGTGCTTTTTGTAGCGTTAATTATTTATGTTTTTGTTGATAAAAAACAGTCACAGCAGGAACCGGTAGCTGTATAGCCAAGGAATAGCTGAAGTTATATTTTTTAAATATCTAAAATTGAGTATCAAAAGATGAACTTTATAATTTTATATACGAGGAGTAGACAATTATGGGCAAAATAAAAGATGATAAGAAATTATCAATCGCATACGGTGGAGAAATCTCCGGAGTGTTTTGTGATAAAAGTAATATTGGACGTATACTTATAGATACAGCTGAAGTTTATGGTGATAAAGGTATAACATTTATAAAAAATGATGATTCTGAAATTCGCCTAACATATAAGGAGATATATGATAGGGCATTAATACGTCTTGGGGGATTACAGAGGGCAGGTTTTGAAAAGGGCCAATACGCAATAGTTATAATTGACGAAAGTATTGACTTTGTTATAACTTTTTGGGCATGTGTACTCGGTGGCATAATACCTGCACCACTGGCCTATCCTCCTTTGTCTTCCAATGTAAAGAATGCTTCGCTTCAAAAACTATATGCTGTATGGGATACACTAAAAAGACCTGTTATTTTATCTGACTCAAGCCTGGTGGAGAATGGAAAAGATATTGAAACTACATTATGTATTGATGGTATGCAAATAATTGAAGCAGAAAGCCTGGATGAAGGTGAAACAAGAGGAAGTATAGAACTGGCAGAACCACATACACCTGCATTTATCCAGTTCAGTTCTGGCAGTACAAATACACCGAAAGGTGTAATCCTAACTCATCATAATCTATTGACAAATGTAGAGGCAATTATAGTTTCAGGTAAACTCAACAGTGAAAAAATATCACTTTCATGGATGCCGTTTCACCATGATATGGGCTTGATAGGATTTCATCTGACAATAATCGCTGCAGGAATGGAACAGTATAATATTACTCCCTTTAAATTTGTTAAGAAACCTACTCTTTGGCTTGACCTTGTGTCGAAGCATAAAATTAACATTACAGGTTCTCCAAATTTCGGGTACAGGCTTTTGTTAAACAGAGTAAAGGAAGAGCAATTAAAAACATGGGATTTACGTTCACTGGAATTTATTTATAATGGAGCGGAGCCTATTTCTGTTCCTTTGATGCAGGAGTTTATGGAGACGTTGGCGGTTTGCGGTCTTAAAAGCACCTCAATGTTTCCGGTTTATGGAATGGCGGAAGCATGCCTGGCAGTTTGTTTCCCGCCTGTTGGAAGTAATCCTGAGGTTCATTCTATTGACAGACATAAGCTTGTTGCAGCGTCTAAAGTTGAAGAAGTATCCAAAACCAATAAAAACTCTCTTTTAATTATAGATGAAGGATACCCTGTAAATGGTATTAATGTGAGAATTACAAATGAAAATGGTGAGGTAGTCCAGGAAGGAATTGTAGGTGAAATTCAGATTAGTGGAAACAATGTTACTTCAGGTTATATAAATAACCCGAAGGCGACTGCCGAATCATTTCAGGACAACTGGCTAAAAACCGGGGATATGGGATTTATGTTAAATGGACGTTTGTCAGTAGTTGGACGTCTTAAAGATATTATATTTATAAATGGACAAAACTTCTTTGCTCATGATATTGAGGCAAGAATAGAGGAAATTGACGGAGTTGAGCCTGGAAAGGTTGTTGCCTGCGGATGGCATGGCGAAGCAGAAGGTATAGAAAAGACTGCTATTTTCTCAGTAACTCGAACAAGTAAGGAAAAAGAATTATATACAAAAATAGTGCGTCACATAAATGAAACTATGGGAATTTCAGTAGATTATATTGTTTCTGTGAAGACTATTCCCAAGACCACCAGTGGCAAGGTGCAGCGCTTTAAACTTATCGAGGATTTTATAAACGGTAAGTATGAAAGCAAAACTTTCAAGGCCTCTGATTTGATGCTGGAAGTTATACCAGAACCCACAATAAGTGTCAGAAAAGAAATTAAAGCTATTGATGCTGATGAATATACAGAAAAAGTTCGCGCAATATGGGCAAAAGTTTTAGAAAGGCCTTTAGAAAACATACCGCATGATCAACCTTTTATGTCGTTAGGCGGAACATCTATAAAGGCTATACAGGTGCTAGGTCTTCTCGAAGATGAGTTCAAACTTAGTCTAACCCATGATATTTTGTTAAATTGCAGAACAGTTAATGAAATGAAAGAATATATTCAGGATTTGGTTTCCGGCAATAAGTTATTGCCTGGAAGCAGCAGGCCTGTTTTAGCTGAGGTAACAAATAAGGGACTCGAAAATGGAGATATAGCTGTCATATCTATGTCATGCCGTTTCCCGGAAGCATCTAGTCCGGAGGAATTTTGGAATAACATAATGGAAGGTAAATGCAGCATAAATGATATCCCTGGTGATCGTTGGAATATTAATGACTATTATAGTGCGGAAGGTGGATTCGGAAAAACATACTGTGATAAAGGTGCATTTATTGAAAATCCATATAGATTTGATGCAGATTTGTTTAATATATCTGAAAAAGAAGCAGTTATAATGGATCCTCAGCAAAGACTAATACTTGAACTGGTTTTGGAACTGATAGAGGATGCAGGGTATTCGAGGAAAAAGGTGAGTGGAAAAAACATCGGGTTGTTTGTAGGAGCGAGTACAAATTCTTATTACGAGTTCCATTTGAATACGTTGAACAGGTTGAATCTGCAAAGGTTTGACAGCTTTTCCTCTCTCACTAAAGAGCAGCAGGATATGATAATGCAGGAATGGAAAAGCAAACTTGGTGTGACGGATGAGCATACCAATATTTTGGTTGATAACATATTGAACATGATAGCTGCACGTGCATCTCAAGAGTTCAACTTTAAGGGTCCCAGCCTCGTAGTAGATTCCGCATGTTCTTCATCTCTGGTAGCAATACATTTAGCTTGTGAGGCAATTAAAAAAGGTGAATGTGAAATGGCTATAGCTGGAGGTGTAAACCTTTTGCTTACGCCCACACCGTACATATATTTCAGCAATGCAGGGGCATTATCTGCCAAAGGATCATCAAGGGTTTTTGATGCTGATGCAGATGGGTTTATACCGGGTGAAGGTGCTGGTTTGATTATGCTCAAGCCTTTGGAAAAAGCTATAGCGGATAAAAACCAAATTCTTGCAGTTATTAAAGGCAGTGAGGTAAATAATGATGGGCATTCAATTGGAGTTATGTCACCAAACCCTGACGGTCAGAAAGCAGTAATAGAATCATTATATGTCCGCAGTGGAATTAGCCCTGAGAGCGTTCAGTATGTAGAAGCACACGGTACAGGTACAAAAATTGGTGATCCAAGTGAAGTAAGAGCACTTGACAATGCATACAGCGGATGGGATTTAAAGAAGCAATCCATAGCTATAGGTTCTGTGAAGGCAAACATAGGACACCTTTTGAGTGCAGCAGGAATTGCGAGTTTTATGAAGATTGTATTGGCACTTAAAAATAAAAAGATGCCGCCAAATGTAAACTTGTCAGAACCAAATCCTATGATCAAGTTTGATAAGACGCCATTCTACCTGTTAAAAGATACTGCGGATTGGAATATAGCGGAAGGATTGCCAAGACGTGCGGCTATTAATTCGTTTGGATTCGGGGGAACAAATTCTCACATGATTGTAGAAGAAGCTCCTTTGGAGGCTCAAACAGTAAGTGAAATCAGAACAGTGAGATCTAATCATGTAATGTGTTTATCTGCAAATAGTGAAACTGCACTAGGGCAGAAGATACAAAATATTATAGAATTCCTTGAGAAGAATAAGCATTATGATTTAGGAGATATATGCTACACTGAAAACGTTTTACGTACTCAATATAAAAATCGCCTTAGTGTTGTTGCAAGTTCTGTTGATGACCTTATAGGCAAACTTAAAAAAGCATCTGTAAGTGATAAAGCTGACAAATTTGTACCAAAAGTTGCTTTGATGTTTACAGGACAAGGTTCACAGTATGTTGGAATGGGAAGAGAACTTTATAATAATTTACCTGCTTTCAGAAAATATGTTGATGAGTGCTCAGAGGCATTTTACCCACATATTAATGAGAAGATTACAGACCTTATCTATGGCGAAAATGCAAACGAAAAGTATTTGTCACAGACAAATATTACACAGCCAATTGTATTTACAATGGACTATTCACTCGGAAGGTTAATATTGGAGTTGGGCGTAGAACCCAAATATGTCTTGGGACACAGCCTTGGAGAGTGGGTTGCCGCTTGTATTTCCGGTGCGGTTAGTCTTAAGGACGCTGCCAGAATTGTATCCTTAAGGGGAAAATTAATGAGTGAAATAAAGTCTTCCGGAGCTATGGCTGCTGTTTTCACTAAGGAATCTAGCCTTGAGCCTCTGTTAGAAGCATACGAAGGGACTCTGTGGGTAGCATCATATAATATAACTCACCAGGTTGTATCAGGACAAGCTGAGGCAATGGATAGATTTTTGGCTGATTTACAGACCAAAGGAATAGTTGCCAAGAGGCTGAATGTTTCTCAGGCATTCCATACACCGCTTATGAGTTCTATGCTGGAGGAGTTTAGAAAAGAATTGGAAGTTACAACCTTTAATGCTCCAAGTATTCCTGTAGTTTCAAATATTACAGCAGAAGTTATGGAGAGGACATTTGATGCAGAGTATTGGCTGAACCATATTCTTGGTGCAGTTAGATTTGAACAAAGTATAAAATATGTAGTTGGAAAGGGAGTAAATACCTTAGTGGAGTGCGGACCTGATAAAGTTCTTACAGGTATGGCTAACGCATTTGCTTCAGCGGATAAAAAGCTTGTTTTACCGTCTATGGACAGGAAAAATGATAATTGGGCATCATTACTGGATACCCTTGGCAAATTGTACTCAAATGGTGTCAAAGTACAGTGGGATGAGCTTGAAAAAGATAATTCCTATGAAAAGGTTCCGCTGCCTTCTTATCCTTTTGAAAATAGAACTTTTAAGCCTGACTTTGGAGATTCCACATACCGTTCAACATATTCGGGCAATTTGGATAACTGGTTCTATGAATGGGACTGGAAGTCAGAGCCTGAAGCAGTTTCATCTGCTTTAGGCAATGGAGCAGTTATTGTGTTTAATGATACGAAGGGTATTGGAAATGAACTTGGGAACAAGCTCCGTACAGAAAATAGGCCGGTTTATTTTGTTAATCCCGGTAAGGAGTTTAACTATGATGGAGTTAGAAACTTCACTATCAACCCTGAGAGTGAGGGTGACTATTCAATTTTACTGGAAAAGATAAATGGAGAAATTTCTTCTGTTATACACTTATGGAACTGTTCTAAAGGAAGCATGGCCGCTGAAACTTTTCTTTCAGAAAGCAGTGCACTGTATGAAGGTTCGTACAGCATATTATTTATGTGTAAGGCTCTAATACAGCATAAGGCAGATCGTTTTAGATTTATGTCAGTGACAAATAATGCTTTCTGTTTGACCAATCAATCTTGTGTGGAAAATCCTCATCAGTATATTGCTGCATCTCTGGCGCAGGCGATAGACATTGAAAACAGGGAGATTGATGCTTATATTATTGACGTAAATAGAAGTGAGTACGAATCGGACGTAGAATTGGCAGAGACATTGATTAATGAGTTGAACAGCAAAATAAATTCAGAATCTATTGTTGCAATTAGGAATAAACAGCGTTTTGTACGTGTCCTTGAAAAAGCTACTATAAACAAAAACACTAGTGATTTTGTTTTAGAAGACGGGGAAACCTATATCATAACCGGAGGAGCCGGACATATTGGAGGAGAGATAGCAAAAGCTTTTGCAAAGCAGGCTAAAGTTAATGTTGTATTGACTGGTAGGCGGAAGCTTCAGGAAGGTGAAGAGAAAGAAAAGGATGAAAGAATAGAGTTAATCCAGAGTTTGGAACAACTTGGGGCTAACGTTATGTATTCTGCAGTGGATGTTGCAGATAAAGATCAAATGGAGGAATTAGTCAGATCAATAAATGCTAAGTTTGGAGCAATTCATGGTGTAGTTCATGCTGCTGGCACACTGGACAACTCCTCGGATAAACTTTTGAAAAAAGATATTGATGTTATTAAGAGAGTGCTGGCTCCTAAAGTACAGGGAACGGTCATAACAGATCTTGTAACAAGAAAAGAACCTCTCAAGTTCTTTGTTACACTTTCTTCGATTTCTGCTTCAAAGAAAGTATGGTCAGCAGGGCTTGGGGAATATGCTGCGGCAAATGCATATCTTGACGGCTACAGTTATTTTAGGGAACGTGAAGGTGCTCCAGGACGTTCGCTGTCAATAAATTATTCTTTATGGGCAAATGATGGTATGGTCAAGGCTTTTGGTGAATTGTCTGTTCTCGCAATTAAGAGTCAAGGGTTGGAGCCGCTTCCTTCCGACGGAGCAGTAAAAGCATTTATGAAAGCTATGAGCTGTGGTGGAAAGAATGCATTGCATATTTTTGACAAAAAGGAAGAAAAGAAAGCAGAAAAAGCTGTTGAGTTAAGTTCAGGTAATGCTGAGGCAACTGGCACCAGAAAGGTTATATGTAAATCAGCACAAGAAATAAGAAGTATTGTGTTTAAGGTTATTGCAGATCAGTTAAATATTTCAACCGATGAACTGGAAATAGGCGCTAACTTTACAGAGATAGGTATAGATTCAGTAGGAGCAGTGAAGATTACCAGCGAAATAGGTAAAATGATAAATGTGGAATTATATCCTACACTTATATTCGAATATCAGACGCCACAAGAGCTTTCAGAGTATATTGAAAAGACCTATGCTTCAGATGTGACTAATGAGTTTGACGATGAAGCAAAAAACATAAATTCCGCGGTTAGCAAAGATGAATTACAGGATATTGCAATCATTGGAATGAGTCTTAGAATTCCAGGTGCAAGTAATCTGGATGAGTACTGGGATTTGCTTAAAAATGGCAAATGTACAATCAGGGAGGTCCCAGAAGAGAGATGGTCATGTGCAGACCACTTCAATCCTGATGTTAAGTCACAGCATACTACATACTGCAATAAGGGCGGATTTATTGACAAACCATACGATTTTGATCCGATGTTCTTTGGTATGTCTCCAAATGAGGCTGAAGTTACAGACCCTCAACAAAGACTATTTTTACAGATAGCATGGGAGGCACTTCAGCAGGCAGGTTACGGGGGAAAACACAGAACCAGTAAAATAGGAATATTTGTTGGGTGTGAACAGAATACATATATGGAACACTTTGCAGGATATTGTTCCTATATGGTTATAAAGGACAAATTAAAGAATAGTGAGATATTCAATAATATTGACGAAAAGGGACGTAAGGAAATTTTATCTAATATTATAAATGTTTTAAAGCCTGCAAATATGGTATCCGACTCAGTGGCGGGTAATAGCTTGAATGAGATAGCTGCAAGAGTCAGCCATTGCTTAAATCTTACCGGACCAAGTTTGGTTGTAAATTCCGCATGTTCTTCTTCTTTGGTTTCTCTGCATATGGCATGTGAGAGTATACGATCAGGAGCATCAGAAATGGCCATTGCAGGAGGAGTTAGCCTCAATTTAAGTCCCTCACCCTTTGTTGGCCTTAGCAAGGTGACAGCACTATCGCCAACAGGAGTCTGCAGTCCATTTGATAAGAATGCCAATGGAATGGTGCTTGCCGAAGGTACAAGTGTTGTGCTCTTAAAGCCTCTTAAGCATGCGTTGAGAGATGGTGATCATATATATGCTGTTATAAAAGGTTCTGCAATTAACAATGATGGCCGCTCACAGGGCATAACAGCACCAAAACCGCAGGGACAGGCAGAGGCTATTAGAAATGCTTATCTGCAAGCAGGCATAGACCCTGAAACGGTATCATATATTGAAACTCATGGTACTGCCACACCATTGGGTGACCCTATTGAAGTAGAAGGTATGACAAAGGCCTTCCGCTCATTTACTTCAAAAAATAACTTCTGTGGTATTGGTTCGGTTAAATCCTCTATTGGGCATATGCTTTCGGCAGCTGGAATTACAAGCCTGATTAAAGTTGCGCTTTCATTAAAGAATAAGACTATTCCTCATACTATAAATTATGATCAGCCTAATCCAAATATAGATTTTAAAAATTCGCCATTCTATGTAGTGGACAAGCACCCGAGAGAATGGAAGGCTGCTGGTGATACACCTTTAAGGGCAGGTGTGAATGCCTTTGGATTTGGGGGAACAAATGCACATGTAATTCTTGAAGAAGCTCCGCAATACAATGAGAGTGACTGTGATTCAGTGAATGAAGATATGGTGCATATGATGTTGCTCACCGGGAGGACTGAAAAAGTAATCAAAACTGTTGCAGGTAATTTGAAAAGGTATATTGAGCAAAATCCTGATTCAAATATTGGGTCGATATGCTATACAAATAATATTTCACAAAAAGAACAGTCCTTAAAGACTGCCGCAGTAATAAAATCCAGGGGGAATTTGCTAAGTGTTCTATCAGCAATCGAAAATGGCAGTGAACAAGGTGATATTATAAAAGGCCGATCAAACCCCAACCGACAAACATTGGCTCATGTAATTATGGATGGAGGCTTGATGCTTTGCAATGAAGAAATTGAGCTTTTATCAACCAGGTTTGCTGTTTTCAAGTCAGCTTATAGAGATTGTAAGAACAAGATTTTAGAAGGCATTGGAAGCAATTCGGGCAGTGGTATTAAGGAAAAAGTTGAAAGTATAGCAGTCCAATATGCTGTAGGTATGTTGCTGGAACATTTAGGTGTAACTCCTAAGTGCATCATAGGTCAGGGGATGGGCATTCTTGCTGGGATAATGCTTACTGGACTTGCAACATTCAAAAATATTGCTGAATTTCTTTTAGGTAAAGGAATTCAAATAAATAATTCTGAGGATAAGGCTGAAATATGCTGGAAGTGTCAGGTTATTACTCCTTTAGGCACAATAAGTAGAATAGAAGATTCAATTTCTTATGCTGAGGCAAGTATAAATAATAATTCGACATTCACGGCTGGGTTTGAAGGGGTGAATAATAATGATGCCCTAATATGCTGTGGCTGTTCATCAACTTTAATAAGCATTATTAGTGCTTTAGGGTATGGGAAACAAATAATTGAACTGAAATTTTCCGAAGAATCAATTATTGGAGCATTGGCAAAGCTATACGTTTCAGGTGTGGACTTTAATCCTGCAAAGCTTTACAATGGAACGCAGAGAAGAATTCCGCTGCCGACATATCCGTTTGAAAATGCAGAATATAAAGTAACATTTAAAGATGAGGAGCTGGAATTGGACGAAAGGCCTATGGCTGAACCTATTAAGTTGGATATTCTGCATAATAGCCCTGTTGGAAATGAACCTGTACAAAGGAACGATAAAAAGCGTGGGCTTATAAAAATAATAGTATAAATTCCTTGACATTACATTAATGTAATAATAAAATATTTATGGATATTTATGATATGTTAGTATTTTATTACTAATTTCTCATATCGGGAAGGATGAGTGTCGACAGTGTTAAAGAAGATTATCATTATTGCCATTTCAGGGGTTGTTCTTATTGGAGTAGTCGCTTTGGCTAAATATGGAATTGATGCTATGAGATATGAAAAGTTGATGTCAAAATTAGTTGTATCTGATGTTGATTTGCAAAAAGTAAATGATGGTACTTATAACGGCTATTTTAATGGGTATCTTGTTGCTGCAAATGTAGACGTAACAGTAAAAGATCATAAGATAACTGACATAAAGCTTGTTAAACACAAATATGAAAGAGGAAAACAAGCTGAAGCAGTTGTCGGTAAGGTACTCTCTGCTCAAACACTTAAAGTTGATGTTGTTTCCGGAGCTACAAATAGTTCTAAAACCATTTTAAAAGCGATAGAAAATGCATTGACAGGAGAAAAACAATAGAATGTAAAGAGCTTATCAATAAGTGGAGTCATTATCAAAAAAGTGATTTTTGATAATGACTTGTTTTTTAATGTTTACTAAAAGAAGCTTGTTTTTATACTCGAGAAATATAATCGAAGGAGTAGTATTGAAAATTATGAATGGAGACTATGAGAAAACAAGAGATGAAAGACTTATAGAAAAACAAGACTATTTTATGAGTACAATTGTTACGCAAAAAATATATGGTCATAATTCTTTAGAAGCATATAACAATGTTTTGGTAGAAATTCAGGAGTTAGAAAACTTGATGAGCTTCTTTAAAGATAGCAGCGATGTATCTATATTAAATAGAATGGCTGGCAAAGGTGTGGTCAAACTTTCCAAGAAAACAATAGATGTACTGGCTTGCGCTAAAGATCATGAAAATATTTGCAGAGGGGCGTTTGATATAACAATAGCACCAATTATCGATTTGTGGAGACGATGTGGAAGACTTTCGAAAATTCCCGGACAAAAAGAGGTAGAAGAAACGCTAAAGTGCGTTGATTGCAGATCACTTCATGTTGATAGGATTAATAATATGGCAAGTTTGGCACATGAAGGCCAGTTGGTAGACCTTGGAGGTATAGCTAAAGGTTATGCTGCGGATATTGCTGTTGAGATATATGCAGGTATGGGTATAAAATCTGCTATTGTAGATTTGGGAGGTAATGTGTTTTGTGTTGGAAACAAACCCGATGGCAATCCATGGACAGTGGGAATCCAGCGCCCTTATGCAGCAAGGGGAGTTAGTATAGCTGTACTGCAAGTGACTAATAAAACTATTGTTACTTCAGGCGATTATGAGAGATTTATTAAAGTGAATGGTAAGAACTATCACCATATAATAGATCCAAGGACAGGCTATCCTGCTGATTCTAATTTGGAGAGCGCTACAGTGATATGTGAGAATTCTATGAAGGCAGATATTTTATCTACAGCTGCTTTTGTTTTAGGGTTGAATGAGGGCATGGAGGTTATTGGTAAAGTTAATGATGTAGAAGCAATTTTGGTTACTAAGGATAAGGAAGTCTTTATAACGAAAGGATTGCGGGATTGCTTCCATTGCTTGGATTCGGGAAATGATTATAAGTACTATATATACTAATACTACTTCAAAAAGAAATTGATACTAACATGTATGTTTTGGTTTTTCTTGGAGGGAAAATGGGATATAGAATTTTAATAATCGAAGATGAGTTGAAAATTGCGCGGTTTCTGGAATTGGAATTAGTTCACGAAGGCTATGATGTTGTTTTGGAAAACGATGGACGCAGCGGATGTGATAAAGCATTAGCGGAAGAGTTTGATCTACTCATTCTGGATTTGATGCTTCCATGTATTAGTGGTATTGAGGTGTGCAGGAGAATTCGCAGGCAGTCGCAAGTCCCTATTATTATATTGACAGCAAAAGATGATGTCTCAGATAAGGTAATGGGATTGGATACAGGGGCAAATGATTATATGACAAAGCCCTTCGCAATAGAAGAATTACTGGCAAGGATGAGAGGCATATTAAAAAGGTATGGAACAATAAATGTACCAAATGACAGTAATGTTTTGTCAGCCGGAAAACTGACACTTGACCCGGATAAATTTAAGGTAACGTATGATAATGAGGACATTCCACTGACTAAAAAGGAATTCCAGCTTCTTATGTACTTGATGAATAATGAAGGGCTGCTAATAACGCGGGAGAAAATCCTCGAAAATATTTGGGGTATAGATTATATGGGATTAACCAATGTTACAGACGTATATATACGGTATTTAAGGACAAAGATTGATGATAAATATGGGGTTAAATTAATACATACCATAAGAGGAATGGGGTATAAATTTAATAATGAGGGAATATAAAAGCATGACTGAAAACTTTACTAGAAAAACAAAGTTTTCAATCAGTTCTAAAATTGCAGCCACATATATGAGAGGATTGATTGTTTCTCTATTTTTTTGTACCTTGATTATCGGTGGTACGCTTTTTATTTCCCTCATTAAAAATGAATGGAACAAGCTTGAGAAAACTTATAGTTTACTGACAAATGAATTGAAGAATTCAAAAGATAATGATATAAAAGCTCCGATATACAGGGTGCTGGGACGTCAATACACAGACTTAATAATTGATGAAGCTAAGAAGGAAATACGGATTATTCGAAGTGATGATGAGATAGTTTTTAAGGAAACAAGCGGAGAGCGTTTACTTTGTATATTTTGTAGAACAAAAAATGAGTTGTTATTAGTTTATGAAAGAAGACTATCTTTCAAAAACAAGCAATATAAAATTATGTTGTTTGGAGATATTTTTGAGCATGTAGTTTTGATATTAAGATTTTTAACTATTTCTGTGGGAGCAAATCTGCTGGTAATTTTGTTTACAGTAGTATTTGGAATTAGGCACAACAGCAGAGTTTTAAAACCCATTAAAGACATGACGCAAACAGTTAAGAGTATTTCAGGAAGTAATTTGAGCCTTCGTATCAATACAGAAGATGTTCAGGATGAACTGAGTGAATTGGCTAAAACCATTAATGGCATGATGGATAAGATAGAAAATTCCTATAACAGGCAGCAGCAGTTTGTTTCGGATGCATCTCATGAACTCAGGACACCAATAGCTGTTCTTCAAGGATATGCAGATATGCTAGACAGATGGGGAAAAAATGACCCTAATGTGCTTCTGGAGGCGATCAGCACTATAAAATCCGAAACGAATAACATGAGGGAGTTGGTGGAAAAACTTTTATTCCTTGCAAGATGTGATAAAAGTACATTAACCTTTCAAAAGGAGGATTTTGATCTGTCTGAACTTTTGGAGGAAATGGTCAAGGATACGGAAATAATAGTTAACTACCATGAAATAATAAAAGATATACAGGCGGGAATACATATACATGCAGATAGGAATAGGATAAAACAAGCAATTCGGGTGTTTATAGATAATGCAGTAAAATATACTCCTGAATATGGTAAGATATATATTGGTTTGTCTAAGGTGAAGGGGGATGCCCTAATTTCTATAAGTGATACAGGCATTGGAATTTCAAGCGAAGATATTTTCAAAATTTTTGATCGCTTTTATCGATCGGATAAATCGAGAACTAAGGAAAAAGGTGGGAGTGGGCTAGGACTAGCAATAGCTAAAGAAATTATTTCAGGGCATAACGGTAAAATCAAAGTTCGTAGTAAGGTGGATGAAGGCTCAGAATTTTCAATATATTTAAGTCTTCAATATGAGTAATATAGTATTGTAATTCATGGACTTAAAGGGCGTTTTGTGTTAGAATTAATATAAAAGATTTGGATTTTCGACTTAATTTCTTTCTCATAAGAACAGTTCAATCTTTTTAATCCAGTATTGAGGTGTTTTTATGGAAAGAAAGCCATTTAGCTTATCTAAGAAAGTAATAATAATTACTTCTGTTATTATTGTCGTTGCTGCTGCCACCGTTGCTTCAATTTATTTTATTAATAACAGTAAAAAGAATACCACTTCCAGCACGGCAAATTCTGATGAGAGTATAACAGCATTGGAAAAATTGAGTGAAGAGGGAAAATATAAAGAAGCTGAGAAAACGGCAGAAAAGATTTTAAAATCAAATCCTGGTACGGACACAAAGCTGGATGCACTTTGGGAGTTAACTCTTGCAGAAAGCGGTCAGGGCAAGTATGATGAAGCAATTGAACACGCAAAACAAATGAATGATTATGAGCCCGCAAGCAGTCATTTTCTTCTTGGAATAATATATTTTGATAAGAAGGACTTCACAAAGGCAAAGCAGGAGCTGACAGAAGCCAAACAAAAAGATTCATCTTTAACTGAACAAATAGATTATTACCTGGAGTGGATGAAAAAGAATGCAGTTTAGTAGCAATAAGCAGCATAAATTTTATATTGAATGACAAGGCCAAAAAACCGCTTTAAAAGCGGCTTTTTGGCTAATTTATTACCATTTGAATTCTTTTTTTATCTCTACTCCTGCTTCTTTTAGCAGCTTCAATATGTCATCTCCATAATCAAGAACTATAATTCCACCGGAAGCTGAGACTAATCCTGTTTGCCAGATTGGAGCGGCAACTTGACCGAAAATAACATTTAGAATAGGATAGCCTTTATCTGTATTAATAAAACTTTTTCCAAGTTCCTTGGCAAAAGTGAGCCCGGCAGAGCCTACATCCTTTGTTTTACCGAGTTCTTCTGCTGATTTGGCAAAAGTAGTTTCAAGGCTTTCAGGTGTAGGTTTCTGGAAAGATACCTTCGGTCCTGTAAACCAGCCGTGTTGGAAACCGTAGGTTGCAAGGCTGAAGATGAAACCTGTTATAGCTCCAGTTAAAGCACCTTTCCAGACTTTTTCCCATATTTGGCTCGCAGTTCCTACGCCACCTGCGAAACCTGCAGTAAGACCCATTGCGGCACCTGTAACAGCGCCGGAAAGAGTTCCTGAAATAAGTGTTGAGGCAAGGGTATTACCAAATAGGGCAGTCATGCCGGCTCCTATTCCTGCACCGGCCAGAGATGAAGCACCACCAAGTGCCATGCCGGTTAGAACTCCAAGCAAAACGTCTCCTCCCGCCTGGCTGGCTGCAATACCTCCAACAACACCACCGGCTGCCATTCCGACTCCTACTGCTACTAAAGCGCCTACACCAATAAGACCCGCACCAAAAGTTACAACAGTGAGCACAATTACTGCAACTACAGCAACTGCTGCAACAACTGTCTTCCAATTTTCCTTGAACCAATCGCCTATGTCATCCCAGAAATGTCCTGTTGGGTCTACGTATTTCAGAGGATTGTTGAGTACATAGCTGTATCGGTTCCAGGACATTGGATTATAAACTCCAGGTATGATAGTATCAGGGGTAATAAATCTGCCTATTTGAGGACAGTAGTATCTCGATGACATACATACAAGGCCCGTAAAAAGGTCATATTCCTTACCTGCAAATAGAGTCCGGATCTCTTCGGTGCCAACAGTTGTTTTATTTTCCAGTATTGAACCAAAGGGATCGTAATAAATACTTTGAAGTACTTTGCCATCCGGGCCGGTTACTTTTGAAGTGCTGCCAAGGTGATTATGATGAAGGTAAACAGCAACACCGTTATCCTGCCTGATTCTTGCTATGCACTGATTTCCGTCAAATATCAAAAGATACATTATGTTATCCTCAATTGATATCATCTCATCAGGAGTAAATATGTTTGAAGTTTTATCGGAACCTGTATAACTCAAAGAGACCCTTTTACCCTGGTGGTCATAGGACATTTCCATTTTTTCACTGTCTTTAGATGCCATAATTAGCTTCCCAGCAGAATCATAGCTGAAATTGCCTATTGGGGATGAGACAAGCTGACCTATTTCGTTGAAAATAAATGAATCATTTCCGACTTGATAAAGCTTGCCGACATTATCATATAAGAGATCGCCAACATCTGATTTGAATGTGAGGTCCGATAAATCATTGTATGAATAATTCCATTCTGTTCCCGATTGGGTAACTGCTCTGGTTAATCTATACAAGTCGTCGTAAGTATATTCGGTAGAAAGCTTTTGATCAGCTGATTCTATCTCTATTATATTTCCGACGAAATCATAGTGGTAGATAAAATTATCGATTATATTTCCCGAAGAGTCAGTTGTAATACAGCTTAGCACGCGGAAAGTTTTATCATCATAACTATAAACTGAGCTAATACCATTATTGTAGTCAACCTTTGTTCTTTGACCTCTTTCATTGTAGTCGACTTTCTTCACAAAGCCAGGAATTCTCTGCAATCGCCCTTCAGTGTCATATTCATAAAGTACCTTCATTCTGCCAGCCCCGGGGGAATATGCGGGATATGTTATTGAAGAAATTTGTCCGTCTGCTCTATGAGAGTAGTCGAAGACAAGTTGCGTACCAGGCAATCCTTTTGGGAATACTGTCTTTTTTATTATTCTGCCAAGTGCATCGTAATCATAAATTTCCTCTCCGCCCTGGTGAATAACCTTTACAGCCCTGCCCAGCGAATTGTTTGGATTCTCTGCCAGTGGTGGATAGGGATTGTTTGTATCGTTATAGGTATATTGCGACATTTCGGAAGATAAATTTGCATCTCTTATTTCTTGCAGCCTTCCCAAACAATCGTATGAAAAAAGAATTTTTTCTCCCTTGCTGTTTCTTTTCTCCCGCCTGTTTCCCAAAGCGTCATATACAAAAACAGAGTTTCCTGTCAAACAGTTTTGAATCGAGATGGGGTTTCCACTATTATCGTAAATAAAGTTTGTCTTTTTTTCTTCTGGTTCGGATACTTCAAGTAAATTTCCCTTTAGGTCATAACTATATCTGGTTGAAATCCAGCGGTTTTGCAAATTTAGCGATACTTCGCTAATTCGTCCTGTGCAGTCATAAATATTTTTCAGAGGTGTACCTGAATGGACGGCATTTGTGTCAGTTCTGGTGTCTTCTTCATCATAGATATATACAATATTTTTTGTATACTCTATTTTTTTAAAAGATCCATCGGGGTTTATCATTTTTAACGGCCTTCCAAGGGCATCGTACTCAAATTTGGTGGAATCAATTCCATGAGGTTTCTGGTAAGTTTCGTCCTTTGCAGTAAAGGGTACAAACTGCTCTTTTACCAGACCCCTACTTGAGAAGATACAGCTCTTTTGGACGAATTCGACGCCTTTTCTCAGTATCCGTTCTTCTATAACCCTGCCTGAGCCATCAAGGAATACCTTTTTACGTATTGTATCGGAAGAACCGTTTTCGGGCCTTTTTTCACACAGAATACAAGCTGGAATGCTGTCAGTCAGATACTTATAACTCTCAGTGGGAAATTGAGAAGTTGCTCCCGGTTCTATTGTATAGATCAATCTACCCAGAGAATCATACTTTTCTTCAATTGTTGATCCATTGGTATCTGTCAGTGCTTTCAGCTTATTTGCACGAAAATCGTAGGCTGCAAAAGTCGTATTTCCCATAGCATCGATTAGTTTTTCCGGATGGATGCGGTTGGCTTCAAATAATATCTTTGTCACATCGCCAAAGGTATTTATGACTTTTCCGCTATAAACATTATCGAGGTCTTCAATTTCGTAAGAAGTTCCAAACGCCCACCAGCCATTTTCGCCATCTTTCCTGTGATAGCCCATGTTTGCCAAATCAGGTACATCATTGGAGTATACGCTATTTACTGTTGCATCATCAATTGCAAGAAATTCCTGATTTGTTATAAGGCCTTTATTTCCAATTTGGCCTTCCGGTAAATTATCGTAATAGCGTATTGTTAATGAGAGTACATTCTGGTTGTTGTCGGTTTGTATTACTCTTGAGGGTTTATTAACAAACCTTTCCTCATTGCTGACTGCATAGTAAATCCTTGTGATAAGTATTTTTTCATCTGAAGAGTTTTCGGGATCATAGGCTTTTTGCTGTTGCACAAGGACATTTCCATAATTATCGTATTCCAGGTTTTTGGTTGAAGTTATTCTAAAGGATGACAAGTCATTGTCAAAGTGTGTAGTTGTGGTTTCATCCAGTTGTGAAGTTACAAGTTCTTTATTTCCTGCAACTTTTAAAGTTTTTGTACTCCAATTATTTATTGTGTTGTAGAAAAGATATTCAGACCCTGTTATATCAACTTCCCAGACCTCTGTTTTTAAAACCTTTCCTCTTAGACACTTCAAATGGAATTTATCTTTTTCGGGGATGTGCTTTAATGGCTCTTTTTCATTGCATCCAAGGTGGTGCATGTTTTTTGTCAACATTGAAGGGGTTGAGTCATCACCCTCCTCTAAGACTTCAACAAGTTTAAATCCAGCAAATTCCCTGTCAATTCCATCATAATGGCCTTCATGATATTTGTAACTTGTTACGGTTTCAATATTAGTCACCAAATCGCAAGTTACAATAGCTGAAACTAACTGTACAGGGAATGGTAAAAAGGTATTCCATGGCTTGCCAAGTAAGGAATCACGTTGGCGTTCTAAGGTGGAAACACTATATTTGATAGACGTTTTAAGCCCCATCCCATTATCAATGCTGTCTAGAAGATATGGTTTTTGGCTGCCTGATAGATCCAGATAGAAATATTCGGTTTTGTTGTTTCCGGCAACCCTGTATGCCCATAGGACTCCAACGGTGCCAGTTCCTTTCATGTCTGCAAGTCGTATATCCTTTGGCTCTGTTCCTGGAGTATGGGATATTTCAACAGGATTACTTAAAAATGAGCCGCCTGTATTAATCCAATATAGAACTCTGTCAAAATCTACATAGATCAGGTCGGAGCAGCCATCTCCGTCAATATCGGCAAGAAACATTCTTTGAGGAATAAAGTTTAATGGAATTGAATTAACGTTTTTCAGCTCTCTTTTTTCACCCCAGATTCCATTTCCCAAGTAAGGCCAAAACTTTACGCCGCAACTGTCTACCTTTACAATATCCTGCAACCCGTCACCAGTCATGTCTGCAAAATATACGTGTGCATCATTTATGTCAACCGGTGGAAACAAATTAAGGGGGATTGTGACCGGTTCTGTAGTCCAACCTTTTTCCTTATCCCTGTAATAGAGGCAGTAAAAATCCTTTCCGATTGATAATAGATCTGTTATGCCATCCCCATTTAAATCAATAAGCCTTGTATTTGAGTCTTTAAGGCTTGCGTGTGGAGATTTGTCCCAGAATATTGGCTTTCCAAACCCTCCGCCCGGTAAATGTGGATAATACCCGGTTATAGGTCTGTCCAGAAATATCAGATCGGCAGTTCCATTACCCTCCATATCCGCAAATGCAACACTTTGGCTGTTCAGTTCTAAAGGCAGCGGTAGTTTGTCAACGGTTTTAGGTCTGCTCCAAACACAGTTGCCGCGATTTTGCCATATTTCAACTTTGCCGTTTCTTATTTCAAGTAAATCAGCAAGACCATCTCCATCGAAATCTACAAGTTCACGTTTACCATCTTCGAACGAGTCGGGCAGAACATTTTTAAATTCACCTTTAAATTTTTCAAGTTTAGCACCTTTAAAAGATGAATAATCCAGAGTTAAAACCGGCAAATTCTCAGAATTACCATTATCATCAAACCCTGTAAGCTTTACAGTATGAAGAAGGGAATGCTTGCTGCCGGCTGCTTCTTTATAGCCTAAGGACCATGTTCTGAGTAATGGGCTCTCCGAATTCGAAAGGTTCAGATCTATACTGCTGCACCTTAGTCCTGTTAAGATTGAAAATCCTGCTTTTGAATCAATTACAATGTCCTCTCTTTTTTCATAATTAAATTCAATAGCATAAATACTGTAGTCAATTTTTTTAATATATAAGTTTTCACCGTCTCTAAGATATTTAAAGGAAACTTTATATCCAAGAGGATCTTCAATTTCCTCCAAAAGCCATTTGAAGATTTTAATTCTGTTATTTTCCACCTTAAAAATTCGAGATTGTTCTGTTGTTCCAAGGTGGTAATGAACACCGTTTTTATCAGTGAGTTTGAAGCCATCGCTTAAACGTTCTATTTTCCATCCATAAGGATCTGTTTCGATGCTATAAACTCCATCTGAGGTTTCTATCATATTGCCTGCGCCCTCTAAGACAAGGGGATCTTTATCGGTATATTCCGGCATGAACCTTTTGATAGAGCGGCTTATCGCAAGTAGATTCAAGGAAAAACCCATACCGAACGGACCATTGCCTGAAGCAGTATTGTACGAAAGGCTTAACTTGGGGGCAATGTCATTAGGCCCATTGGGGATATCAAGGGGTATATTATATACCCCTGTTCCCATATGAAGATCCGGTTTGAATTTTTCTCCAAGACCCTGTATTGTACCCCCACCTTTTGGCAGGGATAATATCTGTTCTGCAATTCCAGTTGTTTTACTCATTTTGGCCCCTCCTTTGCTTATATTTCCGGGGTATAGTCATACTCAATAACCAGGACGAGATCTTCTATAGTTTCAAGTAAGAGTTTATCATTTGAAACTACGGATGGGTTGTCTTCTTTCCTGATTTCAATAACATATTCTCCAAGTGCATTGCTGCCCAAAAGAGTATTCCATGGATGGTTG
This sequence comes from Acetivibrio cellulolyticus CD2, assembly GCF_000179595.2. Classification (NCBI taxonomy): domain Bacteria; kingdom Bacillati; phylum Bacillota; class Clostridia; order Acetivibrionales; family Acetivibrionaceae; genus Acetivibrio; species Acetivibrio cellulolyticus. The sequence goes on along the minus strand of NZ_JH556653.1, from coordinate 2,002,863 downwards.
GATGCTGCAGTAATTTCACCTTGTGCCCCGGTTTGTGCTTTTATTGCTTCGGAATGTGAAGGTACTCCCATACAAACAGTCAATTTGGAATTTGCATTGCTGTCTTTTACAAACAGGCTCAAGTTGCTGATTTTTTGATTGGATTCATTGTATGGGAAAAAGCTTTTGTCCAGGTTGAAGCTGAAAACACCATTATCCTGGAAATTGTAATATGAATCCGGGAACGAAAAACGCAGTGGAAGTATTTTTGACTTTTTATTGACTGCTGCCAGATTTTTAATATTGTTTTTTACAGCTTGCGCCAGGCTGGCATCATAGAATGCGCTATAGCAGAAAACAATTTTAACGTCAGTAATGTAGTTATAATCAATATCGTTTGAAAATTTGGGTATTTCCAGTTTCCAGCTTCCAGCGACTCCTGAGCCTTCAAATAGTTTTAATTTTGAAGAATCCGTATTAAATACAAAAGAATCTCCGGCAATTTTGTATTCGGATAGAATAAGGGTTTCTGTAGGCTGTATGCGGAATTTTAAATTACCAAACATCGGTGTTCTATATCTGCTTACCCCGCTGTTGGTCAGGAATCCCTTAACTCCACCTGAGGGTAGCAAGCCCTCAACTATTACTTCTATAGTCTCAATCCTTCTGCTGTATGTACCCGGGTAATCCATGTCAAAATCCTCTAAGCGGGTTTCAAATATCATGGTTCCGGTTTTCCTGAATTCACTTTCAAAGAGATATGGATAACGGGAGGCTAATGACAGAGTTTGTTTCACGGGAATACTCTTTGTTTTTACGGAAGTAACCATATCATAGGTGAAACTGTCTATATCAAGTAAAAGTGCATTTGAGGCAAGCAAACCATCAACGGATTTTGCTGTGTAGTTAGCTTTTATACAATTTTTCTGAGTATCAAATTCAAAATTATAAGCTTTTTGCATCAATCTAGAAGTTGATATTGCCATAGTTAAATAACTGTCGCGAATGCTTTTCATGAAGTTTCCCATCTTTGCCCATACATCGGATGTAAAAGTCTGATCGTCAAAGGCCTTTAGATTTTCTGCTGCTGAGGATGCACGCAATATTGCAACATTTTCAAGCAGCCTTGCTGCTTCAACTCTGGATTGAGAAGCTAAAAGTTGTGCCTCTGCCATTTCCGCAGCCTGTGCCAATTCGCTAATTTGCCTGTCCATTGCACCCAACTCGTAATCGCGGGCTATGGTACCGCTTCTGACTGCATTATCATAGAGAATTTCGTAGGCTTTTTTTCCGGTGCCTGTTACATTATAATCGGGACCGTTATACCAGGCGTTACCGGCATCTAGCCACATCTTTTCCCAGGACATACTTGCATAAGCATTTTTATTGTTTTGAGCGTTTTCCTGTCTTTTTGCAGCGAGTTCATAACCTTCTTGATAAACCTGTCTTTCATTAAGGGCTGTTTCCTTTTGTTTTTGAGCAAGGCTAATCTCAGCTTTTGCTAAATCAACAGCTTGTTTTAATTGCTGTCTTGTTAGCTTTTTATTGTCAGCTGTTTCTGTGAAATTAATATATTCTCTTTCAGCCTGTATTGCCTGTTGTGTAAAGTATCTGGAGACATTCTGCAAATACTCGAAAGTCCAGACGGGAACAAGCTGGATGGGTATTCCGAGAAAGTCCAGACCGCCGCTGAGTTTTGTCAATCTCTCCTTAACAAGAAGAAGTACAGTTGCCAGTTGAGGATTTATGTCACTGTTGCCGATGTTGGTGCCATAAGTGGTTAGTGTTTGTTGTATTTTATCACCGACTGTTTTTAATGCAGTGTGCTTGTAAAGATATGATTCTGAATTAACAACAGCTGCTGTTCCAGGGGCCTCCAGTACTTTTCTGTAAATGCTCAGGGCGTCCTGATAATTGTCGTCTTTATAATACATGTCACCCCAGGATAATGCATTTTCAGCCAGCTTTATCCATATAGACGGTACCTCAATACTTTGATTGATATATTTGTAATCTGCTGCTGTAAGATAATTCTTTTCGGCTTTATTATAATCACCCAATTCGTGGTAGCAATCACCTAATGCTGCAGGTATGACGTAAGACATTATGTGAGGCAGCATTACAGCAAAATCTTCAGTTGAAAAGTACTTGCAAATTATATGGGCCAAATTTTTAAGATTTGTCCTTTGAGCATATATTTTATTTATAACGTCAGATGAAGATGGTTTTTTTCCAACTTCCCACGTCAGGTTTACTATTTTATCTCCAGCATTTATACCAAGCATACGGGAAACTTTTTTGATAGTAGAGTTTGAAGTGCTTGTGTTCTTTGCTATCCTTCCACTTTTTGTTAATCTTGTTGATCTGCCAACTTGAATTTCTTTAAACTCTTTTATGCCGGCACTTGGTATAAAATCAGGTTTTTCCGGGTCTATGGCTATGATATCTTTAATAACCAGTGGTGTTGTTTCAAGATATTTAGGATCAAGTTGTGCTATTAAATCCATATTTTTATTCAATAAATTTTCAAACAAATTGTGATCTATATTTATAGTGAACTCTGGGTCCTTTAAAATGTCTACAGAAACGGCAGGATTTAAAAATTTATAAATCATAGCCTGAGTTGTGCGATATTCTTCTATTGCTTCACCAAAAAGCCTTGTAGCATATAGCTCGTGAGCTTTTGTAAGATGTTTCTCAATTTCCATAAGCTCTTTCGAATTGGCTATAGTCGTGACTGATGCAGTGCTCTGGGATAAACTCAAGATTTCCTTCTCAATCAAGTCCGAATTTTTACGTGTCCACCTTATTGTGGCATAATTCTCTAAATGCTTTACAGCCATTTTTTTCGCCTCCTTATATTTGTTTATAATGTTTATTTTTCACCTGTTACAACACCAAAAAAGTAATCTTCAAAAGTACCTTCATCAGTACTTACAGAACGTATAGAACCCCACGTATAGCAATCGAACTTGACATGGCCGCTATCCCATATATACCATTCACCTTCATCAATTTCCAGATTTCCGGCATATGATACCCAGTGATTACCCACTAAAGACACAAGGGGAGGTGGATTGCCTATTAGGGCAGCGTGAATTACAAAAAATGCTACGCCTCCATTGTCATAAGCATTTTTGGCTTGTCTTAAGGCATCAAATTCACCGTAGGAATACGTGGAAGTCCAATCCACTCTATCGTAAAGAAGTATTTCGTAAATCCATTCTTTCATAAACAATTCATGTGAACCATATGCCAGATCTGATGAATCGGCATCAATATTGAGTATAAGATTTGAATATTCAACTATTGTAGTCATAAGCATCCAGTTGGCAGGGGTAATGCCGCTTCTGACTTTGCTTTCTCTTAATTTTGATGAAGCACTGTAGGTTTTAGTTCTAGTTGAAAAGGAGCCTTTTTCATAAAGATCTCTGCAAATTTTGATAAACCTTGCAGGCTCTCTTTTTACAAGTTCATAGACAACAGCTGCAGGACCGCAAAGAGGAGCGCGTCCCTGATTTACTCTCAATGGATTTGCAATAATTGCGGAGATATCATCTATCAAATGGGTTTTGTCAATATTGGGCCATACACCGGATGCACCGGATTTTTTAAATTCGTCCAACAGCTGGTTTGCAGTGTTTTCAAGTGTTAATGATGTCTCGGATACACTGTATGTAAGGGTGTAATCGGAATCGTCCAGATCGAACTTTGAAGTTTTGTTTTCCCCTAAAGATGTATTTATAAGTGTTTCACCAAGGAAATCATCTCCGTCACCCCAGCCAAAGTCTTCATCCCATAGTTTAATCTGAACACTTTGGGAGAAAGTATACTCTTTAAAGATATTCCAAACCTGATTATCCTTAATGTTGCATTTCATTTTTTCACGGAATACACCGTCAATATATACTTCCAACCTTAGCTCATCATTACCTGTAATGTCTTCGTTTTCTTTACATTTCAAGCTGGTAAGTCTTAATAACCTTGTGATGGGTGTATTTGTTACAGGGGTGGAATTGTCAAATACATCATAGTATAATGAGTAGTTTGCACCATCACCTGTGAATTTTAATGTTGCATTTTGAATGTTACTTTTGTCAATATTAATAGTTCCCAAGTGGTCGTCACCATCAGGAGAGTCTTCATCGTAAAGTTTAATTTGTACACCTTCGTTAAAATCAAACTGTCTGTCAATTTGCCAGGTCTGATTGTCATTCAGGTCATGTTTTAGATCTGTTCTTTGTCCATCTACGTAAATCTCCAGCCTACACTCATCAGCCCCAGTGTAATCTTCTGTCTCATGGCACTTCAAACTTCTGATATGAATTGTACTCATAATTCTTGACCTCCTTTTTTATTGTCTTTATTTTAAGTATATACAGAAAAGGAGGCAGGTACTAAGTGCCAAAGGTAACGACTTTTAGTACATGCAGTCACAAAAAAAGTGACTTAAGTCACCTTTTTGATTTTGATATTATGAGAAATTTTAGAAAAGTGTATATTTAAATAGCAAAGGATGAGGTTTTCATTTCTTTTCCAAACCCCATATCCCTACTTTTTTATTCTTTGCTTCCTGCTGAAACTTCTTCAAATAATCTGTGTATTTAACATCAGGAGGGTAGTTGCCAGCATGTGCATAACCATTTAATACTAGTTGTGCATTGAACATTTTAGTACGAATTTCATGTTCGGATGTTTCGGTTGGTATTTCCAGCCATATATATCTAAGCAATCTGTCATACTTGTCAGTGTTGCTGACATCTGTTTCGAGATACACTGTTTTCCCAAGAAGTTGGCTTTTGGTGTACTCAGAGGATTCCTTACCGTAAGGCTCAATTTCCTTCGTGTATTCGGGACAATTTATGCCAATCATACGCATTTTGTAGCTTTTGCCTGCAATTTTGACATAAACTGTGTCACCATCAACATGTCTGGTTACAGTAGCTTTAACTAAGTTGTTGTCGGAGATCTCTTCCTCAGGAGACCCTGTTCTGGTAATTTGATTTTCGGTTTTATCATAGCGTTTAGTTTCAACCTGTGAGTTCTCTTTAACTTGAGGAACAATATTACTACAAGCTGATATAAGAGTAATTATAATAACCAATATAAAAAGTTTAATCTTCATTTTTACACCCCATGACTTACATTTATACAACAGATGATACTTAGTGTATCACAAATATAAAATATAGTATCCAAGTAACCAAAAAAATATTTTATCGTGAGTACAAAAGTAGGGAGCAGTAAGCTTTATGTACAAATAAAAATTAAATTCTTAATTAAATTTTAAGTTGTAAATTTTTGTTTATTCTATACTGGGTATAACAATAAAATTGGAGGGAGGTAATAAACGAATTAAGTCTTTAAGGTCACGTCAAATATTTTAGAACTGTGAAAAGGGAGGATTTTTATGAAAAAGAGTTTAGTATTTTTAATGGTAATATCTATTTTAATGGCTACATTCAGCTTTTTTAACTTCGCATCGGCAAGCACTGCTGCCTCATCTATGTATGTTTCATTGGAAAATAAAACGATTATAGCTGGCGATACTTTTACCATGGACGTTATGCTTTCAAATGTACCTACGGGTGGATTAGCTTATGGAACTGTCAGCGTTGGGTTTGATAAATCCAAATTTACTTGTACATCAATAGAAAAGGGTCCAATTGTAAGTACAACGCTTTCCCGTAATACGAATACGGATAATGGTTGTATGGCTTTTACTGATTATATAGAAGGTGATAAAACAATTACACAAAGCGGAGTATTCTGCAAAATGACTTTTAAGGCAAACACAACATGTCCTGCAGGTAAATATTCTTTTAAAGTATTAACTAACGATACTATTAGGAAAACATCTTTTGTAAAAGATGATACTTTTACAAATGTTTTGGTTAATTCTCAAGATTCAGTCGTAGATGTTGTTTTGCACCATAGCGGTTTAAAAGCTGAATACTTCCAAAATGACATTAACAATGCTTATAGGAATTTGGATGCAGCAGACTTAAAAGTAACAAAAACAGAGAAAAAAATTGATTTTACATGGGATAGCGTAAAGTTAGAATCTCCACTAGATGACGATAAGCCGTTTTCTGTAAGGTTATCAGGTTATATAAAACCGGTATTCTCAGAAAAGTACACTTTCTATGTGAATGCAAATGATTTTGTAAGACTATGGGTAAATGATGTAAAACTTATAGATGCCTGGGATTATTCAGATTCCAGAGAATTATCAGCAACAATTGATTTAAAGGCTGGTCAGTACTATAAAATCAAAATGGAATATGCTGATGCTGGTATATATGGCGAAGCAAAACTATACTGGTCCAGTGCACAGCAGGGAAAGGATATTGTTAGTTCTACTTTCCTCTTCAATGATTATGTGTCAGATTATAAAGTGCCTAGTGGTCTGGGATTAAGAGGGTATTATTATAACAACAGTCTTCATATAATCAAAAAAGTTGATAGAATTGATAATACGATAGACTTTGACTGGACCAGCACTACTCCAGATTCTTCTATCACTAATTCTTCTTCATTTTCAGTAAGGTGGGTAGGTAAAATACAACCTGAGTTTACTAATGATTATACTTTCTACTTATATCACAATGATAGTGCAAGCTTATGGATTAATAATTGTCTATTGATTGATAAAAGGAGAACACAGGCATACAGCGATACTGAACCTTCGGTTGCAACTATAAGTTTGGAAGCAGGTAAACAGTATGATATAAGATTGGAGTATACAAATAACTCCAAAAGTAAAGTTAAACTTAAGTGGGAATTGTACGATTATACTCTTGATTATAGAGAATACATACCTTCTAATTCCTACAGTATTTGGGGAGATAAAATACGTGTTGATGGATTTGCTTCTGAAGTAGAGGTTGTTCAACCTGATCTTCTTTATAGTGGAACAGTATCAATCAAATTGCAGGATTCAAATGATGGATCTGTATGGACAGATGTGAGAAGTGTACCTTATGGGACAGGCAAGATCAGGTATGAAGGAACCAAGAAGTATATTCGTACTGTTGCAAATGTAACCAATACTAACAAAAACGATAAAGCAGTATTTGGAGTTGCTGTGACTAGAACGCAAATTGTTCCTAGAAATTGTTTATACCCGGCAACAGGAGAAGCTACTTTATTTGGTAGTCCTGAAGGGTTGACGTTTACAACAAAAACAGACAAAGCAATTTCTCTTAAATGGTCGGCAAATAATTCAAACTACAGTGGATATGAAGTGTTCCGTAATGCTATGAAAGTTGCAACTGTTACAGATTGTAAATACACTGACATAGACCTTAAGCCTAATACTGAATATACATATACCGTCAGAGCTATTGATAATTCATATAATTTGTCTAATCATAGCCAGGCTCTTTTCGTTACAACAAATGCTGCTCCTGTGTTTACGCAAAGGACTGTAAAAGTAGCGAGAGTTCTTTACAAAATGGATTCAGATGGGAATGGGTATGTTGATTCAACTGTTGATGAATTAAATGATAAGTCTTACGCTGAAATTGAGGAAATAGTAGAGGCTAGATCACAGAATCTTAAGACTTGTCTTGAGGAAGCATCTAAGTATCAGGGGTATAAAAATTCAGAAGCCCAGCCTTCTGTTATCTATGAGCTAGATAAAAGTAGAGATAAAATTGGACTAAATGGTCAAATTCCAACGTCTGAGGATGGCAGTATTGATTATAAGCAAATTATGGAAGACATTAATTACGAATATTTGCTAAACCAGGGTGTAACAGATATATGGTTATTTGGATATGACAAGGATGGCTTTGAATGGTTTGAATCAAACATGGCAAGCAAACATGGCAGCATTACAAATGGATGTGTGCATGATGGTTTGCCAGAAGTTGAAGGTAAAACATATGTAGTTTTTGGTTTAAACCTTACAAGGGACACAGGTACTGACCTTGAAAACTATACACATCATTTTGAAAGTGTACTAGCGAATATTGATAATGCTAAATTGTTTAACAATGTTTTTGTCGGTGACAATGCTAAAGAACCATCAAGATGTGGCTGGACTCACTGTCCTCCAAATGCCAGGTTTGAATATCAGTTCTATGGAAGAAACATGAGATATGTATCATCCGACATTGGAAACTGGAATCCGGATGGTTATGGAAAGATAAATCAAGTCAATGAGGGTTTATGGGCCAATTATTATTCCAAATTAAGTCTAAAAAGCATATATAATAATTATAAAGGAAAGTATGAAACAACTGTTGGGCCTGATTCTTATTGGAAAATTTACTGGTTGCAGAATATTCCGGGATTTGATAATGGATTGATCTATAATGGAAAAACTCTTACAAACTGGTGGGATATAGTGACGAATTTACAGGAAAGTCTTGATAATGATACGACTCTTTTGAATTAGTTTCTTTAAATAAAACAGTTTAATACATAAAAATTGATAAAAACGAAAATTCTCTCGTAAGGATTCTAGAGAATTTTCGTTTTTTTACATAATATACAACGCTAGTAAACATTTTTGTTATTACTATAGAAACTGTGGTATTAATTTACATGTAATGACATGTCAACGCTAGAAAAATTGACTATAGAAAATACACTTAAGAAATAGCTGAAATATTACTTCAGATTATTCATGTGGCTGGTCGTTTTGTTACACTGCTCGCTTATGCAACCTATGCCTATTTGGAACAAATAAGGCTAGATCGTGAAATTATATTTTCAGCATTCCTAAACGATTGGGGGATTGATGGTGTGAACAATTTACAACATTTAGGTATGACTTATATAAAGATATTTGATAATAAGGCTATTGAATTTGGTGATGCTTTTCTTGAGTTAACTAAATTCGAAAAAAATGAAATATTAAATATGGATATAAGTCATATTCTCCATAATCTCTTAAGGCTTCACAGAGATATTTTAGAGTGTATGAAAAGCCAGGAAAACTCTTTGATTTTTACAAAGGAACTTGAACCAAGAGAAGTAAGAATTATTCAAAAGATTACTGGTGATGAAAAATTAATCTTTCTTAATGAAGTACCAAATTCAAGAATTGACGAAAAGTTTCCATATTTGCAGGCTCTTGGCTTAACAGAAATGTCCGGTGTTGCTTTTTATTCAGCAGCCGATCATAGATTGATTAAAGCGAATGAGACATATTTGAATTTTCTGGATGAACCCTTTAATAAAATGGATAATTGTATTGGCAAAAGAATTGATGAGATTATAAGCGGTTATAAGGGGAGCAAGGCTGAGGAAATCTGGGAGGATGTATTTAATACAGGTAAGGCAGGCAATATCCGTGAGTCTAGATTTGATGGCTATAAACGGGGTATAACCTATTGGGATTCATGCATTATACCTATATATGAAGGTGGGAAAATAAAATACTTTGTTGAAAATGCAACGGAGGTAACGGAGAGAGTATTAAACCGCCAGAAAATAGAAGAGCAGAATAAACTCATCATTGAGCAAAATAAGAAGCTTGAAGCTATTTTGCATAATACGGCAAATGGTGTATTTGTATTAAGTAAAGATAACAGAGTACATATTGCAAACGGTGAGGTAAGGAAGTATATATATGACTACGCGGATTACAGAAACAAAGGGGATATAAAATACTATGATTCTGAAAGCAGAGAGATGTCGAGCGATAACTTGCCATCTTCTAAAGCACTTAGGGGAGAAACTGTAAAGAATTTATTTGTTACTGTTAAAACACCTGAAAATACCATAAACACAGTTGGCTGTGCCAGGCCAATATTTGATGAGAATGGTAATGTAGAATCAGCGGTACTTTATATACAGGATGTAACTGAACTGGTTCAAAGTAAGGAAAAGATTCAAAAACAAGATATGCAGCTTGAGGCAATAATTAATAATATGTCCGATGCAATATTCATATTTGATAAAGATTACAAGTGCATATTAAAAAATCAGTCCGCTCACAATTTTGAAGCATACTTGGAAAGTAACTTTTACGATATAGTTAATAATATGAAATATTACAATTTTGACGGCAGTGAAATTGCTTTGGAAGATACACCTGTTTTTTTAGTGAGAGATGGGCAGCGAGTTATAGACAAAGTTTTGAGTATAAAGGCAAAACAAAAAGATATTTATGTTGGAGTTAGTGGAACACCAATATTTGATGAAAAGGGAAACTTTAGTTTAGGTGTTGTTGTATGCAGGAATATCAGTACACATATAAAATTTGAAAAGGATATGAGAGATAAGCAGGAAGCTTTGATTGTAGCTGAGAGAAGGGAGAAGGAAGCACTAGAAAACGCAATTAAGATTAAGGATGAATTTTTGACAACCATCAGTCATGAGTTCAAAACCCCTTTAACGGTTATCAATGCTGCAATTCAGACAATTTACAGTTTGTATGAAAGTGAACTGTCCGAAAATGTAAAAAAACATTTAAAGAGAATCCATACAAATTATTATAGGCAGCTAAAGCTGGTAAATAACTTAATTGATATGAGCAAATACAGGGAAGGCCATATACAACTTGTACGTCAGGACGTTGATATTATTTCTATGACCGGTGAAATAATTAAGTTTATACAACCTATTTCAATGCAAAAAGGTGTTTATCTTCAATTTGACTCTGATTTGGAAAGTAAAGTTCTTGCAATAGATGAAGAAAAATATGAACGGATATTGTTAAACCTTTTATCAAATGCAATAAAATATACTCCTTCCGGGAAATCAATATATGTTAATATCACCTTCAAAGGTCAATATTTTGTACTAACTGTGAGGGATGAAGGATTAGGTATACCAATTGAAAAACATGAATGTATTTTTGAACATTTTGTGAAGGTAGATACATCTCTGACAAGACTGACAGAAGGCACGGGTATTGGCTTGTCATTGGTCAAGTGGATAGTATCCGCTTTAGGCGGTTCAATTTCATTAGAAAGTGAAGTTGGTGTAGGAAGTACTTTTGCTGTGACACTCCCGGTTATAAAATCAAAAATTAAGAGTACCAAGAAATCAAAAGACAAAATAGGTAACGGAATTACACATGCGGCAGCAATAGAATTTTCTGATATATACTTTTAGTTGAAAAATAAACATAATGAGAAATGACTTAAGTATAAATGGAGAGCGAATTTTAATATAATCCGCTCTCCATTTATGCTATTCATTCATTGATCTTTTTGCCTGCTCGATCATCAGGTCCTTGACCTTCATAAGTCTTGTCAGATTGCCTCTTTCATTTTCATCCAGCTTCATCGTAATGTACTTAATGGTTTCAGTGAGTTGAGGAATCATTACATATTCCAAGGCATTAACCCTTCTTCGGGTTTTTTCAATTTCCTCAGCAAGCAGCTGTGCCGATTTTTCCATTTGAGCAAGTTCAAGAATATATGGAAGAACCTCTGAAAGTGTTCCGATTGCACCATCTAATTCAGCAGATGTTGCCGCGAAACCGTAAGGATATATATCAGTGTCATCCGGGCTTGAAGTCTTGTATTCAAGTACGGGAACATCAACGCTCATTATATTTTTTGTAGATACTTCAAGAGAAATACTCTGTTTTGGAAACATAAGTGCAGCCTCAAGACTTTCTGAAGACATAACAGCTCTGGCTATAAGAAAGTTTTGGTGCACTGTCATCAACATTTCCTCAACCTTTTCACGAAGCTCCTTGTTTTTTCTGACCAGTTCAAGGAATTTTTTCATTAACTCGTCTCTTTTATCCTTTAAAAGTTTATGCCCTCTCCGGGCAACCTTCAATCTTTTCTTAAGACGAGTGAGCTCCATTCTGGTTGGATTAACTCGCATAACTGCCATAACAATTCTCTCCTTTTATAATTAAAGGCACTGATTACTTATTTTCTGCATCCTTAGGCAGGTACTTATCAAGATACTCATCCCTTATACGCTTAAGCTCGCTTCTCGGTAGTATGGAAAGAAGCTTCCAGCCGATATCAAGGGTTTGATGTATAGTTCTGTCTTCTTCAAAACCCTGGGATACATATTGTTTTTCAAAAGCGTCAGCAAATTTAGCATACAGCTTATCAACGTCAGTAAGTGCGGCGTCACCTAATATTACAGCAAGTTCTTTTGCTTCCTTCCCTCTTGCATACGCTGCAAAAAGCTGATTCATTGTATCAGCATGGTCCTCTCTTGTTTTGCCTTTTCCTATTCCCTTGTCTTTAAGACGTGACAGGGAAGGGAGAACATCTATCGGAGGCGTTATTGCTTTTCTGTGAAGTTCCCTGCCTAAAATAATCTGACCTTCCGTAATGTAACCTGTAAGGTCAGGGATTGGATGTGTTTTATCATCCTCAGGCATTGTCAGAATAGGTATTAATGTAATACTGCCATCTTTTGATACTTTTCTACCCGCTCTTTCATACAGAGTGGCAAGGTCGGTATAAAGATAACCGGGATAGCCTCTTCTACCGGGAACTTCTTTTCTTGCTGCAGACACCTCACGGAGTGCTTCTGCATAGTTTGTTATATCTGTAAGTATAACAAGTACATGCATATCCTTTTCAAATGCAAGATATTCCGCAGCTGTTAGAGCCATACGGGGTGTTGCTATACGTTCAATAGCAGGGTCGTTTGCCAGATTTATAAAAAGTACGGTACGGTCAATGGCACCCGTACGCTTAAAGTCTGATATAAAGAAGTCTGCCTCTTCAAATGTAATACCTATAGCAGCGAACACAACAGCAAATTTACTGTCAGTTCCAAGAACTTTAGCCTGTCTAGCTATCTGAGCAGCAAGCTGTGCATGAGGCAAACCTGAACCGGAGAATATTGGCAGCTTTTGTCCGCGGACAAGGGTATTGAGTCCGTCTATTGCAGAAACTCCTGTCTGAATAAACTCTGAAGGATAATTCCTAGCGGCAGGGTTCATTGGAATACCGTTCATATCAAGCCTTGTATCAGGAATAACATTTGGTCCTCCGTCAACAGGTCTTCCAAGACCACTGAATACTCTGCCGAGCATATCTATAGAAACTGGAAGCTCCAAGCCTCTGCCTAAAAACCTTACTTTACTTTCTGCAACGTTTATACCTGCAGAACTTTCAAATAGTTGCACAAGTGCATTGTTGCCATTAACCTCCAGTACTCTGCAACGTCTTACTTCACCATTTGAGAGTTCTATTTCACCGAGTTCTCCATATTTAACGCCTTCAACTTGCTTTATCAGCATTAAAGGACCGGCTACTTCAGATATGGTTTTGTACTCTTTAAGCATTATTTTGCCACCTCCTTTGATGTGAGTGCATTGATCTGGTCATTGAGCTGAGTCTCAATATCATAAAATACGGTATTGACCTGCTCTTCGGGAGTATATTTTGATCTGCCTATTCTTTCTCTTACAGGAAGTTCGAAAAGATCTTTAATTGAAGCACCTGCCTCAATTGCTTTCTTCCCTTTATAATAAAATCCCATTATTAGTTTTAGCATTCTGTGCTGCTTGTTCAGGGATGTATAGGTATCTACATCGTGAAAGGCGTTTTGGTGAAGATAGTCTTCACGTATTGACTTTGCAGCTTCAAGGGTTAGTCTGTCGCTAGGGGAGAGGGCATCAACACCAACCAGTCTTACAATTTCCTCTAGTTCGGATTCTTCCTGCAAAAGTCTCATTGCATCTGATCTGAGACCGTTCCAATCCCTTGCTATGTTTTCGTTTATCCATTTATCTAGCCTGTCAAGATACAGCGAATAGCTAAGCAGCCAGTTGATAGCAGGGAAATGACGTCTGTAAGCGAGGCTGGCATCCAATCCCCAGAAAACCTTTACTATTCTAAGAGTTGCCTGTGTAACAGGCTCTGATATGTCACCTCCTGGAGGAGAAACCGCTCCGATCGCTGTCAGCGCTCCTTCTCTACCATTAGTTCCAAGACTTATAACTCTACCCGCTCTTTCATAGAACTGTGAAAGCCTTGATCCAAGGTAAGCTGGATAACCTTCTTCACCCGGCATTTCTTCAAGACGGCCGGACATTTCCCTTAAAGCTTCCGCCCATCTGGAAGTTGAGTCTGCCATGAGGGCAACACTGTATCCCATGTCTCTGAAGTATTCAGCAATAGTAATTCCTGTATAAATAGATGCCTCTCGTGCGGCAACAGGCATGTCTGAAGTATTAGCTATAAGAACTGTTCTCTTCATTAAGGATTCGCCTGTTCTTGGGTCCTTTAACTCTGGAAATTCCATTAAAACGTCTGTCATTTCATTACCACGTTCACCGCAGCCTATGTAGACAACGATTTCAGCATCTGCCCATTTTGCAAGCTGGTGTTGTACAACTGTTTTACCGCTTCCAAAGGGTCCTGGTACAGCTGCAACTCCACCTTTAGCCAGGGGAAAGAGAGTATCTATAACCCTTTGTCCAGTTACAAGAGGTTCTTGTGGAGCAAGTTTTTCCTTGTAGGGCCTTCCTTTACGCACCGGCCATTTTTGCATCATCTGTATATTGACTATTTCACCATTATCTTTTTTTACTTTTGCCACAGTGTCTTCAACAGTAAAATCGCCACCGGTTATTTCGGTGATAACACCGCTTACACCCCAGGGAATCATTATTTTATGCTCAACAACTACTGTTTCCTGAACTTTACCGATAATATCTCCAGCAGTAACTTTTAAACCTACTTGAACGGTAGGTTCAAATTTCCATTTCTTTTTTCTATCAAGCGAAGTTACATCAATTCCTCTTGTTATGTTACTCCCAACCATTTCTCTGATTGTAACAAGAGGTCTTTGTATACCATCGAATATCGTTTCTATAAGACCGGGCCCAAGTTCAACACTCAATGGAGCTCCGGTTGATACTACGGGTTCACCGGGGCCAAGGCCAGCAGTTTCTTCATATACCTGAATTGATGCTTTATCACCATGCATTTCAATTATTTCACCAATCAAGCGGTGATCGCTGACGCGAACCACATCAAACATATTGCAGTCTCTCATGCCTTCCGCTATAACCAAAGGCCCGGAGACTTTTACTATCGTTCCCTGACTCAAACTATATCCCTTCTTTCAACAAAAATTTATCAAGTGTAGTAAGGCGAAGAGAAAAGACCTATTCATCTCTGAATAGAATATCTGCACCAACTGCTCGTTCCACGCTCTTTTTAACACCGCTCATACCTATTCCCAGAGAACCCTGATTGCCTGGAATAGGTATTATTGCAGGAAACCTTCTTTCATTGTATTTCTCTATTGTTTGTACAATATCCCTGGCGACATGCTCGGTTACATATATAACTGCAAATTGTTCCTCTGCAATTTTTTCCAAAACCTCCTGCGCCTGAGAAGGAGTAGTTACAGGAAATACAGACATACCGACCGCTTTGAACCCAAGAATACTATCCTTATCGCCGATAACTCCGATCTTATACATAAGCTTCTCTCAGCCTCTCCTTAATTACTTCATTAGAAATATTGTTAATCTTACCAACCATTACAATTCTGGCATTCTTAATTTCCATTTCCTTAGCCATCAAGTATCCAACAAGTGGTTCCATGCCTAAGGATACGTATTTGGCTTTTTTTACGTAAGCTATTATAAAATTGTCAGATAGTTTTTCAAATTTTGTAAGACTCCCTGTTATTTTAAAATTCTCAATACCTTCTTGTAGAAATGAACCTAACGAAGTAAACTGCAAGGCATCAATAAAATTGTCCAGCGGGTTATCCAGATTTTCAATAAATAACTTGATATTTATATTACCCTCCGGAATGAGGACCTTCTGGAGAAAGTCCCAACTCTTTCCCAGGGTCTTAACTCTCAGGTAAACCTTTATATTGGCAAGGTCAATTAATAATGTTACAAGGTCCTTGATGTATTTATTTCCGGATTTTATGGAAGTCTCCTTCATATGCTTAAAGCTGGCCTTGTCAAGTATTATATCTATGACCTGCGGGTCAAGTGTTTTGTTATACGTCTCTATGCATTCTTCTACAGCACTTTTCATGATAGCTGGCATATTAGCCATGTTTCTATCCATTATCATGGTTTTAAGCTTGTTTGACGGAATGGAACCTGATTCTATAAGAATGCTGATATCATTCTGTCCTGAAAATTCAGCCTTCAAAATTACCTTTATATTATGGTAGTCGTTAGAGAGCAGGAATAAATCAAAAACATTTGGCTCAGGGGCAATTTCCTTTAACAGGTTATAAATTTTTTTATACTCATCAGAAAGCAGATTTTCGTATTCATATATACTTACCGTTTCTGACATAGAATTGCCGTATTCGGCTTCCAGCAGTACTTTTAATGCTTCTTCCGGTGATTTTGCTTCGACCATCCTGTCAAGTTTACCTTTATCTAAAAGTTTTCTTTCAATAGCTCGTATTCTCGAAACTGAATAGGCATATTGAGTATCACTTTTATTATCCTTTGACAAATCAAATTCCCTCCTTTCCAGAAATAATAAGTTGGCTTACTAAAACAGAGCTTTAAAAACTTCTGCTTCTATATCATCACGTTTCATTCTAATTATTGCTTCAAAGGAATTATTGATTTCTACATCACCCGATTTTAAAATAAATCCACCACTTATATTTCGTGTTTCATCTGAAATATGTAGATTTCCAATCAATCCTCTTTGTACAAGCTTTTTATTTACATCATCTATAAACCCGGAAGGAAGTCTAAGCTTATCCTTTGAAGAAAGAAGTACTTCTTCGATTCCGGTTTCTACAGAATTTAAAATCATTTCGCCAAGAATGCTTTGGTACTCGATATCAGGCAGATTGATAAGCCTTGTTAATGCCATATCAAAGGCTTCGTCTACAACTTCCTGTTTTGCCTTGAGTTTTTGCTTTCTTGCTTCCAGTTCAGCAACTGCAATAAGTCTTTTCCTGACTTCAACAGCTTCGAGTTCTGCTTTTTCTATTATTTGCTTTCTTTTAGTTTCAGCGTCCGTTGAGGCAGCTCTAATAATATTTTCTGCTTCTTCCTCAGCAATTTTTATGTTTGCTTCAGCCTGAAGGCGGGCGTCCTCAAGGATTTTGTCTTTTATCTTTTCAGCTCCTGACATTTTTGGGACACTCCCTTATTGTAATTTAATTCCTGATACCATCAATATTGATGCAAGCAATGCCAAAACTGCATATGTTTCAACCATAGCTGCAAACATAATGCCTTTTGCAAGTTCTTCAGGTCTCTTTGCAATAATGCCAACACCTGCAGCAGCAGCTCTACCTTGAGCCATACCTGAAAACAAGCCTACAAAGGCTATTGGAAGTGCAGCAGCAAGGAAAAGGAAACCTTGTTGTGTTGACAGTTCAACATAGTTACCGCCAACTATACCTATTTTGTTTAAAATAACGAAAGCTGTAAGCAACCCATATATGCCTTGTGTTCCCGGAAGGGCCTGTAAAAGCAGGGCTTGGCCAAACCTCTTTGGCTCTTCAGTTACGAGACCGGCAGCAGCTTCACCAACAAGTCCTACACCTTTTGCCGAACCAATTCCTGATAAAATTACAGCTAATGCTGCACCAGCCAATGCCAGAAAATTACCGTTAAATAAATAAGTTATCCAATCCATATTAAATTGCCTCCTTGTCGTTTATACAGATATATTTTGTATTCTTTTTAAAGGGATCAAAGCGTTTGCCCCCACCCTCATAAAATTTACCAAAGAATTCTACATACTGAAGGCGGCTTGAATGTACATAAGCCCCTAGAGCGTTAATAGCTATATTGAAGGTGTGACCTCCAATAAAAACAATTACCAGAACAATTATTCCAAAAACATTAAAGCCAAATAGTGTACCTAAGGTGTTTATAACTGAGGCAATAACGCCTGTCCCCAAACCTAAGGCTAAAAGCCTTGAATAGGATAAAACATCACTTAAGTAACTGGTAACGGAATATAGACTCAGTATACCCGATAAAAGTCTCTTTATAATGTTTTTTTCACTCCTACCCTGAGTCAGTACAAGCATTACTGCACCTATTATTGCCATATATTTGCCTGCTTGTGAAGGTACTCCCCCTACAAACAGAAGTGCCAAACCTATAAGAGTTATATACCATGAACCTATATCAAATAGTGCATCCCACGGCTTACCGTCCTTAATCATCATGTATGCCTTTATACCCATACCTGTAAATAGATGTACTCCTCCAAATATCATGGACCATATGAGAAGTCTCATAGGATTATTCAGGGGATTGAACCATAATGGCTTTATAGATAATTTGCCGCCCGAAAGAACTGTGAAAATGTCTCCGAACCAGCCTCCAAACAAAGCACCCCATACAAAGGTTGAAATACCACAGAAGAATAAGAGCTTTATCATTTTTGACATAGTTCCTTCAAGTTTGTACTTCTTAAGCATTATTCCGGTTACTAGAGACATTATTAGACCATATGCAGCATCACTTAGCATCATACCAAAGAAAAAACAAAAGAAAGGTGCCATAAGTGGGTTTGGATCTACGTCTCTTGAACTTGGAAGACTATACATTTCGGTAATAGCTTCAAAAGGTTGAACTATTTTAGGGTTTCTTAGCAGAACAGGAAATTCTTCGCCCTTATCAGGTTCGGTGATTTCCAATAGACAGTCAAACTTACTGGTGATATGATCTTTTAGCTTTTCACCCAATTCAGCGGGAACCCATCCCTCAAGATAAAATGCACTGTTGGTTTTGACAAGATTGTTTAGAATCTTTTTTTTGTCTCTTTGTACAAGAAGGTGGTCATGAAGAATCTCAAAGTCCTCCTTGTAGCGAGCATAATCGGCAATTTTATTTATAACCTCTGCATATTCTTTATCTATACAAATAATATTTTTTTCCGCCAGATCGATATTACTTTTGACAGTACCGCTGAGCTCCTTAAAGGTTACTTTAGAGAACCCATATTGCTTCAGCACCTTAATAATACTTTCCTCGGAAGAGTTATGATAGATAATAAGAATATATTTCTGCTGACCATCTTCATTTAAGACTTCAAGATAACTTTCAGGGGCTTCACTTACAAGGTCTACCTTCAAATTATTGGCTTTGGCAGTTTCAGGTAAGACCCCTATTAATATTGTAGCAGTTAATGTTGAAGTTTCCTCAAGAGGTATGGTCAATTGTTTCCATGGTTCAAGACTTAGAATGAGATTGGTATTTTTGTTTTTTTCCGATTTTAGTTTTGTTAACTGATCGTCATAACCGGAAACGTCTTCTAGAATAGATTTCAGCTTATCGGTATTTTGAATTACAATGTTGTATTCATTTGTGTTTACAGCTCTTTTAAAAGAGAACAAGCCCTTCTTTTTAGAAGCATATTTTGACAGGTAATCTATTGCCCATTTAACTCTATTGATTACGTCATCAAATATGGCAACCTCTTCACTGTTGCCGTCCTGTACGGCTATGTCTTTCCATTCGTCAGAAGACAGCTTATCAAAGCTTTCTGATATTTCTACAACTCCCATATTCATAAAGATATCAAGAATTTTTTCCTTATCTGTTTCAAGACCTATTAGAGAAAGTTTGTTCATTTTAACTATTGGCATGGATAGTCACAACCTTTCCCATAATTATATCTATTGCTTTGTCGAGATTTTGACGTGCACTTTTTTTTATATCATCATACTGATTGTCAACTTCCGTCTGTAATTTTCTGATTTCATCACTTGCAAGCTTTTCAGCATTTATAAGGATATTCTTGGCTTCCTTTTCAGCATTTTCTACGGATTGCTCCTGAAGCTTGTAGGCTTGGATATTTGCTTCATTAACTATTTGCTTGGAATCATCCAAGGATTGTTTTTTGATTTGCTCAGCTTCCAATTCGGTTTGCTTTATGGATTTTAGTACTTCGATTGACATTTAATCACCACCCTGCAAATTTAACGTAATTTATATTATTATGTCTTTTAAATTATAATTATACAAAATAGAAAAAAGCATTTAAAGAATCAAAAAGCAAATAGAAATAAACTTCTAAATTCCAGAATACCTTTCACATTATTAAAGTACAACCAAATATATCTAATATAATAACACTAAGGATAATTCATATCAAGTTTTTGCCAATGGTTTCTTAATTTTATGCAGTTTATATAGTAGATACACTACTCCAAAACCATATCCAATAAATCGATATTAGGATCTGCTGAAGCGTCATCTTTGGGCTTTACAAACTCTATCTTCAGTTCTTTTGCGTTCTTAATATCAAAATCTATACTTGTTGGTTGTTCTCCTTTTTTTAAATCCAGCTCTTTTTTTAAAACATTGTCCAGGTAGAATTTGGCAATGTAGTGCTTGTCGACTCTCATATAACACTCGTCAAAGCCGACTAAACCGTTTAAGTGCTTGTGTTTTCCGTTTAGTTTGTAACAAACCTCAGCAACCTTAGCTGCATTTACGGAAAACAAAACACCTTTTGTATACTTTTTACCGCCGGAAATCATGTTAAAATCATCCTCAAAATACCAGCCATATGTATAAATTTTAATCATATCCTCTTCAGCGCTGTTATTAATCCTATAACAATGTATATTTTTTACCGAAGATGGGGGCTGATCTGTCAAATATTCACTTTGTATTGTACCTGTTGATAAAGGAATTTTATTCACTGCAATTACACCTGCCACAATAAGTATTGCAAGCGGTATGGCTATGTATTTTATCTTTCCAAGTTTTCTTGTAATCCCAATCCTTTCAGCAGCTGGCACGCCCTTATTTATTTGCACTTCTTCAGAAATACTTTTATCTCCAGGTATCACCTGATTTTTAATTTGCTCATCATTACTTATTTCTATTGGATTCATGCCACTTGAACTTTCGAGTATGGTATTGTGCGCTCTCAGGTTACAGTCTTTATTATCTATAGATATGTATTCATTTTGAGAATAACCAGTATAATCCTCATTATCAAGCTTATTATCTGCAGATTGATCCTCTGAATTAATCTCTTTGTCTAAAGGTTGATCATCTGAGGCAGCAAGACTTATCGCTTCAACTAAAAACTCGCTAAAATCCTCTATATTTAAAATAATATCCTTAACTTCTTTTTTTATAGAAGAATCCTTAAGCTGGTTTTCTATGCTATCCCTGATAATCTTCTTTTGGGAGGTTGTTGATTCGGAAATCACAAACTCTACAATTTTTTTTATATCTTCAGCTTTAGGAGTATTTTTTCTATTTTTCCATTTAGAAATTATCGATTTATCTTTCAATAAATACATATCTGCTAAAACATTAGCATTTTTACGGGTTACTTTAAAAATGACTTCAAATATAACCTTAAGGCTATAATCATCAGTTAATTGCAATTCTATTGCCTCCTTATATTTGTACTAAAAAGCACAATAGATATTATACAACACATAAAGCCATTTTAAAAAGAAAAAATTCATCAAAAATTCAACAAAGATTCAACAAAAATTCATCATTTATGCTATTAAAATAGTTTAAACTGTCTTATACTTTGCTTATAATGTGTGCACATAAAAATTTTTAGGGGAGCTAAAAGGAGGTATTGTAATGTTAAAAAAAGTATTTAAAGCATTGTGTATATTTATAATGGTAAATTTATTATTAATCCAGGTACCAACAGCTTTTGCAGCTACAAGTGTAGTACTGAGTGGTGTGCCGTCTTACAATCAGAACAACACTGGTTATCCATATTACTATTATACATGTGGCCCAACAGCTGGTGCAAACATCTTAAGCTATTGGGATTCAATGGGATATATAAGGCTCTGGACTCCAACTAGCCGAAAGGATTCAAAAACTGGAGTTAGCCTTATAAAAGATCTTGCAGTTCATATGGAATCTAAATCAGGAGAGGGGACTTTACCAGCAAACTTTTCAAAAATAATATTTCATACTTATGACTGCGGTTACAGTTTTGGATCCTATCTATATGAAAAAAGAAACAGTGATGGTTCAATAAACCTTACAGAAGATCAAATGTGGGGAGATATAAAAACAGAAATAAACGAGGGAAGACCATGTGCTTTATATATTGGAAAATATCCAACACCTGTTCCATCTGGTTTAAACTCAAATTACAACTTCCATTGGGTTACTATCTATGGGTATACTGAAGATGGTACACAAAGAAAACTAAATATCTGTACTGGTCTTAATCCTATTGGAACAGAATCAGGAAGCCGTGATGAAATAGTTTTTAGTACCTACTACACAAATGTACCAGATTTGGATGTTGCTTGCCTTAAACCTATGAGGTGAAGGGACTATATTTACATTATTTTCGAAGAAATCGCAAAAATATTTAATATTGATTGAAGTAAGTCCTCACTTACAATAAATGCCGAATATTGTTATTGGGGATGGTTCAATATAAATATATTATTAATCAATTTCTAATACCAGTTAGATTTTTTTAATACGAAAAGGCCAACCTTGTTATATGAGGTTGGCCTTTTCATATATATTTTTATATTCTTTCAGCTATTCCCCCAGGTTATTAGCAAATTGCAATATTAAAATATCATTAAATAAATCCCAGATAAAAGACAAATTAGCTAAGATAAGTTAAAATATATAGTGGGATGATAATTGTAATTAACACAGGGAGGAATTTATAGGTGGGGAAATTAAAATGGTCATTTTTGTGGGTTATAGTCTTCTTTATAGCTGTCAATTTGTTTGTATTTCCCTTCAGAGTCAGCGCAATTACAGAGGCTGATCAATCAAAGCTTGGCAAATGTGTAATCCTTTACATAGGAAGCCCGAATTCATATGTTAATACCATAAAAACAAAGATAGATAGTGACAATGGAAAAGTTGTTCCTATCATCAAGAATGGGAGGACACTAGTTCCTGTAAGGTTTATATCAGAAAGCCTGAGTGCCAGTGTTAATTGGGATAGGGATACATCAACCGTTATGATCTCACTGAATGGAAATACAGCAGTATTAAAGCCCGGAAAGCATACTATGCTTTTAAACAATGAAGAAAAAGGACTTGATGTACCTGCCGAAATCATAGAAGGCAGAACATATTTGCCGCTTAGAAGGCTGGTAGAGGACGTTTTGGAGAAGAACATTTTTTATAACAGAGGTCTAATAATTATAAGTGAAAAGGATAATTCTTTTGATAAAGATGCAGATAAAAGCTTGATTGATGACTTGATATATATTTATGGAAAAGATAATGCAACTACGCATATTTCCGGAGGAAATGACCATACGGTAGCAATAAAGGAAGATGGAACTGTCTGGGCATGGGGTGATTATGGGGACAGAAATATCCCTATCCCTGAAAGAGTGCCAAATTTGGATGACGTTATTGATGTATCTGCAGGAAGCAAATATACGTTGGCATTAAAAAGTGATGGAATAGTATGGTGCTGGGGTGAAATCAACTCCGGGTCGGGCGATAAAAGGTATATCAATACACCAGTTAAAATGGAAAAGTTAACTGGTGTTAAGAAGATTTCAGCTGCTTATGATGGGCATTGCCTGGCAATGAAGAGTGATGGAACGGTATGGACATGGGGAATTGATTTATCTTTGGAAATAGGGCCGGAACCAGTTCTTGTGGATGGTTTATCCAATATAGTGGATATTGCTGCAGAAAGCTATTATTCTTTCGCCCTTGATAAGGACGGAGCAGTTTGGACCTGGGGAGAAAATAAAAGTGAATTGCCGGAAAAAGTAAAAGGTATTAGTGGTGTTATAGATGTTTCTGCAGGTCAAAGTCATGTCCTTGCTTTAAAAAATGATGGGACTGTTTGGGTATGGAAATATGATGATCAGGCTCTGGTTTATAGTGGGCAGCAAGAAGGAGCAGACTTATCCGTGCCTATTCAGGTTAAAGAGCTGAGTGGGATTGTTGCAATTTCAGCCCGTGGAGGAGGTCACTCAATAGCTTTAAAAGATGATGGTAGTGTCTATATATGGGGATCCAATTGGTATAAAGATGAATCAAATTATCTGACACCTGTTATGATTTCTGAGTTGAGCGGTGTCAGGGAGATAGCCTCTGGAAATGGACATTTGCTGGCACTCAAAAATGATGGTTCACTTTGGGCATTTGGGGGTAATGGAAATGGTCAGATCGGTGATGGTTCTTTTATCACTAGAAAAAAGCCCGCAATAACTTTATTTAATAGAAATCCTTTAAAAACAGAAGTGTTGGATGTTTCTGCAGAAAACAAGTTAGCATATGAGTTTGATAGTCAAACAGAAGAAGTATTAGATGGTCTGGCTGAAAAGATCATGTCTGAATATGGATACGACCATTATGAAAAGTTTGTCCAGCGTGACAAGATGGAAGTTGTTATTGTTGATAATGCGAAGGAATTCATTAATTCAATTCAACCAAATTGTGAGATAATTTTAAAGACCGGAGAAGTCTACAATTTAGCAGAGGCTGTAAATGAAGTTGCAAATAGTAAATATGTACATGTTGATGGCTCTGAGTTAATTATAAAAGGTATTGAGAATCTAATAATAAGATCAGAATCAGCTGATCCGGTAAAGTTGGAGAATAAGGGTTTTGCAAACATATTAAATTTCGAAGATTCAATGAATATAATAATTGATGGAATATATGCAGTACATGAACTTAAAAGTGGTAGTCTTTCATCTGATGTATTATCATTTTCAAATTGCCAAAAGGTCTGTGTAAATAACTCGATTTTATCTGGGGGTAGTAATGGAGCAGCACTTTCAAAAGTTAATGGTTTTGTCTTTGATAATTCAGTAATTCGAGATTGTAAAGGCGGAATTATGAATATACTGGATTCAAGCAATATAATATTTAACAATTCCAAATTCAAAAATACTGTAGTTTCTTCTGACCTTATTAATATTATGAGTAGTAAGAATGTGTTATTTACGTCCTGTGAGATAAGTAATAACGTGGTTGTTCATAGTGGGGAGGATTCTAAGTACCAATTATTCAATGGGTACTTTGTTGAACCCATACTTCTTGTCAGAGATACGGTTATACAAAATAATGAAGCAGATTATATGCGGGTTTATGAAGATGACATTTATTTTAAGAATACAGCTTTTGATAATAATAGTTTTGCAAAAGGTGTGTATGAATTTGATTAAGAACAGCAAGTTAAAGACCAATTTTTAGATAAAGTATTTGGGGAATAGCTTTCTTTAAAGGTTATTTATACTAAAGGTGAAAATAGGTAAACAAACTGCCTTTCTTTATGCGTTGACCGGATTACACATATATGGCTGGCAAAGGCTGGTAATGGCTTGTTATTGTATTAATGATGAAAATATAGTACAATTATAAAAGCATATCCTTATTATTTTATAAAGGCTTAATATAAAGGTGTTCAGATTATTTTCTGTTAAGCAAAATCAATATTTTGAAATATTAATGAAATCTAAAATTATGGTTTGCAGTTTGATTTTGTGTCTTCAAGGAAGGAATGGTTGAAGAAAATGAAAGATTATTTAAAAATGGGGCAAGTAGTTGTTGTCAAAGGAATTGAGTACAGTGTTTATGGGATGATTAAATTTAAAGAGGATATGTGGGAATGGCAGGAATATAAAATTGTTGATAACCAAAATAATGTTAAATGGCTTAATATTGAAGAAGATGGAGGACGATTGATTTACTCTATCTACGAAGAGAATTACGCAATAAGTAACTTGAGTGCAAGCCATGTTAATGTATATGGTGAAGAATATACTTCGTACGATCAAGGAATAGCTTATGTATGTGATTATTGGGGTAAAGTTGATGTTGACAGAAATGAAAGGTGCAATTATAGAGAATTTATAAATAGAGCTAACACAAAAATAGTTGCTATTGAAGATTGGAATGGCGAAATAGAAAAAAGTTTAGGTGTTTTATTGCAAGAAAAAGATATCTTGATAACAGATAACTTTAATAAAGCTGCTGGCCTTAATTTGAATTCTTCGCTATTTTCGTCATCATCACCTTCTTCAGGCTTACCAATGAAGAAAATAGTGACTATTATGGTATCGGTAATTATAGTTATTCTATTTGGAACAATTGTATCCACGGGATCCATTGGAGGTGCTCCAATAGATAAGTTTTTGAAGAACAGTTCCAAATTTGAATATGTTACCTCTACAACCAACAGTGATAAAAAAATAGCACGTGTATATAAAACTACATTAACTGTTGATGAAGCTGTCAAAGCAATAATAGATGGAGTGCCGAACGGTATAACCAAGGTTGCAGATGTAGCTGATACTACCGATGATGATAAAAACGACGCTGGAATAGGATTGTTTTCAAAAAAAGAATATGCTTTTGTGTATACCGCAGAAGAAAATGTGACGTATGTTCAGGTTTCGAATAAAGATTATGTGAATTCTTCTTCGAGAGCTTATCATTCAAGGCATTCACACTTATCACATTATTATAGAACATATACTTCAAACTCTACAAGTACCACATATTCGAACTATTTATCATCTGCAAGGCAATCTAGTGTCAGGTCTAGATCATCTTCAGGTGGAGGAACCAGTTCAGGAAAATAAAAAAAGGAGGCAGCAAGATGGGATATGAAATTTTAGAAACACTTATTTATGGATTGTTTGGGATCATTTGCATGTTTGCGGCTACATTTTTAATTGATTTAGTAGTTCCGTATGATTTCCCAAAGGAAATTAAAGAAAAAAACCCGGCAGCAGGATTTATGCTGGCAGGTATATACATTTCGGTTGCAATAATTATAAGAACAGTAATAATGTAAAGGAGAAAACAATATGCAGGATATTATGATTAAGATATTTGAAATATTGGTATATGTGGCTATAGGGGTATTATTCTGTATAGGAGGATACTTTATTTTAGCCAAGAATAAACATTATAATTTGAATGAAGAAATTGACAACCATAACAAGGCAGCAGGAATTATGGTAGCCGGATATTTTATTGCAATAGCAATTATAATGAGCGGAGTATTATAAAATGCAAGATACAAATGAAAAAAAATTTGATGGCAGACTATTATTAGTTGCGACCCTATTGATATCTATCTGCTCAATCATATATGAACTTATGATAAGCAGCATAAGTACTTATCTAAATGGAGACAGCATAAAGCAATTTTCTGTTACAATTGGCTTGTATATGAGTGCTATGGGAATAGGCTCATATATTTCGAAATTTGTAAAAGAAAACTTGTTTAACAAATTTATTTTTATAGAGTTGTCAACAGGGTTATTAGGTGGATTCTCCACCTTTATCCTTTTTATGTCGAATATCTATACTAAAATTTACTATTTGGTTATGTACTTAATAATAATAGCAATAGGAATTTTGGTTGGACTTGAGATACCTTTACTTACGCGTATAATTGAAGAAAATAACAGTAACATAAGAATAAATCTTGCCAATATTTTTACCTTTGACTATATTGGTGGATTGCTAGGCTCTCTTGCTTTTCCATTGATTTTGTTTCCTCAATTAGGTTTTATCACAACATCCTTTCTTGTTGGCTGCATAAATATATTTGTATCTTTCTTAATTTTATACAAATATAGGATGTTTATAAAATCTTATAAAAAGATACGGATTATTATAATAGTGGCTTTTTTGATAATAACGGGGTTTTTATTGAATGGAGGCATTATTGCAACTAAGATTGAAGATGGGCTATACAGGGATGATATAATCTACTCAAAGCAAACTATGTATCAAAAAATTGTTATGACTAAACACAAAGATGATTTGAGATTGTTTTTAGATGGAAATATACAATTTAGTTCAGTTGATGAATATAGGTATCATGAGGCCCTAGTCCATATCCCCTTTATGTTTGCAAAAAACCACCAAAGAATTTTGATATTAGGTGGAGGCGATGGGCTAGCGGCAAGGGAGATGTTAAAGTATAAAGATGTCAAAGAAATTGTTTTAGTAGATATTGATGCAGAAATGACCGAATTGTGCAAAAACAATAAACAAATAGCAGGACTAAATGAAGCATCTTTATCTGACAAGAAAGTTACAATTTTAAATGAAGATGCTTATTTATATGTGTCTAAGAATGAAAACAAGTTTGATGTTATAGTTATTGATTTGCCGGACCCGAATACTGAAGTTTTAAATAAATTATATACCAACGTTTTTTATAATTATGTTAAGGCCAATTTGAATAAAGATGGAGTTGCTGTTGTACAATCTACAAGTCCGTATTATGCAAAAAAGTCTTTTTGGTGTATTAATAAAACCTTGTCAACTCAATTTAAAAACGTAATTCCATATCATATACAGGTGCCGGCATTTGGAGAATGGGGATTTAACCTTGTATATGATGGAGAGGTTAGCACTGGAAATTTGGAAATACAAACGAAATATCTTACAGATGAAAACATAAAGAGCCTGTTTGTTTTTGGAAAAGATGAAAAGGTTGATTTAGATACTATAAAGATAAATGATATGTTTAAACCGGCATTAATTGAATATTATAACAATGACGTTGAGAATTGGTAATGACCGTCTAGTGATAGTCGTCTGATTATTTTGCTTTATATTCCTCAAAAATTGCTTTATTGTCATTTAGGTCAAAATAACCTTTTTTATTGTCACCATAACTAAATGTCACTATATTATACTTACTACAAATAGATTCAAATGTTACTTTACCTCTACCAGCATACCTCAATTTATCATACTTAACACTAAATGAATCTTTGCAATATACTTTGTTAATTATTATGCCTGTTGTACTATCTAATTCACAACCGGCTAGCAATATATTATATTCAGTACCTGCAACAGTGGTAAAATCCATATCGCGTATAAGGTCTTCGCCGAACACTGTTGCCATTTTGCTTTCTTCAGGGTTTGTAGTAATTTTTATACTGTCAGCTGGTCGAGCATCATTCCCTTGTTTTATATTGGCCTTGTTATAATTTGGCGCAGAATTTCTGTTTTTTTCTAAATCAGCTACTTGCTTTTCACACTTTTCATGTTGTTCTTTCAACTTTTTACTAAATTCAGTTTCTAATTCAACTTTTTTCTCTATATTATCAGGT
The DNA here is from genome assembly GCF_000179595.2 of Acetivibrio cellulolyticus CD2. Classification (NCBI taxonomy): domain Bacteria; kingdom Bacillati; phylum Bacillota; class Clostridia; order Acetivibrionales; family Acetivibrionaceae; genus Acetivibrio; species Acetivibrio cellulolyticus. Next base: position 1,973,943 of record NZ_JH556653.1, on the reverse strand, counting down.
ACTTCTTTGCCTTTACTTATGTATTCTTGCCTTACTGCTATTAACTCATCCAATTCTGGGTTTATAGATTTTTCATCAGCATGTGAAACTATATATGTTTCAGAGAAGGCAACAAGCGAAGCTAATGCAATCGAACTAATGATCCATATTCTTTTATTCATAATAATTTACCATTCCTCCGTAATTTCTTTGATTGTCAAAGTACTTTCTTTATATAGCTTCTTTGCTAATTGTAACATTTATCCAGTGTTAGTCAAGAAGAAAAAATATGAAAACTCTTGCATAAGGAAATTTTCATTTCTTATATCAAGTTGATGCTAAATAAATGTACTCAGATATTGGAAATTAGACCATTTTATATTATAATGCATTCAACCGATATTATAATGCATGAACTTTTTTAAAAAGATTTACGTCTAAAAAAATAAAAGCTTTGAAGTGAAAGGAGAATGTCTATGAAAGAGCGTAAGAAGATTATGATTTTTACCTTAATTGCAGCTATTGCGGCATGCCCGTTATGTGCTTTTGCAGTAGGAGAAAACAGCACATCAACACCTGCGGCAAAGGAATCCAACCAGCTAAACATTACGGGTGTTGTAACCTATAAAAGACTTGAAACAGGTTATTATGAGGTGAATGGCTATAGGCTTGAGGGAGGGTATGATTTCAGTAAATATGAAGGCAAGAGGGTAGTTGTAAACGGAGAACTCAGCAATTCCATGAGCATTTTTATGAATAAGGCAATTAAAGTTTCTTCAATAACCGAGGTGAATGCTGATGGTTTGCCGGCAGGGGAGGAACAATTGGTCTTAGAGGGCACAATTTTGTTAAACACCTTAGAAGGTGGTTTTTACGAATTGAAAGGATTCAGGCTTACAGGAGAATATAATTTCAGCGAGTATGCAGGTAAAGTTGTAATTATATCCGGAGTAGAGGATACCAGTCCGAGTGCTTATATGACCAAAGCCATAAAGGTAAGCAGTATAAAACTGAGTGACGAGGATAAGTACTATACAGAAATTGAAACAGAGCTTGAAGAGACTATAAACCAACTGGAAAATGTTAAAGCTAATATGCCGGACTATATTAAGCAGTATGGTGAAGGTTCAACTAAAGTAAATCAATATATGGAAGATATAAGAGCCCTTAAGGATAATGCTGTGGGAATTTTAGAAGAGCTTGTAAGGGTGGATGGCAAGAGTGTAGACATTGCTAAGTATGAAAAACTCGGTAAAGTGCTTGGCAGTAGTGAAGAACAAGTTATTAGCTTATATATCAATGGTATTAAGACAGGGTTTGAGCAGGGTGAACATCCCTTTATTGAAAGCGGAAGAACTCTTGTGGCATTCAGAGCTATTGCAGAAGGCTTAGGAGCAGAAGTGTCATGGGATGAGGATACTAAAAAGGTTACTGTCAAAAAAGATGGTATAGTTATAGAATTGACAATCGGAAACACAACAGCGTATGTTAACGGAAGTCCTTTAAAACTCGATGTACCTGCAAAGATAGTAAATGGAAGGACGGTAGTACCACTCAGATTTATCGGTGAATCTCTTAATACAAGCGTGGATTGGGTATCGGAAGGTCAAATCGTTGTAATTGGAGAAAAGCTGAAGTGAGCAAATTAGTTATTATCTGAGAAATAATAATCGCAGGCAGCATGAAGACGAATTTCAATGTTGCCTGCCGTTTTTTTGTCATTAAATAATTTGCCAGAGAAATTAAAGTGAATTGGCAAATGTGTATAAATAATAAAAAGTGGTTAGGTCAAATCAGTAGGTTTTAATTTACTATGATTTAATTTTTCTACCTTATATATTCTGTAGACATTTTTAATGGTAACTGATAAAGCTGCATATACAGGTACTACTATCAGTAGCCCGACAAAACCATATAAAGCAGATCCTATCATAAGAAGAAGGATTACAGTGACAGGATGTACGTTAAGCTTTTGTCTCATGATCTGTGGCGCTATAAAATTTCCGTCAATTTGTTGTACTATTGTCTCGAGAAGGAAAACTTTAACGGCCATTAGTGGATTCATAGTCAGACCAACGAATATAGCAGGGATAATACCAATGTATGGCCCAAAGAAGGGAATAATAGCTGTAATTACTACAAAAATCGATAAAATCAAAGGGTATTTTATGCCGATTATTAAATAACCAATGAACATAAGTATTCCATCGGCCATAGCAACAGTCATCTGCCCTACAAGGTAGGAAGAAAGAGCTTTGTCGATGTCATACAATATTTTTTCCACATTTGCAACATGCTTTTTTGGAAGATGCTCAATAAGGTTTTTACTAAATTCTTCATCGTCTTTTAGAAAGTAAAAGAGTATGAATGGAATCATTAGAATTATGGTGCTTATATTTGTAACTGTTGACAGAATGCCCATAAAGAAGTTTTTTGAATTGTTCATAAGGCTGTCAAGTATTTCCATGCCTTTTTGTTCGAGTTTATCTATGGGTAAATACTCAAAGATTTTATTATTCATAAAAGCATCTCTTGAAAAGTATGAAATGTCAAAATTGGTATATAGTTCGGACATAAGATCATCAAACTGTTCAACCACAATTACGCCAATATTTGTACCTATTGCTATAATGAGAATAATTGCAACTATAAAAGTAATTACTATTGAAGCGGTTTTTGGAATTCGGAATTTTTGAAATAATCTTACTAGAGGTCTTAGAATATAATAAAGTATAAGTGAGGCAAGGATTGGTGCAAATATTGCTGCTACCAGTTTCCTGAACGGTAAAAGAAAAAAGTCTATTTTCCCAAACATAAATATTATTAGTAAAGTAAGTAAAGTACCTACTCCATATTTGAAAAATTTATGATTGAACCACATTTTTCATTACCTCCGATTACGATAAAATATTAAAAGCATCAAGATAAATAATAACATATTTTGACCAAATCACAATATGTATATATGAATGCTGAAAATATAAATTCGGCCATGAGAAAATCTGAAGTAATTTTCAATTGTTCCTTATAATCAATGTTGAGATGACATATTTAAAACTTTACTAAATAGTGTTATTATATAAATAATGTTTGCGATACTGAAAAAAGGGGATTTATATGTTGAAAATCGGATTTTTAGGACCTAAAGGTACTTTTTCACAGGAAGCTTTGCTTGAATATAAAAAAGGAAATAATGATTTTATTGAGTGTGCCTATAATACTTTTGCTGAAATAATTTATGCAGTAAATAGAGATGAAATTGATGAGGGAATAGTGCCAATTGAGAATTCATTGGAAGGTGCAGTAAGTGCAACATTAGATACTCTTGCAACCGATGTTGATCTTAAAATAAAAGCTGAGATTGCCATCGAAGTGAAGCAAAATCTTTTGATCAGGAAAGGTACAGAGCTCGATGGAATTAAACACATTCTTTCGCACCCGCAGCCAATCGGCCAGTGTAGAAATTACCTGGAATCTAATTTTCCTAATGCTGAAATAAGATTTATATATAGTACTGCAGAGGCTGCAAGGGAAGTTGCTGAGGCTAATTTTAATATGGCAGCTATAGGCTCGAGTACCGCAGCAAAAGTATATGGTCTAGATATCATAGCTGAAGGCATTCAAGACAGTAAGAATAACTTTACCAGGTTTGTGGTAGTATCAAAAGAAGCTGCTCAAAAAGCTGCAAAGAACAAGACTTCGATAGTGTTTTCCACAGAAGACAGGCCGGGAAGCCTCTATAGAGTATTGGATATTTTCAGTCTGTGGGATATAAATATGACCAGGATTGAGTCAAGACCTGCAAAGAATAAACTTGGAAAATATATATTTTTTATAGATTTGAAAGGCCATATTGAGGATGATGATATAAGAGATGCTTTGACCATGGTTCAAAGAAAAGCTTCATTTTATAAGTTCCTGGGTTCTTATCCTGAATTTGATAGGGAATAGATGAAAAATTACTCATGTATCATAAATTTAACTTAATGTTTTTTTGGGAAATTACACACTTGAAAAATTATTAATGTTATAATATATGGCACATGTTGTTTGTAATTATTAAATTCTAGTGGAGTGGTTTTATGGCTTTGTTCGACAAGGAAATTGACATAACCAGGAATATCAAAATAATTGAATGGCTTAAAAGTGAACTTCTAACGGATATTGCAAATTTGTTCAAGGTTTTGGTAAACGGGGTTAAGGAAGAAGTGCATGAATCTGTTTCCGATACTTTGTCAAATATAATATTGATATGCTATTTGTTAGGCAGGCGTTTAGGTATAAGCTATAACTCAATTGAATTAAAAATTGAGAATAAAGTTAAACTTGGCCTGATTGAAAACCATGATGTAGAAAAACATTATGGAGATTTGTCTGAACTGTCAAGACATTTAAATAGTTCAAGGATAAAGAAACAATAGAGAAAAGCGTATCAAAATCTGTTTTAAATGTTTATTGATGCAAGGATCATTTATTTTGTATTTTTAAATAGTGATACCTTTAACAGGAGATATATTTATGGACAGTAAAAAGCATACAGGGATTTTTATTCCAAAGGCGGGCTTTTATCTTTGGTCAATATTTATTCTATTGGCAGTAATTGCTTATTTGGATTACAAAATTGCGCTGCCTGGCTTTGTAATATTCATTTTTTTAGTGTATTATAATTACAGATCCAATTATATAAGGCACAAAGAGATTACCAAATACATTGAAAACTTAACATTAAATATTGATACAGCTACAAAGGATACCTTGCTGAATTTTCCAATGCCCCTTGTAGTAATAGAGGTAGATGGAACTATAATATGGTACAATTCATCTTCTAAAGAGATTTTTGGTGGAGTGGATCTGCTTGAGAAAACAATACACTCTTTTGTTAAGGAATTGGACGCTGATAATATTGGGAACGAGCAGATGAATTTCTCAAAAGAAATTGTTGTGAACGATAGGAATTACAATGTTTTGGGTAACTTTGTAAAAGTTGATAGCAAAATTGATGAGGATGGTTTTATACTACTTCTATATTTTATTGATAATACTGAGCTTGTGAAAATGAAAAAACAGTATTATGATGAAAAGGTAACTATAGGACTTATTGTTGTAGACAACTACGACGACCTGATGCAGAGCACGGAAGACTCAAAGCGTCCTCAAATGCTGGCAGAGATTGATGCAAAGATAAATCAGTGGGTCAGCAATACCGGCAGTATTATTAAGAAATTTGAAAGAGACAGATACCTGTTTGTTTTTGAATATAGGTATATGAAGGAATTTGAAGAAAAGAGATTTGAGATTTTAGACAATGTGAAAGAAATAAATCTTGGAAATAAAATTCCGGTAACCCTTAGTATGGGGATTGGATTGAATGGAGAGTCTTTTTGGGAGAATTTCAAGTATGCTAGCGCTTCGATAGATATTGCATTGGGAAGAGGCGGCGATCAGGTAGTTATAAAGGATAGTAAGGATTTCATCTTTTATGGCGGCAAGTCCAGGGAGCTTGAAAAGAGGACAAGAGTAAAAGCAAGGGTTATTGCATATGCGTTAAGAGAGCTCATTGATCAGGCTTCAAATGTAATGATAATGGGACACTACAATTGTGATATTGACTGTTTGGGTGCTGCAGTAGGAATTTACAGGGTGGCTAAGAATCGTAATAAGGAAGTTTATATTGTACTCAACAGCTCGAACCCAACAATTGATAAGTTTGTTTCCAAAGTGGAGAAAAGCAACGAATATGAGAATATATTTATTGCGACCAATGATGCCTTAGATAAGATAGGAAAAAAGACTTTATTGATTATTGTGGATACCCACAGACCTAAATATACAGAGGCTCCTGAATTGATCAGATATACGGACCAGATTGTCGTAATCGATCATCACAGAAGAGGCGCTGATTATTTGCAGGAGGCAGTTCTTACCTACCACGAAACATATGCATCCTCGACTTGTGAGCTTGTTACCGAGATTTTGCAATATGTAGAGGAAAAGGTAAAATTGAAACCGATAGAGTCTGAAGCCTTGTATGCAGGAATTGTGGTTGATACCAAAAACTTTACCTTTAAGACCGGAGTGAGAACTTTTGAGGCTGCAGCGTTTTTAAGAAGGCAAGGAGTTGATACTGTAGCGGTTAAGCAGTTGTTTCAGAATGATATCGATACGTATATCAATATTTCCAACACTGTTAAGGATGCAGAGATCTTAATGGATAATATTGCAGTTTCTGTTTGTTCTCCAATTATAAGGAATTCCGCTTTGATTGCTGCACAGGCGGCAGACCAACTTGTGAGCCTGGCAGGTGTGAATGCAGCTTTTGTTATGAGCTCAATAAATGGCAGCATTTCTATAAGCGGTAGATCCCTAGGAGATGTAAATGTTCAGATGATATTGGAAAAGCTGGGCGGAGGGGGACATATGACAGTAGCAGGAGCGCAGCTTCAAGGAGTGTCAATTGAGGAAGCAAAGGAAAAGTTGAAGAATGCCATTTTGGAGTATATGGAGAATATTAAAAAAGAGGAAACTTAAGGTTTGTTAGAGTATTATAGATTAATCAATTGTTTAAGGAGAGATATAAAATGAAACTAATATTAAAAGCTGATGTTAAGGGATTGGGCAAAAAGGAAAGCATGGTAGAGGTAAGTGATGGTTATGCAAGAAATTTTCTGCTTCCAAAGGGGCTTGCGGTAGAGGCAAGTTCAGCAAATATAAATGTTATGAATACTAAAAAAGAAGCCGAAAAGAATAAAAAGGCCAAAGAGTTGCAGCAGGCAAAGGATTTGGCGGAGAAATTAAAATCTATAACTGTTGTATTTAAAACAAAGGCAGGAGAAAGCGGAAAGCTGTTTGGATCTATTACAACAAAAGATGTTGCGGACAAGCTCTTAAAGGACCACAAACTTGACATAGACAAGAAGAAAATCAACATGAGTGATGCGTTAAAGGCGTTAGGTACATATGAAGCGGAAGTAAAGCTTTATCCTGGGGTGTCAGGAAAGCTGTCAATAAAGGTTGAACAGGAGTAAGAAGAGGTAAAGATATGGATATAGGTTCATTAGGTAGAATACCACCTCAAAATCTAGAGGCAGAGCAGTCTGTCCTTGGTTCAATACTTCTTGATAAGGAAGTACTTACAAATGTAACTGAAATAATTAAAAGCCAGGATTTCTACAGGGAAGACCATAAGGAAATATTCGAAGCGATCATAGATCTTTACGAAAAAGCAGAACCTATAGACCTAATTACTGTAGCGGAAAGACTCAAAATAAGGGGTACTTTGGATAGTGTTGGGGGACTTGAATATCTTACCAACCTTGCAAATGTTGTCCCCACTACTGCAAACGCCAAACACTATGCTAAGATAGTTGAGGAAAAGGCGATTTTGAGGAACCTGATCAAGGTGTCATCCAGTATAGTTAACATGGGCTATGAGGCTTCGGAAGAGGTCTCTTATGTATTGGATAAGGCTGAAAAAGGCATTTTTGATCTTCTGCAAAACAGGAATACTCAAGGATTTGTTCCTATAAAGGATGTTTTAGTAGATACCTTTAACAGACTTGAAGAATTGTATAACAGTAAGGGTAATATTACCGGTATTCCTACTGGATTTGCAGATCTGGACTATAAAACAGCGGGCCTTCATAATTCAGACCTGATTCTGATTGCGGCAAGACCTGCTATGGGTAAGACAGCCTTTGTGCTGAATATTGCCCAGTATGCAGCAATACATTCAAGAGTTCCTGTAGCCATATTCAGTCTGGAAATGTCAAGGGAACAGCTGGTTAATAGAATGTTGGCCTCAGAGGCCATGGTTGACAGCCAGAGGATGAGGACCGGTAAACTTGAAGACAGTGACTGGCAAAAGGTTGCAAGAGCTTTAGGACCGTTGTCTGAGGCGCCAATCTATATAGATGATACGCCTGGGACAAGTATAATGGAGATCAGAGCCAAGTGCAGAAGGCTTAAAATTGAAAAGGACCTTGGGCTTGTGGTTATAGATTATCTTCAGCTTATGCAGGGTAAGAGTGGAGGCAAATCCGATAATCGTCAACAGGAGATATCAGAGATTTCCAGATCTCTTAAAATTCTGGCAAAGGAAATAAATGTACCTGTAATTACATTATCACAGCTTAGCCGTGCTCCTGAACAGAGGCAGGATCACAGACCGATACTGAGTGACCTTAGAGAGTCTGGAGCAATTGAGCAAGATGCCGATATAGTTATGTTTCTTTACAGGGATGATTATTATAATCCTGATACAGATAAAAAGAATGTAGCAGAAGCTATTATTGCTAAACATAGAGCCGGTTCTACAGGTACTGTTGAGCTTGCATGGCTCGGGCAATATACCAAGTTTGCTAATTTGGAGAAATTCAGGGAATAATATTATATAAGTGTTACTACTTATAATATTGTTTCATATATAGGTATATAATTATGATAACGAGGATTTTAGATACAATTAAAAAGAATGGCATAATTAAAAAAGGAGACAGGGTAGTAGTTGGAGTATCCGGAGGCCCTGACTCGGTTTGCTTGCTCCATGTCCTTTGGAGGCTCAGAAAAGATTTTGATTTATATATTGTGGCAGTTCATATAAACCATATGTTAAGGGGCAGCGAATCTTGCAGAGATGAGAATTATGTAAAAAGCCTTTGCAGTGAATTGGAAATTGAATTGCAGTCTATATGTGTTGATATAAAGAAGGTTTCCAAAGAAAAGAACATGTCTTTAGAGGAGGCCGGAAGAGAAGAAAGATACAGGCATTTCGAAATAGTTGCAGACAGTGTAGGGGCAAGCAGAATCGCTGTTGCTCATAACAAAAATGACCAGGCTGAAACTGTTTTAATGAATATAATCAGAGGATCAGGGCTTGATGGGCTAAAAGGAATGGATTATATCAGAGGAAGGATTATAAGGCCGCTTCTAGACATTGAAAGAAATGAAATAGAGGCTTATTGCAGAGAAAACAGTTTAAACCCAATAACTGACAGTTCAAATTTGGAGGATATCTATTCAAGAAACAAGATTAGATTAAATGTTATCCCATATATTGACACGCTTTTTGGCTGTAACTTTGTAAAGAGCGTTGACAGGTTGAACAGGCTTGTAAAGGATGATATCGACTTTATTGACGGTAAAATAAAAAAATCGTATTACGCTGCAGTTCTAAGAAAAGAAAATGAAGAAGTTGAACTTCTATTGGGTAAAATAAAAAAGATGCATATTGCGGTAAAAAGAAGAATTATTAGAAAGGCAATTAATGAAGTAAAAGGCAATGTTAAGGGAATTGAAAGCTTACATATAGAAAGAGTTTTAAATATGATAGATAATGGAAGGGTTGGCTCGAGGCTGGATCTTCCAGGAATAAAGGTAGGAAAATCATATGAGAGCATAAAGTTTTACAAGGATGAGAAACCCGCCGATAAATTTGATTTTGTTGCCAGTTTATGCATACCTGGGATTACTAAAAGCAGAGATAATAGGCATTTGATAGAGGCTTCCGTTATAAATGATTACAATACCGTTGACAATAAAGGAATAAAAGGCAGTTCTCTAATACAATATTTTGATTACGATAAACTAAGTGAGGAAATAAGTGTAAGAAAGAGAAAAGAGGGAGATTGCTTTAAACCTATAAATTCCAATGGTACAAAAAAATTAAAGGAATATTTTATTGATAATAAAATACCAAGAGAAATGAGAGATACTATTCCTTTAATTGCCATGGAAAGTGAAATTATCTGGGTCATTGGTTACAAAATAAGTGATAAATTTAAAGTAACTGAAAATACTAAAAGAGTATTAAAGTTAATTTATAAAGCCAACTTTTAAAGTGCAGGAAATAAAATTTTACTATTGGGAGGAACCTTATGTATGGGGATATTCAAGAAATTTTGGTCACCAAAGAATCATTGCAGGAAAAAGTAAAAGAACTTGGCAAAAGGATATCTGGTGATTATGAGGGGAAAGAACTTGTATTAATTGGGGTGCTAAAGGGAGGAGTTGTTTTTTTTGCTGACCTCATAAGGTATATAACCATTCCAATTGAAATGGATTTTATATCGGTATCAAGTTATGGCAGTTCAACAAAATCTTCAGGTGTTGTAAGAATAATTAAGGATATAGATATAGATATAAGCCATAAACATGTACTTATAGTAGAGGATCTTGTGGACACAGGTCTTACGCTGAGATACCTGAAAGATTTATTTGAAGACAGGGGACCTGAGGATGTAAAGGTATGCACCGCTTTAGATAAGCCATCAAGGCGTAAAGTAGAAGTGCCGCTAGCATATAACGGCATAACTATTCCTGATAAGTTTGTAGTAGGATATGGTCTCGATTTTGACGGGAAATACAGAAATTTGCCGGATGTGTGTGTACTAAAACCCAGTGTCTATGCTAGTGACGATGATAAATAAGTAAAATTTTATTGTTAATTTTAAAGGTTTATTGTGTTTTAACTTTTGTTATGTTAATATAATGTAAATATATATAATGGCAGATATACACTGCTATTTATAGATATTAGCTTGTATAGTTTGGCGAAATAAGGAGGGAGCTATTTGAAGTATTTCAAAAATATAAGCATATATATAGTATTGTTTGTAATAATTCTGATATTTGTTGCTGTTGCTACAAATAACGGAGGCCCGACGGTAGAAAAGTATTCTTTTCTCTTAGATCAAATTCAAATAGGTAATGTTAAGGAAATAAAACTAGAAGGAAGCACGGCCAATGTGACGCTTAGTAAAGGCGAACAAGGTAAGGATAAGTATATTGTATATATACCTGATGTATCGTCATTTATGGACGAAGTTAGGGAACCAATTAAAGCAAAAGCAATTAAGGATTTTGAGGTTATAATACCACCAACTGCTCCATGGTGGGTTGCAATAATTCCGACTTTAGGGATAATAATTATATTTGTCCTCTTTTGGGTATTTTTCCTTCAGCAGTCACAGGGTGGCGGCGGTGGAAACAGGGTAATGTCCTTTGGTAAAAGTAGAGCTAAGATGACAATTGATGACAAAAAGAAAATAACCTTTAATGATGTAGCTGGAGCGGATGAAGAAAAGGAAGAACTTAAGGAAATTGTTGAGTTCTTAAAACAGCCTAAGAAATTTGTTGAATTGGGAGCAAGAATTCCTAAAGGGGTTCTGCTTGTGGGACCTCCGGGTACAGGTAAAACTTTACTTGCAAAGGCAGTATCAGGGGAAGCAGGCGTACCTTTCTTTACAATTAGCGGATCAGACTTCGTTGAAATGTTTGTTGGAGTTGGTGCTTCAAGGGTAAGAGACCTTTTTGATCAGGCTAAAAAGAATTCACCATGTATCGTATTCATAGATGAAATCGATGCTGTTGGAAGACATAGAGGAGCAGGTCTTGGAGGCGGGCATGATGAGCGTGAACAGACTTTAAATCAGCTTCTTGTTGAAATGGATGGATTTGGTGTAAATGAAGGTGTAATAATCCTTGCAGCTACAAATAGACCTGATATATTGGATCCGGCGCTTTTAAGGCCCGGAAGATTTGATAGAAGAGTTGTTGTTGGTTTGCCTGATATAAAGGGTAGAGAAGAGATATTGAAGGTACATGCCAGAGGTAAGCCTTTAGCAGAAGATGTAAAGCTTGATGATCTTGCTAAAAGTACACCAGGTTTTACTGGCGCGGATCTTGAAAACCTCTTGAATGAAGCAGCTTTGCTTGCAGCAAGAAATAACAGGACAAATATAACTATGGCAGAGATAAAAGAGGCAGTATTTAAAGTTGTTATGGGACCTGAAAAGAAAAGCAGGGTAATGAGTGAAACTGAGAAAAAACTCACTGCGTACCATGAAGCCGGTCATGCTGTGGCGGTCAAGTTAGTGTCAACTACAGACAAGGTAGATAGGATATCTATTATACCAGCTGGAATGGCAGGTGGATACACCGCATATAAGCCTGAAGAGGATAAGTCATACAGTACAAAGGCTAATTTGCTTGAAAGAATTGTAATAGCATTAGGCGGAAGGGCTGCAGAAGAAATTGTTCTTGGAGAAATCAGTACTGGTGCATATGGAGACCTCAAAACAGCAAACGGTGTTGCAAGAGGTATGATTACAAAATACGGTATGAGTGAAAAACTGGGTAACCTTATATTTGGGAATGAGAATGAAGAAGTGTTTATAGGCAGAGATTTTGCTCAGGCAAGAAATTACAGCGAGGAAATAGCAGCTGAAATTGATAGGGAAGTTAAGAGCATAATTGATAGTTGCTATGAAAAGACATTGAATATGCTAAAAGACAATATCAGTAAGCTTCATGCAGTAGCAAATGCCTTGATCGAGAAGGAAAAACTTGAAGGTCAGGAATTTGAAGAACTTTTTGCAGGTGCATAAGTCGATATAAAAAAACATAAAACTATTAGGAGATAGTATAATAACTATACTATCTCTTTTTAAATGGGAAATACTCTAAAACGGGGTAAGGTTAATGCGCTTTGAGATTATTATTCTTAAAATAACTCTTTATTGCAGAATTCTTTTTTGTTATAATTATAAAGTTGTATGTGAATAATTATATGAGGTATAAAAAAGGTATGGAAAATATAAATTTGCAAGTAGGTCTTTCGGCGTCAATTGAGATGGAAGTTTTTAATAAGAGCTCTGCCGTGGAAATGGGCAGCGGAGACCTTGACGTGTATGCAACACCTGCTATGATAAGCCTTATGGAGCGTTCTGCGCTATCTGCGGTATCTCTGCACTTGCCGAAGGGTTATACTACTGTTGGCACAGCTGTTAATATAAAGCACATGGCTGCAACCCCTATTGGAATGAAAGTCAGGGCAGTAGCAGAACTTGTGGGTGTAGAAGGAAGAAAACTAACATTTAAGATAGAGGCTTTTGATGCTGTTGAAAAAATTGGAGAAGGTCAGCATGAAAGGTATATTGTTGAATCAAGTAAATTTAGAGGCAAGGTTTATAGTAAATTGAATTCATAGAAGTGCAAAGAAATATTACTACAAATTGCTTATTTTAGTCATTCCTAAGTTTTCTTAAGATATAAATATAAAGCTGTATTTGTGAAATAAAAAGGAGAGTATTAAGTTTGATGGGGAAGTATTCAGGATATAAAGATGTTAATGATAGAGAAATTTATACAGGTATGCTGTGTGAAGATACTGTAAGCTTTAGCACAGTTGTTATTAAAGAAATTGAAGGACGTTTCTTTGCGGTAACAAATGGTTTTAAGCCGGAACCTTTAGAAGAAATATCCGGGGGTTTGCGAATTATAAAATAATTTGAAAAAATTTTGTATTTTATTGACAAAACAGAATGTATATGATAAATTATACAATAACAAAATAATTAGTAATTGCCTTATCAAGAGAGGTGGAGGGAAGGGCCCTATGAAACCCGGCAACCGGCTTAAATGTATCGGTGCCAATTCCTACAGGATTTTTATGTCCTGACAGATGAGGAGAGTAAAAAATACCCTCTTCTTATCGAACGAGGTTTTTTTATTTTGGAGAAATGTTCACTTTCAATAAAATAAAAAAACGGACTTTGTATATAATAATATTTATTAAGGAGGACTTTTAAATGGCAAAAAAATTATTTACTTCAGAATCAGTTACTGAAGGACATCCAGATAAAATTTGTGATCAGATTTCTGATGCTGTTTTAGATGCGATATACTCAGAAGATCCTATGGCAAGAGTTGCATGTGAAACATCAGTTACTACCGGACTTGTTCTGGTAGCAGGTGAGATAACTACTCAATGTTATATTGACATACCTAAAATTGTTAGAAGTACTATCAGAGAGATTGGATATAATAGAGCAAAATATGGCTTTGACTCAGAAACTTGTGCAGTTTTAACTTCAATTGATGAACAGTCTCCTGATATAGCTATGGGTGTTGACAAAGCACTTGAAGCTAAACAGGGTGAAATGACAGATGCCCAGATAGAGGCAATTGGAGCAGGAGATCAGGGTATGATGTTTGGGTATGCGTGTGATGAGACTGAGGAATTAATGCCTATGCCTATTTCACTTGCACACAGACTTACAAAGAAGCTGACTGAAGTTAGGAAAAACGGAACTTTGGAATACTTAAGACCTGACGGAAAATCACAGGTTACTGTAGAATACGATGGGGACAAGCCTGTTAGAATTGAAACAGTAGTTATTTCTACCCAGCACGGACCTGAGGTTGATCATGAAACTATAGAAAAAGATATAATTGAACATGTTATCAAGCCTGTTATTCCTGCAAACCTACTTGACAGTAAGACCAAATATTTTATCAACCCTACAGGCAGATTTGTTGTTGGAGGGCCTCAGGGAGATTCAGGGCTTACAGGTAGGAAAATAATTGTTGATACTTATGGAGGATACGCAAGACACGGCGGTGGAGCCTTCTCCGGTAAGGATCCAACAAAGGTTGACCGTTCAGCAGCTTATGCAGCAAGATATGTAGCTAAGAATGTTGTTGCAGCAGGACTTGCAAATAAATGTGAGGTACAGCTTGCCTATGCAATAGGTGTTGCAAGGCCGGTATCAGTGAGAGTTGATACTTTTGGAACAGGTGCAATATCTGAAGAAAAGATCGAGAAGCTTGTAGAAAAGCATTTTGATCTAAGACCTGCAGGAATTATCAAGAGCCTTAATTTAAGAAGGCCAATATACAAGCAGACAGCAGCTTATGGACATTTTGGAAGAACAGATCTTGATCTGCCATGGGAAAAGACTGATAAGGCAGAAATTTTGAAAAGAGAAGCAAAAGAAATATAATTTAATTTAAGAAACAGGGAAGCAGCTTAGCTGCTTCCTTTTTTGGTGTTAAATGATAATATTTCTGATATAAAATGTAATAAGGCTTTCAAGTAGTTTATGTCTTAAATAAAAAGTTGCTAGGTACAATAAAACATTTTTTGGCTATCAAATTATCAATCTACTCATATATATTAATAGAGTGAATTGCCTCAAATTAGTAATAACAGTAACAGTATAGTAGAGCATTTCATAGACTGAAATTAGGGGTGATTGATATGCCAAGAGCAATTTTTGAGATTGTTATGTGTATATTTGCAGCTTATGGCTTCGTTATGTTGGTGCATGGGTTAATGATGTCGATAAAACACAAAATGAAATATAAAAATTCTATGGTAAAACTGGTTTTGATAGTAAAAAATCAGGGGGATGTAATTGAAGGGGTATTGAGGAATATCCTTCCGCGTGACTTTATACGAAAACTAATGCCAGGAGGTAGACTTATTGTACTTGACATGGGATCAAAGGATGATACTATGGATATCTTAAGGAAATTAGAAAAAGATTATGAATGTCTTCAGGTTCTTAAGAAATCTGAGAAAGAAACTCTTTTTAAATATTTTGAGGAGACTGAAGAGCGGGAAACAGGAGTCGATCACCTGGGAAGAAAGGTGTAAAATTTGGCATACATAATATATAATTCCTTATTCTTTTCTAAATTAAATATATAAGATATACTTATGTAATAAAATACTTAATCAATCTACAAAGAATAAGGTGTGTATTGTGATCACTTTTGAAGGAATTATTGAAGATATAATATTTACAAATGAAATAAACGGCTATACTGTATGTGAGCTTAAAGGTGATGATGAAAGCATAACTGCAGTCGGGTTTATGCCCTTTGTAAATGTAGGAGAGATGCTTAAGGTGTCGGGTAATTGGGTAACACATCCTGACTACGGCGAACAACTTAAGGTTGAGCTCTACAAGAAGGTGCTTCCTAAAACGGTTGAAGCAATGGAAAGATATCTTGCCTCAGGGCTTATAAAAGGTGTAGGTCCGGCAAGTGCAAAAAAGATTGTTAAAAAGTTTGGGGAAGATACTATTAACATCATAGAGTTCCATCCTGAAAAATTATCGGAAATAAAGGGCATAAATCACGAGAAGGCTTTGAGAATTGGACAAGCTTTTTATGAACAGAAAGAACTTCGTAATGTAGTTATGTTTTTTCAGGAATATGGGATTAGCCCGACCTATTGTGCAAAAATATACCAGCTTTTTGGTGAGGGTACAATTAATGAGATAAGAAATAACCCTTACAAGCTTACAGATGAAAAGATTGGTATTAATTTTAAAACTTCCGATAGGATTGCCAGGGGACTGGGAATAGACCCTAAATCAAAGTTCCGAATTTGCAGTGGAATTAAATACGTTTTATCCCATATTGCAATGGATGGACATACATTTGTTGAAGATGCCAGATTGAAGGAGCACACATCGCAGCTATTGGACGTTGAAATAGACAACATTAATGATGCTTTAATCAGCTTATTGATGGATAAATCCATATATATAGAAAGAGATAATGCCTCCAGCAGAGTTTATTTAAACTCTCTGTATAATTCAGAAGTAGGTGCTGCAAGAAAACTTGCAGAGCTTTCAAGTATGAAGTTTAAAGGTGATATAAGAGATTTTGACGAGAAGATATTGGAAGTACAAAAGAGAGAGGGGATTGTGCTTGCACAAAACCAGAAAGACGCTGTAAAAGAGGCATTGGTTAGTGGTGTGCTGATTATTACGGGAGGGCCGGGAACAGGAAAGACAACTATAATTAAAAGTATCATAAACCTGTTGACGAGTGAGGGGTATGAAGTTTTGCTGGCAGCACCTACCGGAAGAGCAGCAAAGAGAATGACTGAGGCTACAGGTTTTGAAGCAAAGACTATTCACAGGCTTTTGGAGATTGGTTATACCAGTAAGGAAGATGACCTTGTATTTGCTAAGAACGAGGCTAATCCAATAGATGGAGACGTTGTCATTATTGACGAGATGTCAATGGTAGACATACTGCTGATGAATCACCTTCTTAAGGCTATTGAGCCTGGTACTAGACTAATACTGGTGGGTGATGTGGATCAACTTCCTTCAGTTGGGCCAGGGAAGGTCCTGCAGGACTTAATAAAAAGTGAAATGATTAAAACTGTGAAACTCAAGGAAATATTTAGGCAGGCTGAACAAAGCCTTATAATTGTCAATGCGCATAAAATAAATAATGGTGAAAAGCCTGTTCTAAACTATAAAGAAAAGGATTTTTTCTTTGTGACAAGAAATTCTGCAGAGGATATTGTAAAAACTATTGTTGACCTTTGTGTCAGGAGAATACCGATCACTTATGGCTTTGAACCTATGAGAGAGATACAGGTGCTGACCCCTGTAAGGAAAGGGGTGGTAGGGGTGGGAAATCTAAATACTGAGCTGCAGGCAGTACTCAATCCGAAGGACAAGAACAAGAAGGAAAAGCTTTTTAGGGATTTTCTATTCCGTGAAGGTGACAGAGTAATGCAAATAAAGAATAATTACAACTTGCGGTGGAAGAAGCAGGATGCTGAAGGCTCAGAAGGTACTGGTGTTTTCAATGGGGATACCGGAATAATTCTGGAAATAGATGATGAGGAACAAAAAATAGTAGTATCATTCGATGATGATAAGACAGCAGATTATGATTTCAGTATATTAGATGAGTTGGAACCTGCTTTTGCAGTGACTATACACAAAAGCCAAGGTTCAGAATTTCCTGTTGTAATAGTTCCAATTTTTCCTGGACCTCAGGTGCTTATGACAAGAAACCTCCTATATACAGCAGTTACCAGGGCAAGGAATCTTGTAATACTAGTAGGCAACAAAGATTACCTGGATGTAATGATAAATAACGAAAGAGAAACAAATAGAAATTCGGGATTGGCAGACAAGCTAAGAAAGTGCTTTATGTTGTAATTAAATATAATTTGTCTTTGGATTGTTAGAAATAGTGGACTTTTGACCTGTTTTAAATTTGACATTATTTATCCAAAGATGTATAATTAAAGATGCATTAATTTGGTTATTTTACATTTCCTTTAGTTATGTTGAGGCATACACAACATAATTCATTTAAGATAGGCTTCAAGGTCTAATTTTTCAAAAAGGTTTTATACAAAATTTTTTATTGTACTCTCCAGGGGTGAAGTTTAGTGTTTGAGCGGATTCTTAATCTGATATTTCCTCCTAAATGCATATTTTGCAATAGGATATTGAGTAGTGGCGCTAAAATGTACATCTGTGAGAATTGTTGTCCCAAGATTCCTTACATGAAAAATGGCAATTTAAAGATTGTTAATTCAAGTAACTATTTTGACGATATTATATGTATATGTGAATATTCAGGCGTTATAAAAGAAGCTCTGATAAGGTATAAGTTCTTTAATAAGCCTTCTTACCACAGGACTTTTGCGCAGATGTTGTATAACAAAATAAGCGAAATGGCAGAATGGGAAAAAGTTGATATAATAATAAGTGTACCACTTCACTGTAAGAAGGAGCATAAAAGGGGATATAATCAGTCACATCTAATATCAAAACAGTTAGGTAAATTACTCGGGATTGAAGTAAGCAAAAGCTTACTTGTCAGGACAAAAAATACTGACAGCCAGAGTCTTCTAAACCGATCCGAAAGATTGCAAAATGTAAAAGATGCTTTTCGAGTAACTAATGTGAACGCAGTAGATGGCAAATCTATACTTATATTAGATGATATTCTGACAACTGGAACAACGTTGAATGAGTGCTGTAAGGTTTTGAAAAATGCCGGAGCCAGTAAAATTACAGCAGCTGTTGTAGCTACAGGAAGAAAGTTTTAATATTAAGGCCAGGAGGTATTTTTATGCCGGATGTAAGAAATTGTAAAAGGTGCAATAAAATATTCAATTATATTGGTGGCGCTCCAATATGTCAGGATTGCAAGCAGCTGGATGAGGTAAACTTTAAAAAGGTAAAGGAGTACCTGTACGATCATCCGAGATCGTCACTGTTTGATGTGTCAAAAGAGCTGGAGATTAGCGTCCAGCAAATAAAAGTGTATCTTAAGGAAGGACGTTTGGAGATAGTTGGTAGTGAAGGTAATATGATTTTAGAGTGCGAGAGATGTGGTAAGTCCATAACTACAGGACGGTTTTGTAATGAGTGCTCAAAAGAGGTTACCAATGATATAAAATCAACAGCAGATCAAATGAATAAATCTATGCCCAAGACTGAAGAAGTGGCATCAAAAAGGACAAATGGGATGAGATACCTTAACAAAAATGACTAGTAGTGGGCTGCTGTATTACATTTTGGGAAATATATTTAATTGTGTTGCATAAAGTCTAAACAACGTTATAAGATATCTATGACGCAACGTCATAGATATTTTTATTGGGGAATTTGAGAAAAAAATATCCTATTTTCAAATATGGTAAATATATCTAAGATTTTATTTAAAAAAATGTTAATTAATTTTTAGGGATGACGATATTATTAATGAGAGTAAGAATTGGAAAAACTAATGATAAAGTTAATACTGCAAGTGTTAATATATAAAAATTTTTTGAAAGTGAGTGGTAGGTATGAAGATTTGGGGGGAAATCCCAAAAGTCTCTGGGGTTTACAACAAACAAAAGAGCGCAGGAAAAGTTGACAAAACAAGTAATGTAGCCTCGAAAAAAGATATTGTCTCAATATCAAATGTAGCTAAAGATTACCAAACGGTAATGAAAGCACTAAAGGACACACCAGACATAAGAAATGATAAAGTAGACAGCTTGAAAGACAAATACGAAGCAGGCCAGTACGAGGTTAAAGAAACAGACATAGCTGATAAGATTCTGAAGTCTGTTACGGAAAAGAAGGTTTAGGCGTTGATTATTTGCGGGTTGACATGGTTTTATCCCATGTTTTCCCGCAAAAAATTTATTAGAGCCGGGGTGGAAATTTTATGAACAGCCAGAAAATAAATGAGTTGATGGATATACTTGACTATGAAGCTGGAATTTATGAGGATCTTTTGAAGATATCCCAAAATAAAACTGATGTTATTATAAAGGGCAAGGTAAATGAACTTGACAATATTACGAAACTTGAGCAATCACTTATTCTAAATATGGGTAAACTCGAGGCTTCGAGGGAAAAACTTGTAAATGATCTATCTGCTGAGGTAAACGTAAATCCCTCGAAAATAACAATTACAGAACTGCTTAAACATCTAGATGCTAATCAGGCTCGCAGGCTTGAATCCTATAAAACCAACCTGCTAAACACGATAAAGGAAATTAAGGAGAACAATGAGTTAAACTCAAAGCTTATTAAAAATTCAATCGAATATATAAATTTTTCAATAAATATTATATCAAGTGCACCAGCAGCAGATAACAATTATGGCAATACAGGGATGTCTAATGAAGCTAAGAAAAGAAGTTATTTTGACGTAAAACTATAAATTTGACACGTGCGCAGTATTCTAGTTTTCCTTATCTGGAGGCGGTAATATGTCAGTAGGCTTTGCCAGTTTTGAAATAGCAAGATCGGGGATGACTGTAAACGAACGTGCTCTGAGTGTAACAGGGCACAATATTGCCAATGTCAATACAGCGGGTTATGTGAGACAGCAGGCAATTATATCTTCAGGACCTATGCAGAATGAAAATACATACCAGCTTGGTCTGGGTGCTGACATTGAACAAATAAGGCAAATAAGGCACCAATTTCTGGACAGTATTTACAGGAGGGAAAGTACAACTTTAGGTTATTGGAAAACAAGGGATAAGACCTTTCAGGATATACAATCCATTCTTGGTGATCCCATGGATTCAGGACTTCAAGAAGTTATGAACCAATTTTGGGATTCGTGGCAGGAACTGTCAAAAGAGCCTGATAGCTTGACTGTAAGAGCACTGGTAGCCCAAAGAGGAGAGGCTCTTGTAGAACAGGTAAACCATGTAGGGTCTCAGCTGGATAAGCTGCAGGAGGATCTTAACTCTGAATTTAGTGTCAGGATAGATGAAGTAAATAGTATTACCGGCCAAATAGCAAAATTAAACCTTGAGATATTAAAAGTTGAAATATCTGAGGATACAGCAAATGATTACCGGGATCAGAGAAATTCCCTTGTAGACAGGTTATCTGAGCTCGCAAATGTTGATGTTACTGAGATGCAGGACGGACAGCTTGATATAACACTTGGAGGATACTTTCTGGTCTCAAAAGGAGTTCAGACAAATCTGGTTGCGGAAGAAAATGAGAACTCGGGCTTATTTTTTGTACCAAAGCTCGCTGGAAAGGATATTGAGGTGCCTATAAGAAGCGGAATATTAAAGGGCTTAATGGAGTCAAGAGGCCAAGTTTTTGGTGCTGTTGGAAGTGAAGAAAACGGTTGTCCCAATACTAAGGCGGATATAAGCTTTGTAGTGGATGTATCGGATTCAAGTGCAACAAACCTTACGAATGTTCAGAGTTCAATCGCTCAATACATAGAGGATTTAAAGAGAAGAGGTATAGACTATAATCTTCGCCTAATAACCTATGGAAGCAATGTAAATTCCAATGTAAACTATGGCGGTAATACCACAGCATTCCAAGCAGCTGTGGCATCATTAACATCTACAGCTGATACTGGAAATAATTTTGGAGATGTTGTAGCAGAGTTGGATGGGATAACTGATTTCAGATCAGGAGCTAACAAATATGCTGTTGTTTTCTCGGGGGAAAGCATTGATGGAGATTCCGGAGCAGGGTCAGTTATAACAACATCAAGTGCCGATGCCTATGCAACTACATTGAAGAATAAGGGCATAACAACATCTGTCGTTACAGACACAAGTTATTATTCAACTGGTGCAGCAGGGGAGACAATAGGCTGGAACGTAATTTCTGATGGTACTTTGGGAAAACTGTATGATATAAATTCGGCAGACTATGAAGAACTGATGACAAATATAAACGATAATATAAATAGTGACGTTAATGAGGGTATAAGTGTTGTAAAGGATTCATTGAATATCATGCCGGATTTAAGAAAAAGAATGAATGCACTTATTAACATTTTGGCAAGGGAAGTAAATTATCTGCATTCAAGTGGTAAAACTCTTGGGAATCCACCAACCAATGGGGAGGACTTCTTTGTAGCAATTAATTCGGCTTATCCTATAGGTATGGGAAATATTAAGCTAAATGATAATCTTTCGAGCTTAAACAATATAGTTGCTTCTGAAAGTGGAGCAAGCGGAGATAATACTATTGCGCTTGCAATTGCAAATATAAGAGGGACTGACTGCTTGCAGGATTTAAAAGGTATATTGAGTACTGATGACTATTACCAGTCTATAATTCTTAGTGTTGGAAACGGCGGATCTGAGGCAGAGGGCATAACTGAGAGTCAGCAGAAACTGGTGGATTCAGCTAACTCCCAAAGGCAGTCTATAATGGGTGTATCTATGGATGAAGAAATGTCAAATATGATGAAGTATAAGTTTGCATATAGTGCCTCATCAAGGGCTATTAGTATAGTGGATGAAATGCTGGATACAATAATTTCGAGAATGGGATTAGCGGGTAGGTGATAAACTGTGAGAGAGAGCTTTTTTGGATTTAATGTTGCAGTTAGAGGACTTTATACAGCCCAGAGAAATCTTGACGTTATAAATAACAATATTAATAACGTAAATACTCCAGGGTATTCCAGGCAGCAAGCAGTGCAGACTGCGGCAAAACCTATGGCGATATATGACGGAACAGGTATGGTTGGAACAGGTTCTGATGTTAAAGCTATTGAGAGGGTTAGAGATGAATACCTTGACTTTAAGTACTGGAGTGAAAATGTATCCTACGGAGAGTGGAATGCAAAAGAGGCTATGTTAGCCGATATGGAGGTTACGTTTAATGAGCCTTCAGACAGCGGGTTTAATACGATATTGGATGAATTTTTTAGTTCACTTCAGGAACTTGCCAAGGATCCATCTAGTGAGGCAGTTAGAACCCTTGTAAGTGAACGTGGGGTTACTGTAGCCAAGTATTTTAATAGTTTGGCAACACATTTTGAAGAATTGCAAATAGATGTAAACGATAGAATTGAAACAGCAGTAACTGAAATTAACTCCATTGGTACCCAGATTCAGCAGTTGAACAGGCAGATATACAGTGCCGAGCTGGATGGAAATACTGCTAATGATCTAAGGGATCAAAGGACTGTACTTGTAGATAAGCTTTCAAAACTAGTAAATATCGAAGCAAATGAAGTGGTAGCAGGAAAACTTCCGAGCGGCAAGGACGATAAAAGACTTGTAATAACGATAAGCGGAAAAGCGTTTATTGACCACTTTGACCTCAGTAAATTGGCTGTTAAGCAAAGAGGTACAAAATTAAACCCTGAAGAGGATGTTCCGAACCTTTACGATGTTGGCTGGGAAGATGGAAACAACCTCGCAATAAGGGGCGGAGAACTAAAAGGGTATATAGACATAAGAGATGGAAATGACGGAGATAACGGAAGCCCGATGTATAGTGGAATACCTACTTATATAAAAAAGTTGAATGAATTTGTACAAACCTTTGCAATGGCATTTAATGAAGGATATATTGACAACGACACTAGTGGAACAATAGAAGCGGGAGAAGATGGGTTAGGACATGCAGACGGATATGGTCTTGGCTCTGCATCATCCCTGGGTACAAGGTTCTTTACCATGCTTGGAGAAGGTAAAAATGCTCTAAGCAGTACCGATTTTATTAATGGAAAGACAACAATTTCAGGTGTAGTAGACAGGTACAAAAATATAACCGCTAAAAACTTTGCGGTTAGCAGGGATATATTAGAGGATTCCAATAAAATAGCTACTTCTGATAATCTTGACGAAGAAGGCAATATAGTAAACATAAATAAACTTATAGAAATGAGAACTAATTCGCATATGTTTTCAGAAGGAGCTCCTGAGGATTTCATGAAATCTATAGTAACTACATTGGGAATAGACTCACAGCAGGCTATAAGAATTGCCTCAAATCAGGAAGCTATTGTTGAACAGATTGAAAACCGTAGATCGTCTGACTCCGGAGTATCTATTGATGAAGAAATGTCCAATCTCGTTAAACAACAGCAAGCATATAGCGCAGCTGCACAAATGGTTAATACAATGGCAGAAATATACGATATACTTATTAACAGGGTAGGAATGTAGTAAGGAATAGCTGAAATATTACTTCGGATTTTTCACGTGGCCTATTTGGGTCAAATAAGGCCTGAAGTGAAATTATAGCCGAAGTTATATTGTCAGCATTCCTAAGGAATAGGCTTACTGTACAATGTATGGAGGGGTAATATGAGGATCACCAACAATATGCTAGTAAATAACATGATTAACAATATAGGAAGCAATCTGACTAGAATGGACAAGTATCAGGAGAAGCTGGCAACGGGTAAGAAGATAACAGTACCATCTGATGATCCAGTTGTAGCAGCAAGAGCGTTAAAGCTTCGTACTGATGTATCACAGATAAAACAACACAAAACGAACGTGAATGATGCTATGTCCTGGTTGGAAATAACTGAATCGGCGCTTACAAATGTAGGTGATATACTTCAAAGGGCGAGAGAATTGGCTGTACAGGGTAGCAGTAGTTCTGCAACTAAAGATGATACCCAGAAAATAGAGCAGGAAGTAGCACAGCTTAGAAATCAGCTAATCCAGGTAGGAAACTCAACTTATGCAGGAAGGTATGTGTTTTCAGGCTTTAAAACAGATACCAAACTAATAAATGATGATGGAACTTTTGCGATTGATGTTGACAATACTGAGTCCATAATCTATGAGATTGGTGTCAGTGACAATATAAATATAAATGTAACGGGTGGCGACCTTTTTAATGCCGGAGGAGTTGCAACTACAGGTTCAACAGGTCAGTTGGTTCAGACTTTTGATAAATATATTTCATCGCTTAACTCAGGAAATCATGAGTTGATAGGTAATTCAATAACAGACCTTGATAATAATATTAATAACCTGCTCAGGATTAGAGCGGGTGTTGGTGCTAGATATAACAGGCTTGAACTGACCAGTAACAGGCTGGATAATGATGAGATTAACTTTACAAAGCTTATGAGTGAAAATGAGGATGTAGACCAAGCTGAAAACATTATGCTTCTAAAAAGTGAAGAAAATGTATACAAAGCATCATTGTCAGGAGGCGCCAAAATTATACAAACTTCGCTGGTTGACTTCCTAAAGTAAGTAAAAAATAGGTTTTGGGTAGGTGACCAAAATGGCCCTTATTATAACTCAAACTTATGCTAAAATTGGTGTGGACAGAAGCCAGTCCAACCTCCAAATTGAAGCTCGAAATGCACGGTTGGAGCTTAGGCAAAAACAGGCAAAAGTAAATATGGATATAGAAATGCCGCAGGTTGAAATTGACCAATATGAGTCTTTTGCAAGTGCTGGGTTGAAGAATGACAGAGATATTATAAAAGAAGCAGCACAAAAAGGCAACCAGAAGGCTCTTGCATACATAGGCAAACTAGTGTCCGATGGAAATGCTCTTGCTTCTATTGAAAATGGGGCTAATATGATTGCAGAGCTTTCGAAAAGGGACTTTTATACAATTCATGAATACAATATTGACTTTATCCCTAAAGTTGGACCGAAAATTACTGTTAAGGGGGATGTTAATTTTGATCCTGAAAAGAATTCAGAAGGTGTTAATAATGGTGTAGATGGTACTTATACACCCCCAGAAATTAATATTAACTATTCTCCCAGCCAGGTAAAAGTATTTTTATCCCAATATGCATCAATTAAATTCGACTATAATAATGAGAATAAAATCAACACTTATGTATAAATTGTAAATATAATGGAGGAGATCAAATGCTTCTTAATACTAAGCACTTTGGAGAAATAGAAATTGATGAGAAAAAAATAATAAACTTTAAAGAAGGAATACCAGGGTTTGAGGATACTAAGCGTTATATAGTATTGTACAACGGAGACGAGACATCACCTTTCAAATGGCTCCAAAGTGTTGATAATGGACAGCTTGCTTTTGCCGTCGTTAATCCTTTCGAGGTTGTAAGAGATTATGATATTGAGATTCCTGATGAGGCAATTAGCAACCTTAATATTGAAAGTGCCGAAGAAGTAATGGTACTTTCAATTGTTGTTGTACCGGAAGAACTATCTAAAATGACTATGAATTTAAAGGCTCCTGTAGTTATAAATACAAAAAATAATTATGGTATGCAGGTTGTCCTTGACACAGATATGTATAGTGTGAGACACTATATTATAGAAGAACTCCGCAGACAGGAGGTAAATATAGGTGCTGGTTCTGACAAGAAAGAGAAATGAGACTATAGTATTGAATGACAATATTGAGATTACCATTGTTGATGTTCAAGGGGATCAAGTGCGTATTGGTATTAACGCACCTAAGAGTGTTTCTATTTACAGAAAAGAAATATTCTTGGAAATTCAGGCTGAGAACAAAAAGGCTGCGGATGTAAAGTCGATAGATTTGAAGGACTTGCTTAAATAGCTGGAACAGGCAGATTTTTAGTATATTTAGAAAAAGTGGTTATTATGATCACTTTTTTTGTTATGCGAAATTTACTTTTTTAATAATTTTTTTCTTTCTTTTATCATCATATCATTTATAAAAACACTAAAGTTTTCATCCTTATTTATCGATATATAAAATGAAGGAGATTATTACCTTATTCTTTTAAACAATACAAAGGCAATGTATTGTGAGCTTTATTAGAAAGGAGGTGTAGTCATCTTTCAATAAGCGGCCTCATAGTAAAAACGATCTGGGAATGGAATCCCTAAAAAAATCAAGGAGGAGAACTATATGAGAATTAATAACAACATGATGGCGTATAACGCCCACAGGCAGTTAAAAACGAATTCAGCGGCACAGGAAAAATCACTTGAAAAATTGTCTTCAGGCTACAGGATAAACAGGGCTGGAGACGATGCAGCAGGTCTGTCGATTTCTGAAAAGATGAGAGGTCAGATTAGAGGTTTGCAGCAGTCATCAAGAAATGCTCAGGATGGTATTTCTCTGATACAGACAGCTGAAGGTGCACTTGCTGAAACGCACTCAATACTTCAAAGAATGAGAGAACTATCAGTACAAGCTTCAAATGATACCAATGTTGCAAACGACAGAACTGCAATAAAGACAGAGCTTGATGACTTGATAAGTGAAATAGACAGAATAGCTTCAAAGACACAGTTCAATACGCAGAACCTTTTAAGTGGTGGCTTTGAGAATAAAACTATACAGATAGGTGCCAATGCCAGTGAAGTTCTGACGTTTTCTATTGCCGCTATGGCTACTTCAGCGCTAACAGTAAGCACAGGAGCCATTTCTGTTGGTACTACTGCTGATGCACAAGCCTCAATATCTTTAATAAACTCAGCTATCAACGTAGTGTCGGATCAGAGGGCAAAACTAGGAGCTAAACAGAACAGGCTTGAGCATACCATTAACAACCTGGATACAGCAGCTGAAAATTTGCAGGCATCAGAATCCAGAATTAGAGACGTAGACATGGCACAGGAAATGATGAGCTATACAAAGAATAACATATTAAACCAGGCAGCAACCGCTATGTTAGCTCAGGCAAACCAGGCACCACAAGGTGTACTGCAGTTGTTACAATAATAGGGTTAACGTTAAGTAAACTAACTTTAATAGGTAGTTTAATTCACGGATGGATTACAAATCAAGGAGGAGAATTATATGAGAATTAATAACAATATGATGGCGTATAACGCCCACAGGCAGTTAAAAACCAATTCAGCTGCACAGGAAAAATCACTTGAAAAATTGTCATCAGGTTACAGGATAAACAGAGCTGGAGACGATGCAGCAGGGTTATCAATTTCTGAAAAGATGAGAGGACAGATAAGAGGTTTGCAGCAGTCATCAAGAAATGCCCAGGACGGTATTTCTCTGATACAGACAGCTGAAGGTGCTCTTTCGGAAACCCATTCAATACTTCAAAGAATGAGAGAACTTGCGGTACAGGCATCAAATGATACCAATGTAACTAATGACAGAACTGCAATTGAAACAGAATTAGATGATCTTGCGGAAGAAGTTACGAGGATAGCGGACAAGACACAGTTTAACACACAGAAGCTGATCGATGGTTCTTTTAGTGGAGTTATCCAGATAGGAGCCAATGCCGGAGAAAATTTGAACTTCTCAATTGCATCAATGACTGCATCAGCTCTTGGTGTACTTGATGCAGATATCGCAGTAGATACAACTGCAAATGCACAATCATCAATATCTGTAATAAACTCGGCTATAAACACAGTATCGACACAGAGAGCAAAACTGGGAGCCAAACAGAACAGGCTTGAGCATACCATCAACAACCTGGATACAGCAGCTGAAAACTTGCAGGCATCAGAATCCAGAATTAGAGACGTAGACATGGCGCAGGAAATGATGTCCTATACAAAGAATAACATATTAAATCAGGCAGCAACCGCAATGTTAGCTCAGGCAAACCAGGCGCCACAAGGGGTACTCCAGTTGTTACAATAATAATCTTAACTCTTAATAAATTAATTTCAACAAGAGTTTAGTTTCATGGATGGGTTATTGGAATCAAGGAGGAGAAATATATGAGAATTAATAACAATATGATGGCGTATAACGCCCACAGACAGTTAAAAACGAATTCTGCCGCACAGGAAAAATCACTTGAAAAGTTATCATCAGGTTATAGGATAAACAAAGCTGGAGACGATGCAGCAGGTCTGTCAATTTCTGAAAAGATGAGAGGACAGATAAGAGGTTTGCAGCAGGCATCAAGAAATGCTCAGGACGGTATTTCTCTGATACAGACAGCTGAAGGTGCACTTTCCGAAACACACTCAATACTTCAAAGAATGAGAGAACTTTCAGTACAGGCTTCAAATGATACAAATGTTACCGCTGATAGAGATGCAATAGAAACAGAACTTGATGATCTTTCAGGAGAAATTACAAGAATAGCACAAAAGACTCAGTTTAATACTCAGACTCTTTTGGATGGAACATTTAGTGGAGTTGTCCAGATAGGTGCCAATGCTGGGGAAAACTTGAGCTTCTCTATCGGGTCAATGGATGCAGATGCACTGTCAGTTGTAGATGCTGCCATTGCTGTTGATACTACAGCAGCTGCACAATCTTCAGTCTCTATTATTAACACAGCAATAAATACAGTATCGACACAGAGAGCAAAACTAGGGGCCAAACAAAACAGGCTTGAGCATACAATCAACAACTTGGATACAGCAGCCGAAAACTTGCAGGCATCAGAATCCAGAATAAGAGACGTAGATATGGCACAGGAAATGATGTCATATACAAAGAATAACATATTAAATCAGGCAGCAACCGCTATGTTGGCACAGGCAAATCAGGCACCACAAGGGGTATTGCAGCTATTACAATAAAATATATTACATTGAAAAGCCAGTGGCTCGATGCTGCTGGCTTTTTTATTTTGGAATTTTGTGAAGAAAACCCCTTAAAATCGAGTATGCTTAAATAATCCAGAGAATTTTTATTGCTATGTTTTCCATATATGAAGAATTTAAGTCTATTAAGTATTTTAATTTTTATCCGAAATAGTAATTGATTACATTAATTTATTAAGAAGAAGGGGATTAATATGAACTCCATATTTCAAAATAATATAGATGCGATAAGAAAAAAATGGCCGGATCTAGCAGGAAACTTGGAACAATACAACTCAAATGAAAAAATGTCATACGAACATATTGAATTAGAAAAAACCAGGAATGGGATGCTGAACTTCAGGGTTAGCCGTAACTCAAGAAAAGTCTATTTACATAGCAATTATGACCCCTTCAAGGAAGCTGACAGATGGATAAAGACCCTGAATGTGAAGGTTGCAGACACTATAATTATTCTTGGTGCAGGAGTAGGATATCATCTGGATAGAATTGTAAAGGAGTACCCGCACAAGAACAAAATAATTATAGAGCCTGACCCATCTATATTTTTGTTATTGCTTCGCAACAGGGATATAGTAAATATCATAGAGAGCCAAAATATTTTATTTGTAATAGGAGATGAAATAGAGAATATTGTAAAACTTGTTATGGGACTTAGGTCCTCTGGGCAGGTAGATTGTATTGAGTTTGCAGAGCTTGTTTCCTATGACAGCCTTTATGGTGATTGGTGGATAGAGTTTAAAAAGCAGTATATAAAGTATTTAAAGATTTTCAATATTAATGTCAATACACTTTTTGTATTCAAAAAAGAGTGGTATGAGAATTTTTGTGAAAATATTAGGGAAATTCCTGAGAGTGTTTTTTATGATAAATATAAGGACAATTTCAAAGGTATACCGGCAATTATCGTTTCTGCTGGACCTTCTCTAAAGAAAAATATTGAATTGCTGAAGGGAGTCTATGATAAAGCTTTGATTATTTCCTGTGGTTCTGCGATAAATATTCTTGAAAGTAGGGGTATTAAGCCCCATATAATGGCAGGGGTGGATCCTGGGGAAGATCAATATAAAATATTTGGAAGTGTAAAGTCAAAAGATATATACTTCTTGTATACTGTGCCAATGTATTATAAGGCAGTCAAGAGCTATAAAGGGCCGAAGCTTTATTATAGAACTGCATCTTCAACATATGTAAAATGGTTTGAAGAAAAGGTTGGTATTAATTCTCTAGGAACGTGTTCGGGAGCATCGGTTTCAAATTCTGCACTTGATATAGCAAGGATATGGGGGTGCAGTCCAATTATTTTGATAGGACAAGATCTTGGCTTTACTGGCATGGAGGTATACGCTGATGGGGCAGTATTAAAAGATAAATGGGATAAAACAATACGCGACAGGGCTACAAATTCTAAGAAAAGTGACAATATATTAATGAAAGATATTAATGGTAATGATATCTATACAGATCAACCCATGCTCTCTATCAAAATATATTTTGAGGACTATTTAAAAACGACTGAGAATGTGGAGGTTATTAATTGCACTGAAGGTGGAATACCTATTGATGGAGTTCCGAATATGAATTTGTCAGATGCTATAGATAAGTACTGTAAGAATGAATATGACATAGAAGGACTCCTTGGAGGGGTTTATGAAAATGAAAAAGGCAGAGCTTTAGAATTTGCACCAAAGGTTGACAGTTTTATGCTGAAGCTTTCAGAGGAAATAAAAGCAATGAGAAAATTGGGAATACTTAGGCTTAAAATTATGAACGAAATGGTAAATAAAAAGATGTTTGACGTTAAGAAATGGAAAAAGGTCGAAAGTATTACAAAAAGACTGGAAAGATATGATTGTTTCATAAACCTTCTTACACCAATAGCCAGACTGTTTCTTATTTCTCTAAAAAACGCAAATGAAAGACTTGCAGAAGTAGAGGAGGACAAAGAGAAAAAGAGGTGGATACTTATGGATGGACTTCAAAAACAATATGGGTTTATTCTCGATAATATCAATTATATCTATAGTATTCTTGAAAGGCAAAAAGCAGAAGATCAAGTAAAGGTGGGAAATCAAAATGCACAATGAAGCTCGTTCCAAAGAGAAACTTGAAAATTTAGCAGAGCATATTAATAAGTTGATTTTTATGTCTGATGAAATTGTAAATAATATATATGAAAGAAATTATAATTCTGTCAATTCCTCAATAGGTGCGTACTTAGATAATCTTCAGTATATTATCCAAGAGCTTGAGATCCAAAAGCAGAATCATAATGTACAGATTACAGATGTTTTTCCTTATATCAGTTCTATGATGGATGCTTTTGAAAATGTAGATTATATTTTTGTAGCGGATACACTGGAATATGAAATGATAAAGGTTCTAGACGGATGGAAAACAATTTTAGAAAGGGATGCCGGATATGAAAAAACAACTGGTTAACGAATTTGCAAAAATATATAGAAGCGAAAAGTATTCTAATGCCAACAAGCTGCCGTTAAGTGAATTCCCATTTATGGTAGATGTGGAGCCAACCAATCACTGCAACCTTATGTGTAAAATGTGTTCGAGGAATGTAATGAAAAGAGAATGTGGTAATATGAGTCTCGAAGTGTACAAAAATGTTGTGGATGAGTGCGCTAAATATGGGAGTGCTATAAGATTGATAAGGTGGGGGGAACACTTTCTCCACCCACAAATATTTGACTTTATTTCATATACAAAAGAAAAGGGTGTACTTCTGCATATGACAACGAATGGACTTCTCTTAAACAGTGAACGGGCCGAAAAACTTGTAAACCTCGGCATTGACAGCTTGATAATATCCATGCAGGGTGCAGATAAAGAAGGGTATGAAGATATGAGAAACAACAATAAATATGATTTATTGGTAAATAATATTAAAAACTTGATGGAAATAAGAAGATTACATGGAAAAGAAATACCTTTCGTTCATATTTCTTCAACGGTTACTGATGAGCCAGATGAGAAAGTTAACGAGTTTGTAGAATTTTGGGAAGCAATTGTTGATTCTGTTGGAGTTGGAAAAACTTATTTTGCTATGGTTGATAAGGATGACTATCATGATAAAATTGCACAATATCTTCCAAGGGAGACTGTAAAAAAGATATATTCACCATGTACAGAAGTATATCAAAAGATATCGGTAAATTGGAACGGTGATATTACGGCCTGCTGTGCAGATCATGATAACTATATGATTCTGGGTAATGTTAAGAGTATGAGCCTAAGGGAAGCATGGCATTGTGATAAAATGAACAACTATCGTAAGATGCTTGATGAAATGGGTATGGAAAAACTTCCTTTATGCAGGGATTGTTACCACACTTATGACGGAATATGATTTGGTTTGTGGCAGTTTGTTACTTCTAAGGCAATAAATACTTGTGAAAAAATTCTTTATACATGATAGAATTTATGTAAATTTAATTTTCTGATATACAACTTTTTATAAAAAGTATAGAATCAAGGTGATAATTTGAATGCTAATCAGGTTTTATCGATAATACCAGCACGTGGGGGTTCGAAAGGCTTGCCGGGTAAAAACATTAGAATAATTAGCGGAAAGCACCTTATAAGCTGGACAATTGAAGAAAGTCTTAAATCCAGGTATATTACACGGACTGTTGTATCGACTGAGGATGATCAAATTGGGGATATAACTTTAAAATCTGGAGCTGAACTTATAAAAAGACCTATGGACCTTGCGCAGGATAATTCTACAACAGCAGATGTAATATTTCATGTTTTAAATAGTCTGGAAAAAGACTCAGGTTACAAACCAGATTATATAGTATTATTGCAGTGCACATCACCATTGAGAAGCGTTGCGCATATTGATGAGGCATTTGAAATTTTTCTTAAAAATGAAAGTAAAGCAGATTCTCTTATTTCTGTATGTAAAGAAGAACATCCTCCTTTTTGGCTAAAAACGACAGATTCAAACAACTTTCTTAAGGATTTTTTAGATTATGATAAAGAAAAGTTTAAAAAAAGGCAGGATTTTCCCCAAATGTATAGAATAAATGGAGGTATCTACATATCAAGTTTGAATAGATTCATTGAAAATAAAGGGTTTCAATCTCCATGTTCAGTACCATATTTAATGGATAGAACAAGTTCAATAGATATTGATGATGAAACTGATTTTCTGTTTGCGGAATTCCTAATGAATAGAAGAAATATATAAAGAATATTTTTCAGTTATATAATTACATAAGATGCATAAATGCAATTTACCATTATAAAGTTTTAAGTATATAAGCACTAGATATCTAATAAATAGAGTTAGGTGTTGATGTCTATGAATATTATGAAGGTAAATAATATACTTGTTGGAATGGATGAAACGATCAAGAATGCAATGCAGGTAATGGATGCAGGTGCTATGGGAATTGTTTTGGTTGTTGATGAGAACAAAATGCTCCGAGGTACCGTAACCGATGGAGATATTAGACGTGCAATTCTTTCAGGGAAAGACCTTGACCTACAAATACACAACATTATGCAGGCAGGATTTACTTATGTAACTGAAAAACAGTTAAATAGACAACAAATTTTAGGTATATTTGATTCAAAAAAAATAAAACAGCTGCCAGTACTTAATCAAAAGAAGCAACCTACAGGTATCTATCTTATGGAAGACCTGTTTTCGCACCCTACGAAAAACAACCCTGTACTTATTATGGCGGGTGGTTTGGGAACCAGATTGCGTCCACTTACTGATGATATACCAAAGCCAATGCTTAAAGTTGGGGAAAAGCCGATACTTGAGACAATAATTGGCCAATTTAGGAAACAAGGTTTTACACATATCTATATATCGGTAAATTATCATTCTAGCATAATAGAGAATTATTTCCAGGATGGCTCTGAATTTGGAGTCAATATAGAATATATAAAGGAAAAGGAGCATTATGGAACAGCAGGTTCAATCAGTTTGATGAAAAAGTATGTAGACAGCCCTTTATTTGTAATTAATGGGGATATCCTTACCAATTTAAGCTTTTGCAGCTTTCTGACCTATCATAATGAATGTTCTAACGATATTACGGTAGCGACACGCAATTATGTGTTCCAGGTACCTTTTGGAGTATTAAACTGTGAAAGTGAAAAAATAAGTTCAATAGAAGAAAAACCTGAGTTTTCTTTTTCAATAAATGCTGGTATTTATATATTAAACCCGGATATGGTTGACTATATTCCGGACAATACCTATTTTGCAATGACAGATCTTATTAATATGGCAATAAAAAATGATAAAAATGTAGGAAACTATCCGATACGTGAATACTGGATGGATATTGGACGTACACAGGATTATTATAAGGCGAATGAAGAAATCAATAAATATTTCGGGAGTGAAAAAAATGGAGCTTAAGGGCAAAAAAGTCTTTGTAACCGGCGCTGAAGGTTTTATTGGAAGTCACCTGACAGAAGCTTTGGTAGGTAAAGGTTGCAATGTTACTGCATTGGTTCAGTATAATTCTTTTGGAAACTGGGGATGGATTGATACCTTTCCGGAAACAGTTAAAAAGGAGATCAATGTAGTTTCTGGTGATATTAGAGATTATTTCGGCCTCAAATCAGCATTGTTAGGAAATGAGGTTGTCATGCACTTAGCTGCCCTTATTGCCATACCCTATTCATATTCAGCACCTGATGCATATGCTAAAACCAATGTTCTGGGTACTCTCAATGTAATGCAGGCATGCAGGGAATGTGATGTGTTGAAGGTAGTACATACCTCTACAAGTGAGGTTTATGGAACAGCAAAATATGTACCTATAGATGAAAACCACCCCGTGCAGGGACAATCCCCGTATTCGGCAAGTAAAATCGGTGCAGACAAAATAGTTGAAAGTTACTTTTATTCATACAACGTACCTGCTGCTACAATAAGACCTTTTAATACTTATGGACCAAGACAGTCAGCTAGGGCTATTATTCCAACAGTAATAACCCAGATACTAAGTGGAAAAAAGGAGATAAAAGTTGGGAATTTGAAACCTACTCGGGATTTAAACTATGTTTCGGATACAATAAGGGGCTTTATGCTGACAGCAGAAAGAGACGACTCAATAGGGCAGGTAATAAATATAGGATCCGGAAGGGAAATTTCAATAGGTGATCTTGTTAATAAAATAGCTAATATAATGGGAAAGGAAATAGACATCATAAGCGAAGAGCAGCGAATGAGACCGGAAAAAAGTGAAGTGTTCAGACTTTTAGGCAGTATTGAAAAGGCATCAAAAATATTGGGCTACGAACCGCAAGTAAGTCTTGATGAAGGCTTGGAGAAAACTATTAAATGGCTGAGTGAAAACGTGGAAAGATATAAAACCGATATATACAATGTATAAAATTTGTCAATAAAATACTTTTAAGCGGGTGACAGGATGATACCACTATCAGTACCTTACCTTTCAGGAAATGAGTGGAAGTATATAAAGGATTGCCTAGATACTAATTGGGTTTCGAGTGTTGGAAGTTATGTTAATCTTTTTGAAGAAAAATTTTCAGATTTTATAAAATGCAGACATTCTATTGTAACAGTCAATGGGACGTCTGCCATACATCTTGCTCTTATGAGTTTGGGAATAAAACCGGGGGATGAGGTCATAGTGCCTTCACTTACTTTTATCTCTCCTGTCAATGCAATAAGATATGTTGGTGCAACTCCTGTTTTTTGTGACGCTTTAAGAGATACTTATGTTATGGATACCAGACTTATCGAAGAATTAATAACTGAGAAAACCAGGGCAATTTTGCCTGTTCACATATATGGACATCCTGTTGATATGGACATGGTAATGGAAATTGCAGATAAATATGGGCTTTATGTAATAGAAGATGCTACCGAATCCTTGGGTTCCCTCTATAAAGGAAAACACACGGGAACTATCGGACATATAGGATGCTTTAGCTTTAACGGAAATAAACTGATAACTACTGGTGCAGGCGGGATGCTGGTTACAAACGATCAAAGATTGGGTGAATATGCAAAATACCTGTCGAACCAAACGAAGACAGTATTGCCCAATGGTGGTTTTTACCATGAGGAAATCGGATTTAACTATAGGATGCCGAACATAGTTGCAGCAATGGGAGTAGCTCAGCTTGAAAATATTGAGTTTCACATCGATGCCAAAATCAGAAATGCATTATTTTATAACGAGTTATTAAGTGAGGTACAAGGGATTTCAATCCCCGTAGAGAAACCGGGTATAAGAAATATTAACTGGCTTTATTCGGTTGTTGTGGAGGATAGTTATGGTGAAAGCAGAGATGAGCTTATTAAGAGGCTAAAGGAGAATAACATAGAAAGTAGGCCGTTTTTTATGCCGGTTCATTCAATGCCTTCATATAAGGAATTTAGATGCAGTAAGCTTGATACAACAAATGAATTAGGGCTAAAAGGGTTAAACCTGCCAAGCTCTGTTAGTTTGACAAAAGAAGAGATCAAAAAAATATGTCAAGTCATAAAGAGGGGATAAAAATGGGAGGAAGAAGTACAAGTGCTATTGAAGAAAAGATTGTTTCAACTGAAACATTCAGTAAACTTCGGGAAAAGCTGAGGGCAGAGGGGAAAAAAGTTGTCCAATGCCACGGTGTTTTTGACTTGCTTCACCCTGGCCATATAGGTCACCTTGAAGAAGCAAAAGCTCAGGGAGATACATTAGTTGTATCTGTAACTTCAGCTCCATACGTCAATAAAGGTCCGGGGAGACCATATTTCACAGATGAGCAGAGAATGAAATCATTGGCTGCTCTTTCCTGCGTTGATTATGTATTGCTTTCTAAGGCTGTTACGGTAATTGATATTATGGAATGTATAAAGCCTGATCTATATGTGAAAGGTTCGGAATATGAGAATGCAGACAATGATGTTACTGGAAATATTGATAAGGAGGTCGAAAGGGTTCGTTTATTTGGCGGAGATGTCTTCTATACAAATGGTGAAGTATTCAGCTCTACAAAACTCTTGAATAATGCATTTCCTGTGATGCCACCCAATGTGGCCGAATTTGCCAGAGAATTTTCACAAAGGAGCAGCTTTAAAAAAGTTAAGGAAACAGTTGACCTGATGAAAGATATAAAGGTACTTGTAATAGGAGATATAATTATTGATGACTATATATTCTGCGTTGTTCAAGGCCTAATGTCAAAGGACAGAGCTTTTTCAGCCAAGTACTTCAATGAGGAAAGATACCTTGGAGGCTCTCTCGCTATTGCAAGACATCTTGCAAACTTTTCAAAGAATGTAACTGTCTGTGGAGTGGTTGGGGACGAGCCACATATTCACAGTCGTATACTGAATGATTTAGGAAAAGATATGCTGCTTGATTTACAGTTCGATCCCAATTTCCATACTATAATTAAACGTAGATTTATTGAGCGCCATGGTATTCGAAATGAATACGAAAAGCTCTTCTCAATTAACTATCTTAATGATTATGAAGAAAATATCAGGGCAGATAAAACAGCCTTTTATGAAAAGTTAGAAAATATTGTTCCAAATTTTGATATGGTTGTAGTTACTGATTTTGGACATGGACTTATAGATGAGACAGTTATGGAAATAGTTCAGAGCAAAGCTGCGTTTTTAGCGGTTAATTGTCAGACTAACTCATCGAACTATGGAACAAACCTTATTACAAAGTATAAACGTGCAGATACGTTTACTTTAGATGAGAGGGAATTAAGGCTTGCCTACAGTAACAGGTCGGAAAACCCGGAAAAGCTTTTGACAAGGCTGGTAAAGCATATGAACGCAAAAGCGGGTTGGGTTACATTAGGCTCGTTAGGTGCTATTGGTGCAGATGATAAACATAAAGCTGCCAAGATTCCGGCATTGACTCTGACAGTGCAGGATACTGTGGGCGCGGGAGATGCGTATTTTTCTCTGGCAAGCCTTTGTGCTTATTTCGATGTACCGTTTGAAGTAGGATCGTTTCTAGGAAGTATAGCGGGAGCACTGGCAGCAAATGTTCTTGGTAATTCAAAGGCTGTGAGCAAGGTGGATGTTCTTAAGTTTGCATCTACACTACTAAAGTTTTGATGAGGTGATTGGTTTGGCTGAGGACTTTAGAATAGATTCGCATAAACTGTTATTCCATCCGCAAAGGGTTGCAGATTGGCTTGGCGGTAAAAATATATACCCGTTAAGTATGGAGATTGCTCCTTCGGGTACTTGTAATCACCGTTGTACTTTTTGTGCGCTGGATTATATGGAGTACAAGCCTGTGCTTCTTGATAAGGATTTAATTTTGAAGAATTTAAGGGATATGTATGACAGAGGTCTAAAAAGTATTGTTTTGGCGGGTGAGGGAGAACCTTTGGTAAACAAAGATACTCCGGAAATTATAAATGGCAGTAAGGAAATTGGTCTTGACATAGCAATGTCTACCAATGGAGTATTGTTTACAAGTGAAGTATCAAAAGATTGCCTGCACAATCTTACTTGGGTGCGTTTTAGTGTTAGTGCTGCAACCAGTGGTACTTATGATAAAATCCATAGAGGAAAACAAGGGGATTTTGAGAGGGCAATAACCAATATCAGTGAGGCAGTAAAAATTAAGAAAAGGGACAAATTGAGAACCACAATAGGGGTGCAGCTTCTTCTTATACCTGAGAATACCCAAGAGGTGTTGGAATTAGGGAGAATGTTGAAAGAAATAGGGGTTGATTATTATACGGTCAAGCCTTTCTCACAGCATCCCAAAAGTATATGTACTGTGGATACGGGATTTGATTATAATTTATACCTTGATATGGAACGCCAGCTAAATGAAATGGTAACTGATTCATATAAGATTTATTTCAGGGCAAAATCCATGAAGAAGAAAAGTCACTGTAAGAGCTATGATAAATGCTTTGGACTGCCATTCTTCACATATGTAGATGCAAATGCACAAGTTTGGCCATGTATAGCTTTTCTGGGTGATATGGAGCTTTGCTATGGCAGTATGAAGGAAAAAAGCTTTGTGGAGATTTGGGAAGGTGAACAAAGGGCAAAGGTTATGGATAGGATGATGAAAATGGATATTTCAAGCTGCAGGGAGCTTTGCAGGCTAGATGAAATAAATAGATATTTGTATGAACTGAAGAATCCGGGAGAGCATGTTAACTTTGTATAGGAGGTATGTAGCATGGATATTAAGGCAACACCCTATAGTAATTTAAAGTTGTTTGCACATTCAGATAAGTTGGATGCTATAAAAAAGGGGATCTGGACTGCACCAATATATATACGCATAAAACCAACCAATGCTTGCAACCATCACTGCAATTATTGCCATTATGGGAATGGGCAATATCTGAATCTTGATGGGCAGGACGAAAGAAATCATATTCCATGGGAAAAAATGCAGGAAATAGTAGAGGATATTGGAGATATGGGTGTTAAAGCCATTACTTTCAGTGGAGGCGGGGAACCCCTTGTTTACCCATATATTATACAAACAATGAAGGCTATGTTGAACAGAAATATTGAATTATCTATTATTACAAATGGACATAAACTTAATGGGGAAATAGCAGAGATATTGACTAATGCCAAATGGGTGAGAATATCTCTGGATTCGGCTAATGCGGAGACTTACTCGAAAATTAGGAATATTTCTTTGGATTCTTTTGGACAGGTTTGTAAGAACATAAATATGTTTGCCAAAGCTAAACCTGATAATTGTGAACTTGGAATCAATTTTGTGATAAACAGAGATAACTATGATCAGGTATATGAGGCTGGAAAGCTTATGTTTAATCTAGGTGTGAATCATATAAAATATGCGGCACGAATTACAACAGATGTCAATTCATATCATGCACCAATCAGGGATAAAGTAATAGAGCAAATTAATAGAGTTAAGGACGAGTTTGAGAACCCTAAGTTTAAAGTAATCAATTTGTACGAAGACGATTTTCACTTTAGTTCAGTGTTTCAAAGGTCTTATACAAAGTGCATAGTAACAAAAGCTGTTACTGTTATTGCTGCCGACAGCAAAGTATATTTCTGCCATGATAAAGCATATTTGGAGAATGGTATTATCGGGGATTTAAAGAACAGATCTTTTAAGGAATTGTGGTTTTCACCTGAAACACAGGAAAAGTATAAAAACTTTGATGCAAGTAAGGAATGCAAACACCATTGCGTGTATGACAGCAGAAATATTCTGTTAAATACGTTTTTATCGCTTGACGAAAACCATATTAACTTTATATAAGGTGGTGCAGCATGATGCAGGAGGATAGCAATCTAAACGAAATTGCGAAAGATATCAGGATAAAAATATTTAAAATGATTTACCGTGCTGGCGGAGGGCATATTGCTCCTGCCTTTTCGATAGTTGAAATTCTTACAGCCCTTTATTTTGGGGGAATTATGAAACATGATCCTTTAAATCCCAATATGCCTGACCGGGATAGGGTAATACTAAGTAAAGGTCATGCTGGGACGGCTTTATATGCTGTATTAGCTAAGACTGGTTATTTTCATGAAGATATTTTAAGCACATATTGCAAAGCGGGTTCAATTCTTGGAGGACATCCTAATATGCTTGAAGTACCAGGAGTTGAAGCGTCAACAGGTGCTTTGGGGCATGGATTTTTATACTCCACAGGTATAGCACTTGCCGGTAAGATAAATTCAATGGATTATAAAGTTTATGCCATTTTAGGAGATGGTGAATGTCAGGAAGGTTCGATATGGGAGGCAGCACTTTTTGCATCACATCATAGATTGGGTAAGCTGACAGCTATAGTGGACCATAATAAATTGCAGGCGATGGATGAGCTAAACAATATTATCGGTATGCAACCTTTAGCAGAAAAGTGGAAAGCTTTTGGATGGGATATTATTGAAGTTGATGGACACGATGTTTATAAACTTGTAGAAGTTTTAGGCGAGGAAAGAGAAAGGGATGCGTTGCCAAAGCTGGTTATTGCGCATACTGTTAAAGGCAAGGGGATTTCTTTTATGGAGAATGTACCCATATGGCATAACAGACTCCCGAATAAAGACGAAATGAACATAGTTTACAAGGAATTGGACTTTTCAGAAGAGGAGTTGAATTTGATATGAGGACAGCTTATCTTAATGCACTTTATCAACTTACCGGTGAAAATCCTGATATCCTTGCTCTTATCTCTGATAACGGTGCAATTGTTTATGATAAATACAGGGCGGATTTTCCAAAAAATTATTTCAACTTTGGCATATCTGAAGCCAATATGGTAGCAGCAGCAGCTGGACTTGCAAGCTGTGGTAAGATACCCTTTGCATATACCATATCCGGTTTTCTGACAATGAGGGCATTTGAATTTGTGAGAAATGATGTTTGCCTACAAAACCAAAATGTAAAACTTGTTGGTACAGGTGCAGGATTTGCATACAGTACCTTAGGCCCAACACATCATGCAACAGAAGATATAGCTTTAATGAGAGTTCTTCCAAACATGACTATTTTTTCTCCAGCAAGCCCTAAAGAGGTTGAAAAAGTTACTTATGCTGCAGCTAAAATTATGGGACCTGTTTATATAAGGTTAGGTACTAATAAGGAGCCTGAGATATATGAAAGGGATTACAATTTTGTAGCAGGTGAGGGAGTTAACTTACTTGATGGTAAGGAAGTAACTTTAATTGCGACAGGCTCTATTGTGCACGATGTTTTGGAGTGTGCGAAGGAGCTTCATGAAGAAGGAATTTCAGTTCAGGTTGTTAATATCCATACAATTAAGCCAATTGATAATAAGATTATATTAGAAGCAGCAGAGAAGACCAGAGCAATAATCACTATTGAGGAACATAGCATCATCGGGGGTTTGGGAAGTGCAGTTGCAGAAGTACTGATGGAGAATTGCTTTGGAAATGTTATGTTTAAAAGAATGGGACTAAATAATACATTTTGCAAGGGTTACGGCTCTCATAGCGACCTAAAAAGCATGAACGGACTTTCTAAAGAATGTATAAAGCAAAGAGTGAGAGAAGCTTGCATGGAAAAGAAAGGCAGAATTTAGTAAAATAACTGATTAAGGTGATAATATGACATATGTGGATTTCATATCAAAACTTCATAAAAAGACCCATAGAAATTATATTGAAAGAGTCGTAAGCGATAGTAAAGCCGATTGTGCTGTTGTAGCAAAGCAGTTTGGTAAGGATTATTGGGATGGTGACAGGAAATACGGCTATGGGGGATATGCCTATGACGGACGCTGGCGTGTTGTAGCAGAAGAAATGGCTGAGTACTACAAGTTAAAACCTGGGCAAAAGGTATTAGATGTGGGGTGTGGGAAAGGATTCCTTCTATATGAACTTACTCAAGTTGTACCAGGTTTAATTGTTGAAGGAATTGATATATCACAATATGCTATAGACAATTCAAAAGAAGAAGTCAGGCAATATTTGAGATATGGCCTTGCACAGGATTTGCTCTATGAGGATAAATCTTTTGATTTGGTATACTCTATAGGTGCTTTGCACAATTTGTATATTTTTGATCTTAAAAGGGCAGTTGAGCATATTCAAAGGGTTTCAAAGGGTAATTCTTATATTATGGTGGAATCATACAGAAATGAGCAGGAGAAGGCAAATTTACTGTATTGGCAGCTGACTTGTGAGAGCTTTTTCAGCACTGAGGAGTGGCAATGGCTATATAAGGAATGGGGTTATACTGGAGATTATTCGTATATATTTTTCGAATAGCAGGTGAAAAATTGTGAGAATTTTAATAACTGGTGTTAGTGGCTTTATTGGAAATTATCTGGCAAAAAAGTGGCAGAATTCAAATTATGAAATTGTTGGAGTAGTGAGAAGCAGAAAACCTGATAACATTACTATACCAGTTTTCATTTCGGACTTGTCCAAAGGGTTTAGCTATGATGAGCCTGTGGATGTTATAGTACATGCAGCAGCATTGTCACCTTCTCCCAGAGGTAGCTTTATTGAGTATTTTGAAAACAATGTTATTGCAACAAGAAACCTTATTAGGTATGCAGAGGACAAAGGTGTAAAGAAGGTTATATTTTTATCAAGCGTATCTGTATATGGAAACTGTGAAGTTCCCATAGTTGATGAGGATACACCCATTATCAACCCTGATGGGTATGGACTTACCAAATATATAGCAGAAAAACTATTTGAGGGTGCCAGAGGCTTTTCTACAATAATTATCCGGTTGCCGGGAGTCCTTGGAAAAGACGCTACCGTACCATGGCTGGTAAAAACAGCACAGAGACTAATAAAAAATGAAACTATTGAAATATATAATCCTGAATCTTTTTTTAATAATATGGTATATGTTGGTGATGTAGAAAAGTTTATAAGGCATATTGTTGATAGT
This sequence comes from Acetivibrio cellulolyticus CD2, assembly GCF_000179595.2. Classification (NCBI taxonomy): domain Bacteria; kingdom Bacillati; phylum Bacillota; class Clostridia; order Acetivibrionales; family Acetivibrionaceae; genus Acetivibrio; species Acetivibrio cellulolyticus. The sequence continues at coordinate 1,930,296 of NZ_JH556653.1, read as the reverse complement.
AATTGTGGAAAAATTGAAAGAGTATTATTAGGAAGTGGAGAACCATTAAAAGTAAAAAGCATTATTAATTGGCTAAAAAGATTTTTTGGCTCAACTTCAGAGGTTAAAAGTATTATAAGTGATAAGAAATCATTTATAATCTCGATTGAAAAAGCAAAAAGAATGGGCTATGTTCCTTTATCAACAGAAGAGGTTTTGGATACATTTTGCAGAGATATAGTAGGTCAATAGATTTTGTTAAAAACTGTATATAATAACATACAAAGTTGGCTAGGATAAAAACTAATAGAACCAGTGCCTGTAAAGTGGTTCCTTATTATATGAGTAGTACAAACATATAAATTGCATATAAAATTTATTAAAGATTAAAAAGTTAATATGTACTATATAAAAATACTTAGGTGGAGGCAAATTATGCTAGTAAATAACTGTAGTGATAAGTTTTGTAGGGTTTGCTTAAGTAGTAACATATCTGAACTTATCAGTTTTGGTGAACAACCTGATTCATCACATTTGCTTGTAGCTAAAAGTTCAAAATTTTATGCACACGATTTGAGTTTAAAATATTGTAAAGATTGTGGGTTTGTTTTTATAAGAGACTATGTTTGTCCAGATATGTTATATAATGAGTATAAATGGGTAACTTCAGTTTACCCTGCTTCTCACGTAAGTGACCTTTGCCAAGAACTAATAAAAGAATTTTCAGATTCTGAAGATTTTATTTTAGATATTGGGAGTAATGATGGGTATATATTGAAATTATTTCAAGATAAGGGCTTTAATAATGTTCTAGGAATCGAGCCAGCTGTAGACTGTTATAATAAAGCTTTAGCTAATAAAGTACCTACCATCAACAATTACTTTAGTTTTGGTTTAAGTAATGAGCTAAAGATTAAATATGGTATACCAAAACTTATAATATGTAGGCATGTTTTAGAACATATATCTGAGTTAGAGGATTTTTTAAGAGGCCTTGATTATCTAATGGATAGCTCTACTTTGTTGGTTGTAGAATTTCCGGATTTTGAAGCAATATCAGAAAAAGGAGATATTAGTTCAATATGGGAGCAACATGTTAATTATTTTACTGAATATACTTTTTCATGCATATTAAAAAGGTTTAACTTGTCTATAATAAAAAAGCAAAGTGTTCCTTATGGCGGAGGCTCGATAATATTATACATTAGGAAGAACAATAATATAAAACAGAATAACAATATAATAGCTTTAGCCGACAGGCCAAAAATCTTTACAGATAATTCAATAAAAAATATAGAATATATTTCTCGTTTTTTCGAAAATTTAAAACTATCAGGCAATAGAATTGTTGCTTATGGTTGTGGGGCTAGAGGAAGATGCCTAATTAATATAACTGAAATATTTAAATATCTAGATTACGTAATAGATGACGATCCATTAAAAGCAGGATCATACATGCCAGGTTCTCTTCTACCTGTATTTACTCCAGAAAAACTGTATGAAGATATGCCTGACTATTGTTTTATAACTCCTCTAAACTCAAAAGATACTGAAATGAAAATAATTAAATCACATTCTAAATTTATAGAATGTGGAGGAAAGTTTATTGAAATGTATCCTAACTCGTCAAAAAAACTTATAGAGATTTCCAATACGTAGATACGTTTATGGATATGGCTAATGTTAAAACTACTAAATTTAAATATCTTGAGGGTTGCTTATGCTAAAAGAAGAATGGGAAAGTTATGTTAACCTTGCGCAGGAAGAAGATAAAAAAGGTAACTTTACTAACGCTTTAAATTTGCTTAATAAAGCGTTAGTAATAAGTGGAGATGAATGTGGGGATATACTATATAAAATTGTTCAATTAATGCTTAAGTATAATTATTCGAGTGAAGCATTAAGTTTTTTTATTAAGTGCTATAAACTTGACTATCTAAAGGAAGCTACAAAGAGAAAAATACTTAATGAGTTTTATTTATTAACTTGCCAAAAAAACAAGGATACTTATTTAAATAACATAGAAAAGCTTAAAAATTACGAATATAAAGTACAGAGAGAATTTCCAGAATTTGAGGATTTAAAATATTATTGCTTGTGTATGGATGACAATAGGTACATTGTTTTTGAAAAAGAGAATAGTAATATTGTAAAAGTAATAAATTTTAATAATTCAAAAAATGAAAATATGGAACAATTCAATGCTGGGGATATTGTATTAATTATTAATGAGTTTAATAATAAGCAAATTCTTGAATATGAAAGAAAAACCTATCAAAAAGAACCAATTCCTGGTATGAAAAAACCTTTATATCTATTTTATTCTGACTTTGAATTTTTTTTATGCTCCGCGCAATTGTTTGATCTAGCAGAAATATTTGACCTGAAAAGATTAGTGTTTTTATTTGGAATTAATGATGTTGAGGCTTGGTTTGCACACAGCCAAACACAAAATCCTTCGCTAATTCAAGGAAATAAACTTGATATTGAAATGAACAAAATGGTTTTAGAAAAAATGGGGGAATTACACAATAATAAACTAAACAATATTGTTAAACTTCAAACAGAAATAGATTATTACTATAGTAACCTTGATTTATTAAAATTATATGAAAGGTTAAAGAATTTGAGGCCACGTATTTTATTTATTACGAGCAGATTTACGACCTTTTTACAATATTGTATAAGAGATTGTGTATTAGCATGTACTAATTTAAATATACCATGTGATTTATTAATTGAAGAATCAGATATTTATAGGTTAAGTAGTCTATCTATTTTAGATAAAATAAACGAGTTCAAACCGGATCTTATTATTATGATTGACCATTTTGCATGGGAGTATCCAGTGGTTAATAACAAAATAATTTTTATAACATGGATACAGGATCCATTGCCTCAAATAATGGATGTTAACTCCCCTTCGAAGCTAGGTGACTTGAACTTTATAATTAGTCCGTATACAAGTTATAAGGAGTTTGATGAACTAGGTTATCCAGAAGGCAAAATAATCAAGTATACAATTCCTGTTAATCATAGAATATACAAATATTATAAATTAAATGATGAAGAAATTAATAAGTATTCAACTGATATAACCTATATAGCTAATGGGGGAAATGCTTATTACGGTTATGAAAGTTTAATTACTTTAGTGTCTTCTCGAGATCGGCAAGAAAATGACATTATAATTAAAAGGCTAAAGGATGCGTTCTCTATGCTGTATGATGTGTGCAGGCAGGGAAAATACGCCTACTCTAATCAAAAATATATGGAAATATTAAATAAGTGCTTAGGTGGGACATTGTTAAGTACATTAAGTGATAAAGAAATTGAATGGATGCTATATATATTCAGATTCGAAATTGAGTACAATATGCACATATCTGTTCCCTTAGAATGGCTTGATGAAAGTAAATATAAATTTAAACTCTGGGGAAAAAGCTGGAGTGACCATCCAATATTATCTAAATACTCTATGGGAAGTGCAAGCAATGGAGAAGAGGTATCAAAAATTTATAATTCTTCAAAAATAGGACTGGGATTAAGCCCGTATATATCAATGCACTATAGGTATTTTGAAGTGATTTTGAGCAATTGTATGTATATAGGCCGATCCATACCAGGGGATATTGATACTTCAAAAATAAAAAGCTTTTTTATAGAAAACAAGGAGATGTTATTATTTGACGGCAAAGATGACATGTTTAATAAGATAGATTACTGTTTGAATAATTCACCAAAAAGAAGTGAGATTATTGAATTAGGTACGGCAAGTGTTTTAGAAAAATACACCTATGAGGGTTTTATCAGAAATATACTAGAAATGTTAGTGGATAGACTTAGAAATATTTATAAATTTGATATAGAAGAGAGTGCCGATCAAAAGAGCTTTTATAATTTACATGAGCAGTAACAGAGGAGATAAAATATGAAGTCAATATTACTATTGGGTGAAAGAGGAAAGGTGGGAACAGCTTTAAACTCTGAGCTAGCCAAAAGTTATAATATAATAGGCAAGAATAGCGAAAACTTTAATGTAGCTGACTTTGAAGGAGTTACTTCTCTCATAGATAATTACAAGCCTGATATTGTCATCAATACTGTTGCAGCACAGGGAATAGATGATTGCGAGAGAAACCCCGAAAGAAGTCTTAGGATTAATTCTCTATATCCAAAGCTTTTAGCTGAACTATCAAATAAGTTTGAATTTTTGCTGGTGAATTTCAGTACAGAGTGTGTATTTAAAGATAATGAACCTGGAAACTTTTTTATAGAAGCTGATAGACCTTGCCCATTAAATGTATATGGTCTTACAAAATATGGTGGGGACTGTTTTGTAAGCAATATTGCTCATAGACATTACATCTTCAGGCTACCAATATTATTTGGACCTTCTAATAAAAATAACCAATTTGTTGAAAGAATGCTGGATAAAGCACTAAATCAGGGAGAGAAGCTAAAGGTATCCTGTGATGTAATAACTTCACCCTCCTATAGTATCGATATAGCAAAAGCAGTAAAAGAAATAATAGAAAATGAAATGCCCTATGGGTTATACCACCTGTCAAACCAAGGCGCAGCTTCGATTTATGACTTAATGAAAGAAATATTTAGTAATCTGGAAGTGGAAGTTGAATTAGAGAAGGTTTCACATAAGAGTTTTCAAAGCATAGGAATAAAGAATACGAATACCCCTCTAAAATCAAGCAAAATAAAGAGTTTAAGACCATGGCAGGAAGCGGTAGCGGACTATTGCAAGTATATTAAAGATAACTTTTAGGAGGGCTTGATATGGATAAATACTTGATGGGCAGCAATAAAATGCTATGGCATCTAGATAGAGTGAATGATTGGGTACAGGGTAAAAGAATTGCACCGATTCATATTGATGTAGGTTTAAGCAAGGGCTGTAATATACATTGTGAATATTGTTTTGGAAGCCTTCAAGGAAACCATTATAAAGGCGGAAAAGATAGCTATTTCCAGAAAGAAGCTCTATTAAGATATGTAAAGGATGCAGGTGAGATAGGTGTCCGTTCAATGGCTTTTATAGGTGAAGGTGAACCGCTTTTAAATCCTCATGTTTACGAGGCTATTGTGCTGGGGAAAAAGTCAGGGGTAGATATATCTTTGGGAACGAATGGTATTTTATATGATACTGGAGAGGCTGGAGTGGAAGCATTAAAGCACCTGACTTGGATAAGGTTTAATATAAGTGCCGCATCTTTCGAGGCATATAAAAGGATACACAGAAGTAGTGATTTTGAAAAAGTTATCGAAAAAATAAAGTTCTGTGTAGGTGTTAAGAGAAAATACCAGTTACAAACAACTGTAGGCTTGCAAATGGTATTGACACCTTCAAACGTTGACCAGGTTGTTCCATTGGCTAAACTTGGAGAAGAGCTAGGAGTTGACTATTTGGTTGTTAAGCAATGTAGTGATACAAAAGAATCAAATTTGGGTATATACGAAAAACTTTCTTCATATAAAAATTTTGAGAGCATTCTGAGAGAAGCTGAAAGTATTAGCAGTGAAAAATATGATGTTATAATTAAATGGCAGCATATTACAAACGAAGGTCAGCGATGCTATGAAACGTGTCTTGGTACGCCGTTTTTACTTTATTCCAGTGGAGATGGTAAGTTATACCCATGTGGTATGTTTTTTGAATATAAGGAAAATGAATACTGTATGGGGGATCTTACGAAAAACTCATTTAAGGAGATAATTGAAAGTGAGAAGTATTGGGATGTAGTTGAAAAAATAAAACAGATTGATGTAAAGGGTTGCTACTCAAATTGTAAAACACATTCGATAAATGAATTTCTCTGGAAAGTGTCACATCCACCTAAACACGTTAATTTTGTCTAGATTTATATATCTTATGTTATTGAGTATTCACTTATGAGGATAGGAGAAACCTTGAGGTATGGAACTTAATATAAACGAAATGCTTTTAGAAGCTATTAACAAAATTGAGAATAGAGATTCTAAAGGATATGACATATTGAAAGACATTTTACTAACAAGTGGCTGTGAAAATGGAGCTATAATATTTGAAATAGCTCTATTTTTGCTTTCACAAAATATGTATTCATTATCATTATATGCTTTCAAAAAGTGTCATCAGTTAAATTTCAACAAAGATGAAGTGGCTAAAATAGTATTGGAGTCGTTCTATTCTCCTAATGTCAGTGAGTTTAGAGAAATGTATAAAAAGAATGTTACAGCACTAGCTAACTATAAATACTTTAAGCCAAGGGAATTTCCTGACTTTTCAGAACTTAGCTATAGATTTCTGCCTTATGATGATCATGTTTTTTTCATATATGACCAAGAAGAAGATAGATTTGTTTCATATCTTGATCAAAATCATATGATAAAAGATGTTAATATGTTACAGCCCAAAAAAGTTATTATTTTCAGAAATGAGTATAAAGAGAAACAGATGATTGCTTGCATGGAAAAGACGGAAGATCCCTATCCGGTTCTTACAGCTAAAATACCTATATATTTTTATTACGATAGCTTTAATGAGTTTGTTAATTATCTTCAAGTTGTAGATTTTACAAAGATATTGGAGGATGAAAGGTCAGTTTTTCTAATGGGAAGGGACGAAGCAGATGAATGGTTTTCTGACTCACAGGTTCATTTGCCTGATCTAGTATTAAATATTACTGGTCAAGATGAATTTTACAAATATATAGAAGGAAAATTAAAGAGGAATATAAACAAAATTAATGATCTGCATGAGTTGGTATACGAATATTATAACAAGTTGGAAAAAGGAATTTTAGTTGAAAGGTTTAGACAGCATAAACTAAAAATTGTATTTGTTACCTCAAGGTTTACAACAGCTTTAAAGTATTATATAAGAGATTGTGCCAAGGCTTGTGACAAGCTAGGTATTGAGAACAAGGTTTTAATAGAAAAATCGGATATACATAAAATAACACGCTCGGATTACCTGGAGTTACTTAATGAGTTTAAGCCAGATTTAATGTTTTCTATTGATCATTTCAGATGGGAATATGGAGCTATTTTTCATGATAATATAGCATATATAAGTTGGGTACAAGATCCAATGCCACATATCATGTCGTCTGAGTCTGCTAAAAAAATCAAAAATATGGATTTTATTATGAATGCTTTTTTCTCATGTAGGGAATTCTTAAGTTTAGGATACCCAAATGAACAGCTTATAACAGCACCTATGGCAGTAAATGCAGATATTTATAAGTTTTATGAATTAACAGAGGATGAGAGACAAAAATATAGTACTGATATATGTGTTTTCTCCAATGCTGGCAACCCTTTGCTAGGTCTTCAAAGTTTTCTGGATAGGTGCTCTGGAGGAGATGGATTTGAAATACTGAAAAAAGCAGTGGTATCAGCTTATGAAGAAGTGTATTCAAGGGTTATGGAAGGTGAGTTTTTGCAAGGGATAGAGCCTAACAGAGAAATAGTTTTGCGTTGGCTTGCTAGCTTTGGTATAACCATGGATAAATTAAATTTTGATTATTTTATGACTATGTTTATGGAGGAGGTAGTAAGGCGAATACTCAGGTCTGTGCCTTTGGAGTGGTTGCATCAAAAAGGTTATAATATGAAATTGTGGGGAAATGAGTGGGTAAACCATCCCGTTCTAAAGAAATATGCATGTGGAATTGCAGAAAATGGAGAGGTTTTGTCTAGAATTATTAATGCATCCAAAATAGTGATTGGTACAAATCAGCATATTTCAACACACCCAAGAGTGTTTGAGACAATTCTAAGTAATAGTTTTTACTTGGGCCCCTATATACCAGAGGAATATGATTCGGCTAATATACGTATGCTTTTAGATGAGGGAAATGAAATTATATTGTATTACAATAAAGAAGATTTATATGAAAAAGTTGACTATTATCTTGCAAATCCAGAAAAGAGGCAGGAAATTATAGATAATGGGAAGAAAAAAATATTTCAAAATCTAACTTATGAGGCTTTATTAAGTAGGGTAATTAGCGAAGTTGCCGACAAGATTGAGAAGCAGATGTAGCGTGTTTAAGCATAGTATAGGTTAAGCACAGAGCTATATCAATTATTTTGATAGTAAATTATTTTAAGCTTCCATTAAAAAGGGGCTTTTTTTTATCTAAAATAATATCTCATTTTCGACAGTTGAAAAGAAATAAAGAGGCAATAAACCCCTTTAGTTGTGCGGGTTTCAGCCTCTTTTTAATGTTCGTATAATGTTGTATGTAAATAGCTATG
>NZ_JH556653.1:1856499-1921958 GCF_000179595.2 Acetivibrio cellulolyticus CD2 | reverse complement strand
ATTGGTACAAATCAGCATATTTCAACACACCCAAGAGTGTTTGAGACAATTCTAAGTAATAGTTTTTACTTGGGCCCCTATATACCAGAGGAATATGATTCGGCTAATATACGTATGCTTTTAGATGAGGGAAATGAAATTATATTGTATTACAATAAAGAAGATTTATATGAAAAAGTTGACTATTATCTCGCAAATCCAGAAAAGAGGCAGGAAATTATAGATAATGGGAAGAAAAAAATATTTCAAAATCTAACTTATGAGGCTTTATTAAGTAGGGTAATTAGCGAAGTTGCCGACAAGATTGAGAAGCAGATGTAGCGTGTTTAAGCATAGTATAGGTTAAGCACAGAACTATATCAATTATTGTGATAGTAAATTATTTTAAGCTTCCATTAAAAAGGGGCTTTTTTTTTATCTAAAATAATATTATAGTAGTAATATAAAATAAACTGTTCGATTTGTTTTCTGATACAAATTTTATTAGCTTTCTTGTATTAAAAGTTTTCAGCACTAAGAAAAATTTAATAGGTGATTTGTTTACTATAAAAAAACTGGGGTGATTGCATAATGAAGGCGATTGTGACAGGTGGTTGTGGTTTTATAGGATCACATATAGTGGACAGGCTTCTTTTGGAAGGGCATAATGTGACAGTTATAGATAACTTTATAACTGGTAGACCTGAAAACCTTGAACACCAAAAAGGAAATCCTGATTTGAAGATAGTTGAAGCGGATATAACTGATGAAAGAAGTATTACGCCATATTTCAAAGATATAGATTGGGTTTTCCATCTTGCTGCTGTAGCTGATATTGTACCTTCCATTCAGGAGCCTGAAAAATATTTCAGGTCAAATGTTGATGGCACTTTTTCTGTACTGGAGGCTTCACGAAAGTGTGGGATAAAGCGTTTTGTATATTCTGCATCATCATCCTGTTATGGTATTCCTGAAGTTTATCCGACGCCGGAAACAGCCGAAGCTAAACCACAATATCCCTATGCACTTACAAAATATATGGGAGAGCAATTGGTAATGCACTGGGGACAACTATATAAATTACCTGTTATTTCACTAAGGCTATTTAATGTATATGGAACAAGATCCAGGACTTCGGGAACCTATGGAGCTGTATTCGGAGTATTCCTGGCACAGAAGCTTGCAGGAAAACCATATACCGTAGTAGGTGATGGTACTCAAACACGGGATTTTACTTATGTAACAGATGTAGCAAATGCCTTTGTGACGGCGGCAAAATCCGATATTACCAACATGATTTTTAATGTTGGGAGTGGTGGTACGTATTCAGTTAACCGCTTAGTGGAACTTCTGGGAGGAGAAATAACCTATATTCCGAAAAGGCCTGGAGAACCGGATTGTACGTTTGCAGATACAACAAAAATAAGAAAACAGCTGGGTTGGAAACCGAATGTAACTTTCGATGAAGGTGTTAATGAGGTTTTAAAAAATATAGACTATTGGAGAAAAGCACCTTTGTGGACGGTAGAAACAATTAAAGATGCTACAAAGGATTGGTTTAAATACCTATCAAACTAGCTAAAGGGGTTTTGCATATGTCCGGAAAAGTTTATTTAGGCAGACTTAATGAAGTAATCGGGAATATATCTGTTACTGATAGCAGCTTTAATGAAATAGATTTTGATGAAGCAGTCCGGCAGAGTATAGAAAAAATTCAAGAGGCTCATAAAAACGGCAACAAACTTATGTTTATAGGGAATGGCGGAAGTGCAGCTATAGCAAGTCATAGCTCTACCGATTATTTTAAAAATGGTGGTATAAGGTCTATCTGCTTTAATGAGGCAACACTTTTGACTTGCATTGGCAACGATTACGGGTATGAAGAAGTTTTTACAAAACCTATTGAAATGATTGCAGTTAGTGGAGATATATTGATTGCAATCAGTAGTTCTGGCAAATCACCTAATATATTAAATGCTGTCAAGTCAGCTATCGGCTTGAATTGTAAGGTAATAACTCTTTCGGGCTTTTCTCCGGAAAATCCTTTAAGACAGTTTGGAGAACTTAATTTTTATGTTCCGTCTGATAAGTATGGATATGTGGAACTTGTCCATCAAATAATACTTCATTCTATTGTAGATATTATGAAGGGATATTACTAAAGATGAGTATAAAAGTAGCTATTGTAACCGGTTCAAGAGCAGAATACGGACTTCTTAATCCTCTTATTAAAAGGCTTAAATCAGATGTGTTTTTTGAGACACACCTGGTTGTTACAGGGATGCACTTGTCTCAAAAGCATGGTTATACAAAAGACAGGATTTTGGAAGATGGTATTGAAATATCATGTGAAATCGATATGAATCAGAGTGGAGATACTCCAAATGATATATGTAAGGCTATAGCTGAAGGGCTTAATGGATTTTCGGAGCATTTTTCTCAAAATAATTATGATGTTCTTATTGTTTTAGGAGACAGATTTGAGCTGTGGTCGGCCTGTATGGCTGCAGTAATGCACAGGATTCCTATAGCACATATACACGGAGGGGAAGCTACAGCTGGGGCAATAGACGAAGTTATCAGGCATTCGATAACCAAGATGGCAGCCCTGCATTTTCCATCCATTAAAGAATATGCAAATAGAATTGTGCAAATGGGGGAGAGAATAGATAGGGTTTTTACCGTTGGAGCATTAGGCATAGAAAATATAATCTCAATTGAGAAAATGCCGATAAAGGAATTGAACGACTTTACTGGAGTAAACTTTGCAAAGGAAGAGATTGCTTTGATGACCTATCATCCAGTTACTACAGATGATTACCATCAGGCAGGTGAGCAGATAAATGAGATTTTAGAGGCGTTGATGGAAACAAATCTAAAGACTTTAGTAACAATGCCAAACGCAGATGCAGGTGGAAATATTGTCTATGAAGCAATCTTAAAATATGCAGATAAATGGCCTCAGAAATTTGTTTTTATTAAAAATATGGGACAGAAGGCGTATATAAGCGCAATGAATTGTGCACGGCTTATGATTGGAAATTCTTCAAGCGGTATTATTGAGGCAGCTTGGTTCAAACTGCCAGTTGTAAATATTGGAGATAGACAAGCGGGACGGTACAGAACGAAAAATATAATAGACTGTACGTGTAAAAAAGAGGACATATTAAGATCAATAGACATTGCAATGTCTTTGGATTTTAAAGAGTATTTAAAGGATATAGAGAACCCTTATGGAGATGGAAAGACAGCAGAGAGAATAGCTTCGGTTTTAAAATCTATTAATTTTAATGATAAAGAGACTTTACTTAAAAAAGAATTTAAAACCTTGAAATAGAAGGAGCAGCAATGGAATACGGGGATAAAGATTTGGTCGTAATTGGAGCGGGCGGTCATGCCAGGGTGATCATAGATATCCTGACTACTTACTATGAGGATTTTAACATTATTGGAGTCCTGGATAAAGATAGCAGCAAGCATGGAAGCTGCGTTGATGGTTATTATGTTATTGGGGACGATAGTATTTTAGAAGAACTCTTTTGTAGAGGGTTGCGTAATGCTGTGATGGGTTTGGGAATGATGGGAGGTTACGCAGCACGGAGAAATGTTTGTGAAATCGCAGGTAAGATTGGGTTTAAATTATTGAATATAGTTCATGGTAACGCTGTTATTTCCAAAACAGCAGTTATGGGTACAGGTAATGTGGTTATGGCAAATGCCGTAATTAATACAGGTGTATCAATAGGAAACAATTGCATTATCAATACCGGAAGTATTGTAGAACATGGGTGCATCATCGGAGATAACACACATATAGCATCAGGGGCTAAACTTGCAGGTGATGTGAAAATAGGGACTGATTGCTTAATTGGGTTGGGTGCCAACATAATTCAAGGTATAGCTATTGGAGATGGTTCAATAATTGGAGCAGGTAGTGTAGTTTTGGAAGATATTCCGCCAGATTCAGTTTCTGTAGGAGTTCCAGCGAGAGTTATCAAAAGGAGAAAACAATTATGAAAATTTTACTTGTTGTTTATGACAATGATTCGTATGTATCGTGGTTTCCACAAGGGATAGCTTACATTGCATCGGCTTTGAGAAATGCCGGGCATGAAGTGAAAATATACAACCAGGATGTATATCACTGGCCTGAGTCTCACTTGAAAGCACTTTTGGACAGTGAGAAATTTGATGTTGTAGGAGTGGGGGCTTGCGGAGGATATTACCAGTATCGTAAGGTACTAAAGATCTCGGAGGCAATAAATAGTTCAAAAAACAGGCCGTTCTATACACTTGGAGGGCATTTGGCATCCCCTGAGCCTGAATACTTTCTGAAAAAGATGGGTGCTGACACAGTAATTATTGGAGAAGGCGAAATAGCAATTGTAGAACTTGTTGACGCAATACAGAATCATAAGAGTTTTTCGGGGATAAAAGGCCTTGCATACATGGAAAAAGGCAGGTGTATTGTAAATCCTCGAAGAGAACTGATTGAAAATATAAATGAAATACCTATGCCGGCATTTGACCTTTTTCCAATAGACCACTATGCAATGCTTAGACTTCCCAATATAAAAAACAGCGAAAGATGTATGCCTGTTCTATCAGGCAGGGGATGTACTTTTAAGTGTAATTTTTGTTATAGATTGGATAAAGGTTTCAGACCGAGATCTTCCGAAAGTATCATAGAGGAAATTGAATTGTTAAAGAGTAAGTATGCCATATCTTACATTGCATTCTCGGATGAGCTACTTATGAGTTCTGTTGAGAGAACGGTTGAATTATGTGAAAGTTTTATAAAGGCGAAGCTGAATGTAAAATGGGACTGCAACGGACGCCTCAATTATGCAAAACCTGATGTTTTGAAATTGATGAAAGAGGCTGGGTGTGTGTTTATAAACTATGGCATTGAATCAGTAGATGACAATGCACTAAAAAATATGAATAAAGCCCTTACTGTAAAGCAGATTACCGAAGGTGTGGAAAATACACTGGCAGTTGGAATCAGTCCTGGGCTTAATATTATTTTTGGAAATATAGGTGAAAATAAAGAAGTTCTGAAAAAGGATGTAGAGTTTTTATTAAAATACGATGACCACGCACAGATGAGAACTATCAGGCCAGTTACACCTTATCCAGGATCGCCCTTATATTACCATGCTATTGAAAAAGGGTTGTTAAAAGACTGTGAAGATTTTTATGAAAGAAAGCATTTAAATTCCGATTTACTTACGGTTAATTTTACAGATATGACGGATGAGGAGTTTTATGATGCTCTTTATGAGGCAAATAAAATACTGATAGATAACTACTACAGTGAGCAGCATAGAAAATCTGAAGAGATCGCACGTAAGCTCTATAAAGAAAGGGAAACTTCTTTTCGTGGTTTTAGGCAAAGTTAGATCACAATGGAATTTAGGAATGCTGCAAAAATCGGAAGTAATATTTAAGCTATTCCTTAACACAACGCAAAGAAGGTAGAGGAAATATTGATGCACGTATATATTATTGCAGAAGCAGGGGTTAATCATAATGGAAATATCGAGCTTGCAAAGAAGCTGATAGATGCTGCTGTTGATGCTGGGTGTGATGCTGTAAAGTTTCAGACCTTCAGAGCTGATTCAATTGTGACTAGAACTGCGCAAAAAGCATGTTATCAGAAGAATAATGACAACCTATCGGAAACTCAGTACGAGATGCTGAAAAGACTTGAATTAAGCCGAAGTGAGCATATCACTCTTATAGAATATTGCAATCAAAAAAATATAAAGTTTTTATCAACGCCATTTGATGAAAATTCTGCCGACTTGCTTGACGAATTGGGCGTCAATGAATTTAAGGTTTCTTCAGGAGATCTTACAAATAAACCATTGCTTGAACACCTTGCTAAAAAAGGCAAAAGAATAATTCTATCGACCGGTATGGCTTATCTTGATGAAATTGAGAAAGCAATCAGTTGGATATATGGTGCTAAAAACACTAATGTTTTGCTTATGCACTGTACATCAAGATATCCTGCACCACCTGAAGCGGTAAATTTAAATGCAATTTCTACTATGAAAAATGCTTTTAACCTGGAAGTTGGATACTCTGACCATACGGTAGGGTTGACTATACCGGTAGCTGCTGTGGCTATGGGAGCGATAGCGGTTGAAAAGCATTTTACACTGGATAGAAACATGCAGGGGCCTGATCACAAGGCATCCATCGAACCACAGGAACTTAAGCAGATGGTTGAGTCGATTAGGTTAGTGGAAAAGGCTATGGGCAGCGGAGTTAAAGCTCCGGCACCTGGAGAAGAGGAAATGGCAAAAACGGCAAGAAAGTCTTTGGTTACTGCAAGGGCCGTATGTGCCGGACAGGTTATAAGCCGAGATATGATTACGGTAAAAAGGCCTGGGACAGGAATATCACCGGAAAACCTGGCTAGAGTTTTAGGGATGAGATTTACCAGGGATTTGCCGGCAGATTATGTAATAGAAACGGGGGATATTCATGGAGAAGTTTAAAAGGAACATTGAGGTTGATTTACAGAAATTTAATAAGCCGGAAGACAAGCTTGATGCGAAGTATGGCCTTCCCACAGAAGTATCCTTTTGCAAGCGTTGTGTCATATCCAACCAGAGGCCGAATTCATGTGCTGAACATAAGCATACAAAGGACACGAAAAAGGAAACAATTCACTTCGATAGCGAAGGGGTTTGTGATGCTTGCAAGGCTGTTGGCGAAAAAATGAACAGCATTGATTGGACGCATAGGGAGAGGGAGTTAATTGAACTGTGTGACCGCTACCGCAAGAATGATGATTCATATGACTGTCTTGTACCTGGATCAGGAGGAAAGGACAGTTTTTATGCTGCGCATATTTTAAAATATAAATACGGAATGCATCCTCTCACAGTCACATGGGCACCCCACATATATACGTCGTGGGGGTGGAATAATCTTCAGCTTTGGATCCACTCGGGATTTGACAATTATCTGTGTACTCCTAATGGGCTTGTTCACAGGCTTTTGACGAGACTTGCAACAGAGAATCTATTTCATCCTTTTCAGCCATTCATATTCGGGCAAAAGTATCTTGCTCCGAAATTGGCACTAAACTTCAATATTCCACTTGTATTTTATGGCGAAAATGAGGCGGAGTATGGGAATCCCATGGCTGATAACAATAGCGCAAAAAGAGACTGGGATTACTTTACGTCGGATAATAAAGATAATATATATTTGGCGGGTGTTTCCATAAGAGATCTTGAGAATGAATTTGGAATAGATGAAAATGATCTTAAGCTTTATATGCCCGCAGACCCGGATAGAATAGAGAAAAGCAAGGTAGAGGTTCATTATCTTGGTTATTATCTTAAATGGCATCCACAGGGAGCTTATTATTATTCGGTTGAACATGGAGGTTTTGAACCGTCTCCGGAGAGGACACCGGGAACGTACAGCAAGTACAATAGTATTGACGATAAAGTTGACGATCTGCACTACTATACAACATATATAAAATTTGGCATAGGTAGAGCTACTTATGATGCTGCACAGGAAATAAGGCATGACGAGATTACCAGGGAAGAAGGAGTTGCACTGGTTAAAAAGTTTGATGGTGAATTCCCGGAAAGATTTATTGATGAACTGTTTGAGTACCTTAGTTTATCGGAGAAACAATATCCGAATGCATCAGGGATGTTTGAACAACCTACCATGAATAGAGATTACTTTATGCACCTTGCTGATCGGTTCCGTTCACCACATCTTTGGAAGATGGAAAATGGAATATGGAAATTGAGACATACTGTGTTTTAAGGAGTAGAGTAATCTATGGATATATGCCTTTGCATGATAGTTAAAAATGAGGAGAATAATTTGAAAAAATGCCTTGAGAATTCTGCACGCTTTTTCGATGAAATTGTTGTTGTAGATACTGGGTCAAATGATTCTACTATCAAAGTAGCAAAGGAATATACCGAAAAAGTATTCAATATTCTCTGGAAGGATGATTTTGCATACGCCAGAAATTATGCAATATCAAAAGCTTCATTGGATTGGATACTAATGCTTGATGCTGACGAATTTATAATAGAGTGCAATGTGAATGGATTGCGGGATTTTATTGAGAATAACATCCATAAGGTTGGAAGAATAAAAAGAATTAATTATATTGACAGAGGCAAAGGAATACAGAAAAACGCAGAACTTGTAAACAGGTTATTTAACAAAAAATATTTTGAGTATGAAGGAATTATACACGAGCAGATTGTAAGTACAGATAAAAGCAGTTTTGAAACTCAGCCGGTAGAAATTATTGTTGATCATATAGGCTATATGCAGAAGGCAGTTGTTGATACTCGTAAGATTGAGCGGAATATAACACTTTTGAAAAAGGCTTTAGAAGAAAAACCGGATGACCCTTATTTATATTTCCAGATGGGTAAAGCTTATTACATGGGAAAAGTATATGATGATGCAGCTTGCTATTTTGAAAAGGCGTTAGAATACGAGTTGAATTTTAAGCTGGAATATGTGGTCGATCTTGTGACGACTTATGGGTATTCACTTTTAAACGCGTTGAGGTTCGAAGATTCTCTTAAGCTTGAAAAATATGGAGTGTTTTATAGTGATTTAATCGACTTCAGATTTTTAATGGGACATGTATATATGAATAATGGTATGTTGGATAAAGCATTAAAAAGTTTTTTCGGCTGTATAGGCAGTATTGAGGGAAAAATGGAAGGGGTCAACTCATATCTCCCGAGTTACAATATAGCAGTAATTTATGAGTGCTTAGGTTTTTTGGAAGATGCAGTTGATTTCTATAAAATGTGTAGTAACTATGGGCCGGCTTTATTAAGGCTTAAAATGCTATCCGGTGCTTGCAATGAACATCTTTGAGATTGAGGTGCTTAGGTGAAAAATATTAGAATAATTTCAAGGCTTGATGTTAAAGGCCCTAATCTGGTAAAAGGTATACATTTAGAGGGATTGAGAAAGATAGGGGATCCTAATGAGTTCTCAAAGAGTTATTATTTCGGTGGAATAGATGAAATAATTTATATTGACATAGTAGCCAGTTTGTATAATAGAAATAATTTAACAGACATTGTAATAAAAACAACAAAGGATGTTTTTATCCCTATTACAGTAGGTGGAGGTATCCGCTCTGTCAATGATGCAAGAGATGTTTTAAGGGCTGGTGCGGATAAAGTAGCTATAAATACTGCTGCCATAAAGAGGCCTGAACTTGTAAAGGAAGTAGCAGAGATGTTTGGTTCTCAGTGTATGGTTCTTTCTATAGAAGCTAAAAAAACGGCAAGTGGCAAGTGGGAAGCTTACTATGATAATGGCCGTGAAAAGACAGGAATTGACGTTGTAGAATGGGCTAAAAGGGGCTATGAGCTGGGAGCGGGTGAAATTCTTTTGACTTCAATAGATATGGAAGGTACTGAAAAAGGGTTTGATCTTGGCTTGGTAAAAGCGGTTTCGGAAGTGGTTCCTATACCGGTAATTGCAAGCGGAGGAGCAGGTAACACTAATGACATAAAAAAGGTTATAGAGACTGGAAAGGCCGATGCTGTAGCCGTGGCAAGTATATTACACTATAATCGTACTGAAATCGGTATTATGAAAAAAGAATTGCATAGTACTGAAATCAATGTAAGGCTCTAAATTGTAAGGTTATCTAAGTGTGAATAATAGTATGCATGGGAAGAGAAATTAAGATGGTTGTTATAATATAAAAAATGTCTTGTGGTGATTAAAATGAGAAAAGTTACGATAATTGACTATGGTCTGTGTAATATTTTGAGTGTAAAGAGAGCATTTGAATATTGTGGGGCTGATGTTTCGGTTGTAGATGAGCCGGATGGAATATTTGGAGCTTCATATTTAGTTTTGCCGGGAGTTGGGGCTTTCGCAGATGGAATGGAAGGGTTAAAAAGTAAAAGGCTTATTGATCCTATTATGGAGTTTTGTTTGAAGGATAGGCCTTTTATGGGAATATGCCTGGGAATGCAGATGATGATGGAGCAAAGTGAAGAGTTTGGTCTTCATAGCGGGCTTGGAATAATCAAAGGGAAAGTGATTAGAATACCTGAAATGGATATTGATGGAGAGTATCAGAAAGTTCCGCATATAGGATGGAATACGCTTGAGCCTCCAAAAGGTAAAAACATTGATTGGTGGAAAGATTCTATATTAGATGGAATTCAAATAAATGAAAGGACATATTTTGTCCATTCATATACGGCATGGATTGAAAATAGCGAAAACAGGCTTGCAGATACATATTATGGAGGAAGGCTGATTTCGGCAGTTATTAGAAAAGGTAATATTTATGGATGCCAGTTTCACCCCGAGAAAAGTGGCGAGGTTGGGCTTAGGATAATAAATAATTTTTTGAAGTAGAAGTTTAAGAGTATAGGAATTTATTGAATAGTATTATTTGATGATATTTAAATTAGGCCATAGGAATTGGGGGGATTTTACAGATATGAATAAAGTTTATCCTGCCGTATTTTTGGACAGGGATGGGGTAGTATGCAAGGAGTGCGGATATATTACTTCTGTAGAACAGTTGGAGATATATGACTTTTCTGTTAAAGCTGTAGCTAAGTTAAAGGAACGTGGTTATAAATGTATCATTATTACTAACCAATCTGCTGTTGCCCGGGGAATTATCAGTGAAATTGAACTTAAGGCTATTCACCGTACTTTGGCAGAAAGGATAAATATTGATGACATATACTATTGCCCTCATTATCCACCTGATATTAAAGAAAATCCTCCATATATTGTTGTTTGTGAATGTAGAAAACCTGCTCCTGGAATGCTTTTAAGAGCCGCAAAAGAACACTCCATAGACTTAAAAAGCTCATATTTTGTTGGGGACCGTTCATCGGATGTTTTGGCAGGACAAGCTGCAGGCGTAAAAACAGTAATGGTCAGAACTGGATATGGAGCTTTTGGGATGGAACAACAGGTGATTCCTGATTTTACTTTTGATAATTTACTGGAATTTGCAGAGTTTATTTGTTAGATAAGAAAATTAAAGGGAGAGTGAATGGATATGGAAGAAAACAGATTGTTTAGAAACACAAATAATCGAGATGAAAGTGCTTGTAAGCAAAGTATGGATGAGAAAATCAATGAGTTGAAGCTAATGCTCAAAGAAGTTGAAATAGAGAATAGTTCTGGCAATAGTTTGGAAAACATTGTTATAAAACTAAATAATTTGGAAGTTAGTGACTCTGATGTAATTGATGCGATCATTGATGCTAATAGAGATAGGGAAAAAGTTTTGAATTTACTGGCTATAAAGTGCTTTGAAAATAGAGTCTTTGATTTTGTAATTCCTTTTTTGAAACAAGCGTATAAGATAAATGATAGAAATACAGACACACTTTATAACCTGGGGTATGTCTTAAAGGTGTTCGGTGAAAATGATATGGCTATTAGCTATCTTGAAAAAATAGAAAACCCGGATTCTGAAGTGTCAGAACTTATTGATAATATAAAAAATGGCTCAAATGAGTTATAAACACATCTAATTATTATAAACATCCCAATAAAAATGCCGATATAATTTATAAGTAATAAAACTCGGAGGGATGTTTATGAAAATTGAAAGCATGGACGCAGATTCTTATTCTAATAAGAAAAACCAGATCAGTGATAATAGTGCGACTTCAAACAGTAATCATACTATAGATACGCTTGATAACCACAAATTAGAGAATAAGAACAGAAACATTTTACATCTGTCAGAGTATGAGAAAAATGAGCTTTCAGTTTCGGATAAGGTTGTAATTGATGCAATTCAAAAAGCAAATAAAGCCATTACCGGTGCAAATACAGAGTTCGAATTTTCAATTCATGAAAAAACAAAGCAGATTATGGTCAAAATTATAAATTCAGATACTCATGAAGTAATAAAAGAAATTCCTCCAGAAAAAATCCTTGACATGGTGGCAAAAATGTGGGAAATGGCAGGAATTATGGTAGATGAAAGGAGGTAAGTTTTATGGCATCAGTAAATAACTCCATAAGAATAACCGGAACGTACTCGGGACTTGATACAGATAGCATTGTTTCGCAGTTAATGAAAGTAGAAAAAACTAAAGTGGATAAAGTATATAAGCAAAAACAATTACTTAATTGGAAGAAGGATAGTTATAGAGAGGTAACCAGTTCTTTAATGAGTTTTAATGATGAATACTTCAATGTGTTAAAATCGTCAACCAATTTTAGATCGGCTAGTTCTTTTGCAAAGTTTAATATAAATTCTTCAAATGATTCGATTGTGACAGTTTCTGCAGGCGCAGGTGCTGAGTCAAACTCTCATAGCATCACAGTGAGTACTCTTGCTTCAGCATCAAAAATTGAAGGAACTGCAGGAATTGCAGATGCAGTAAAAGGAAGCAGTGCGGTAAGTAATTTTTCATTAAGCGGTCAACAAATATCTGTTGAATTGGATGGAGCCACAAAAACTCTGACTCTTGATAATTATACAGATATAAATGGCCTGAAAACGGGGTTGGAGAATAAACTGGCAGAAGCTTTCGGTTCAGGTAAATTTAGTGTAATTACAACCGATGGGAAAGTTGAAATTGCAAATCAATTAAATGGAAGTAAGTTTTCCATATCCGGAATCGGATTGACAGGTCTTGGCTTTGCAAGTGGAGATAATACCAGCAATGCTATATCTTTAAAATCAAATCTTAATGCCATTAAGAATAATTTTACAAATGATTTGAATGTAACAGATCCAAATGCTAATGTTACGTTCGCAATTAATGGCACAACAATTGATGTGGGGAAAACATATGGAGAGGCAACAATCAGCGATGTTATGAATGCAGTAAATAACAGCAGTGCCGGAGTTAAAATGACTTATAATTCCTTAAATGATCAGTTTAAACTGGAATCAACCTCACAAGGGGCAGCATCCACATTAACATATACTGATTCGTCCAGTGGTTTGCTTAAGTCATTGGGGATTGTTGATGGCACATCTACACAGGGCACAGATGCAGAGTTTACCTTGGATGGCGTTACGGGTATGAAGAGAAGCAGTAACAACTTTATAGTTGACGGTGTAAGCTATTCCCTTAAAGGTACTTCAGCAAGTTCTGTTTCCATTAATGTAGAAGCTGATATCGATGGTGTTGTTGAAAATATAAAAGG
The DNA here is from genome assembly GCF_000179595.2 of Acetivibrio cellulolyticus CD2. NCBI lineage: Bacteria > Bacillati > Bacillota > Clostridia > Acetivibrionales > Acetivibrionaceae > Acetivibrio > Acetivibrio cellulolyticus. The sequence continues at coordinate 1,908,797 of NZ_JH556653.1, read as the reverse complement.
ATTTATAGATAAATATAATAAATTGGTGGATTTAGTCAACACAAAGCTATCCGAAGATTATGACAGGGATTATCAGCCTCTAACAGATGAAGAAAAGGAAGCTATGTCAGATGATGAGGTGGAAAAATGGGAAGCTAAGGCAAAAACCGGATTGCTTGCAAATGATAGCATTTTATCTAAGGTTGTAAGCGACATGAGAACTGCACTTTATGAAAAAGTTGATGGTGTTTCTTTAAGCCTTTATGATATAGGAATTTCTTCAACTTCATATTTGGACAAAGGAAAATTGAGTATAGATGAGACTAAACTTAAGAATGCACTCACCAATAACTATGATCAGGTAGTTAAGCTATTCACTAAAGATTCACAGTATTCTTACAAAGATGCTCTTGATGATTCGTCAAAAAGAACTACAAGATATAAAGAGGCAGGGTTGGCACAAAGATTATATGACGTTATGCAGGACAATATAAGGACCTCCAGGAATAACAGTGGAAAAAAGGGAACTTTGCTTGAAAAAGCAGGATATGCCGGTGATGCTACAGAATTTAACAATTATCTTGTTGATCAAATTGCTAACAAAGAGACACTGATTGCTAGTCTTGAGGATAAAATGGCAGATAAGGAAAAGTGGTACTATAACAGATTTGCAGCTATGGAAAACATGATAGGAGAAATGCAAAGCCAACAAAGTAGCCTTTCTTCAATGTTAGGTCAGTAATAGTATAAATAGTTTTGGTTGTTAATACCAGCTTACTTTTCAGCTATATTTTAATAAACCATGGAGGTATTTGAAATGGCAATTAACAATGCGTATGATCAATACAAGGAAAATTCAGTATATACGGCAAGTCCGGAAGAGTTGACTTTAATGTTATATAATGGACTTGTAAAATTCCTTATGCAGTCTCAAATGGGAATTAACGAAAAGAATATTGAAAAAGCTAATAACTGCATCATTAAGGCGCAGAATATTATTTCGGAGTTTAGATGTACGCTTGATATGAAATATGAAATTTCAAAGCAGTTGGAACTTATATATGATTATATGAATAGAAGGCTCATAGAGGCAAACATAAAAAAGGATGTTACAATAGTTGAAGAAATATTGGGCTATGCAAGAGAATTGAGGAATACCTGGGAACAAGCAATGAAAATAGCAAGACAGCAAAATGCAGGAGCATCACAAATCGCAAAATAGAGGAGTCTATAATGGATAATAGTCCGGAAATTTATATTGAAAGGCTTATTGAAGCCTCAAAAAAAAAGTATAAATGCCTGCAGGATATAATTCTTCTCACTATGGCCCAAACAGAGGCCATAAACATAGAGGGAATGGATGGACTAAAAAAGCTTATAAGTGATAAGCAGGTAAAAATTGATGAAATAAACAAAATTGATGAAGAATTTGGAGTGTACTTTGCAAGACTCAAGCAGAAGCTTGGGATAAATAAATTAGAAGAAATTAAGTCATCTGATTTAAAAGGAGCAAAGGAACTTCAACAGACTATTGGACAGATAATGGAGCTTTTGAAAGAGATAAATGAACTTGAAAAACATAACAACGAAAAGGCAAAAGGTTTTTTGAATGATTTAGGAGCAAAGATAAGGCAGATCAAGGAGGGTAAAAAACTTTCCAATGCGTATAGCCCTGGTACAGGACTAAGACAACCATCATACTTTATCGATAAAAAGAAATAATGTTTTTGAAGCCCCCTTAATCAGCTTATCACGGGGGTTTTTAATTTATATTGACACTATAGTACTTTATTGAATATAATGAATAAGTAAACTTAATACTTTGTTAGGTGAGGCTCCTATACAGAAAGAAGCTGCTACCCCGAAACGTCGAAAGACGCCAATGGGTTAACAAGCACTGCCGGATTAAGGTTTTGCTTAATGCAGCTGGTTTTTAAACCTAAGCTGTATAGTGCTAAAGCTCAACGAGGGAAGAGCAAATAGTTATACAAGTTTGTAATTATATAACTTCCTCTCGTGTGGAAGTTTTTTTGTTGCGTAAGGAAAGTCATTTGTGCAAATGTAAGTAATAGCAGCAGAACTTACTGCCTTGTTTTTAAGCTTTTGCTTCGATATGATTATTTATTAGATTGGGAAGTGATAGGTATGATGGAAATTTACAAGACTTATGATATGGCTCAGCAGCCGGTTAAAATTGAGAATATTGAAAAGGGATGTTGGATTAATCTTGTTGCTCCCTCAGAAGAGGAATTGAGTTGTTTGGAGAAAAGTCTTAATATTCTTCCCAATTTCTTAAGGGACCCTCTTGATGAAGAGGAAAAACCTAGAATAGATGTTGAAGACAATCAGACATTGCTTATAGTTGATATACCCTATGTGTATGAGGATGAAAAAAACCTCAAGTTTGAAACCATTCCAATGGGTATACTCGTTATGGATGAATATGTTCTTACAATATGTAACAGGGAATCGTACCTTGTCGATTCATTTAAAAACAAGAAAGTAAAGGATTTTTATACGTTTAAGAAGACAAGGTTTACATTACAGATACTTTTTATGATTGCCAAAGACTTCTTAAAATATCTGAGGCATATTGACAAAAAGACGGATGATCTCGAAAAAACCTTGCACAAGTCTATGAGGAATAGGGAGCTCTTTAAGCTGTTGGAGCTGGAGAAGAGTCTTGTATTCTTTACTACGTCTCTAAAATCGAATGACGTCGTTATGGAAAAGCTTCTTCGGGGCAAGTATATTAAAATGTATGAAGAAGATCAGGATCTACTTGAGGATGTTATCATTGAAAATAAGCAAGCTATTGAAATGGCCAATATATATAGCACAATCTTAAGTGGAATGATGGATGCCTTTTCATCGGTTATCTCAAATAATTTGAACTTGGTTATGAAGTTCCTTACAACAGTAACAATTGTATTGGCTATACCTACCATGATAGCAAGCTTTTTTGGTATGAACGTTCATTTGCCATGGGAGAATAACCATTATGCATTTGCGTATATACTTGCTACAGCTGTAGGTTTAGCATCGGTTACAAGCTTTGTGCTCTATAAAAAAGGAATGTTTTAGTGAAAATTGATTAGTATATCTGGCATAAATTTTTTGATTTGTGCCAGATGTTTACATATTCCATTGACGAAACTTGCCAAATATGATATGATTATATTTAGATATAAATTTATATTTCTCTTTTATTCAATTTTTTTTTCTATAGGTTTCCGTGAAGTAGAGTAGTTCAAAATAGGCTTAAATCTTTATGAATACATTTATCGTTTAAATGTAAAAAAATGTGTGTGTTATTTTACACTTTCATATGTTTTAATTCCTTTTTTTGACCGATATATTTAATACTGTGTTATTGGATAGTTATATTTTTGGGGAAAAGGAGGGATTTATATTTCAGAGTGACAACTAATTGGCTTTTAGCTCTTCGAAAATCATGTAAGAACGTTGTTGTATTTCATGAAAGCTTTTTGAAGTCTATCTCAACCCAATTAAGGAGGTACTGATATGAGTTTTAAGAAAGCTCTGGCCCTTGTACTTGCAATTTTAATTATTTGCATGCCTTTAAATTATTCATTTGCTCAAGTTTTTGTCGAATTTAATGTGACAAGAGATGGAGGCACTGGAACCGTTACAAGTGCAGTATATTGTGACAATGAGAAAGATGCAAGCGGAATTACTGTAAGCTTTGCCGTCTATGACGGTATAGATCAAAACGGTTACCTTGTTGATAAAACGACAGGTACTACACCTGATGATGTTGTTAATGGTTTCTACAGATATATCTTAGAGACATTTACTTTCCCTATAAATGCTGATAACTATCAATTTAGGCTAAATTATTTTGGGCCTCCACAGCTACCACAACCTGAGACACAACTTACTGGTACTGTGTATTTGCCGGGTGATAAAACAAAATATGCAGGGACAGGTAGAGTTGAACTATACAAGGTTACCAATGATTACTTTACGTGCGTACCAATTAATGAGGATGGCACTTATAGAATTGCAGGTCTTTCTGCCGGTAGTTATAAAGTATATGCTAGGCCTGATGATATACAATATTGTGAATCTTTAACATCGGATTTTGTAATTGCTGAGGATGGCAAAAATTATGGTTTAACAGACCTTCCTCTTACTTTGATTGCAGCACAATTTAGTGGCTCTATATTTGATGCAAATCAGCAAGCCGTTTTAGGTGGTGGAAATCATGTTGAGATTCGTACTGTAGAAGGTGCTTTAATACATGAGGTTATGGATAACAGCAACGGACAATTTGCGTATTATGGTTTGCAGCCTGGAAATTATTCGATAATGGTTTTCACTGGTCCAGATTCAAAGTATATGCATTCTGATGAGGTCCCATTTCAAATAGGCCTTGATAATAAACTTGCTAATGGTCCGCTAACAATTATACTTAATGAACGTCCACCTGCACAGTTCAGTGGTACTGTGTATTTGCCGGACGGAAAAACAGCATATACCAGTGGAGGCAGAGTTGAAGTAAGGACTGAATATGATTACATTACGGATTCTCAGATTAAGCAAGATGGTACTTATTCAGTCGGAGGACTTGAAAATGGTACATATTATCTTGTGGCTATACCAGATATGACGGTAGATTATTTCAAATCTTCTAAGACACCGATTATAATTGAAAACGGTGTGCTTAAGTCTCCATCGGCTCCAGTAAATTTATCCCTGACTCTTCCGCAATTCAGCGGGACTGTTGTTATGCCAAATGGGACTGATTCATTTACTGAGGGCTGGATTGATTTGATGACTCAAGAAAAATGCTTTGATAATGTAAAAATACAGCAAAATGGAGTGTTTGTTGTTGGTGGACTCACTGAGGGCACATACCGTATACAGGCAAGACCTTATGATGATGCAGGAGCAGTATGCAAGTCCAATGAGGTGGATATAACAATAACTGGAGATAAACTCACATCTCCATTAGGGGCTATAAAACTCACTATGTCTACACCGCAATTTACAGGTTATGTAAAAGATCCCATGAATAATCCTGTTGAGTTCACAAATGTTGATATAAAAGATATTAATGGAAAATACATAGATAGTCTATTTGTTGGTAAAGGCGGTATATTTAAAGTTGCAGGCCTTACAAATGGGTATTATAAAATGTGTGCTCATGCTCCAAAAGATTCAGAATATGCGGCATCTGTTGAAGTGGAAATACAGATTTCAGGCGACAAACTTGTAGGAAATAGTCCGGTTTTGACACTGAGAAAGCCTCAAATTACAGGTACAATTGTTGACCCTAAGGGTGCTCCTGTTTCATACAGTAATGTGGAGATAAAAGGAATAGACGTTAACTATGGAACAGGGGAAGGTACTGGAGAAAACGGTGTATTTAAAATTGCCGGTTTGCTGGATGGAAAATATTCGATTAGGGGTACGAGCTGGAATACCGGTTTTTCACCTTCTGCAGCAGTTGAAATTACTATTTCAGGCGGTAAATATACACCTCCTTTAGGTGGTCTGGTGCTCAAGCTTACACAGCCTCAGGCAAGCGGAACTGTATATCTTTCAGATGGAATAACACCTGAAAAATATTCATGGATAGAAATAAACGATAAAGATGGTAAATATATTGCTGGTGCACAAACAAACGACAAGGGTGTATTTAATATTGGTGGACTGGCTAATGGTGATTACTATTTAAAGGCACATCCGAATTGGGAAAATCAAGAATACACAGTATCAAATGCCTTTAAAATAACAATATCAGGAGGTACTTGTTCCGTTGTAGAAATCAGCCTGATTTTGTGTGAGCCGCAAATAAGTGGATCAGTCAAAGAGCCTCTGCCTAGTGGCAAAGATGTTTATTGTGGATATCTTGAAGTTAAGAATGATGCCGGTGAATGGTTACCAGGTGTATCAATTCAAAATGGAAAGTTTGCGCTGGGTTCTCTTATAGATGATATTTACACTATCAGAGCAATACCTGATAGCAATTCGCAGTATAGTGCATCAAATCAGTTCACTTTTAAAATCCTGGGCGGAGATTTAGATGCTTCATACGCTGATGGTGACTACACAGGAGATTCTATTGTTCTTACGCTTCAATCTGCACAAATAACTGGTACGGTTATAGATCCAAAGGGTCAGCCTCTAAAAGGCGGTTGGGTTGAAGTGAGAAGTCCAGATGAGAAGTCTGGTAAGTATTATGGCGGTGCAAATATCGGCTATGATGGTAAATTCAGAATTGCAGGGCTTGAAGATGCCAGTTATGTATTGATAGCATGGCCGAATAGCGGTACAACATTTACTTCTTCCAAGGAAGTTTTGGTCACAATATCAGGTGGTTCATATAAGGCGCCTGAAGGTGGGTTAAAATTAACCGTCGGTGTGCCTCAGATTATAGGTGAAGTTGTAGCTCCTGATGGAACACCTGAAGGTAACGGTTTTGTTGAAGTTATGACCGCAGATGGCTACCATGTAAAAGGTTCCGGAGTAGACAACATGGCGGATTTTACAATTGGTGGTTTGAAAGATGGTACATACTATCTCAAGGCATACCCGGGTGATGGATCAAAGTACTCTGCATCTATTGAAACCGTGGTAAAAATTGCAAATGGTGTTTACAGTGGAGGTACACTGGTGCTGAAATTGACTTCAGCACAGCTGACAGGACATGTTTATGAACCTAATAATACACCGGTTGACAATGGTTGGGTTTGTATAAATAAAACAACTGGTGAGTATGTAGGTGGTGCACAAATTCAGAATGGTATGTTTAAAATCGGTTCATTAAAGCCTGGAAACTACAAGGTGATAGCATACCCTAAAGACAAATCAAGTTATAGTGAATCTGATGCAGTAGGATTTACTATAAATACCAGTGGTCTATACACCGGAAGTGAGATAAACTTGAAACTCAGAAGTCCCCAGATAACTGGTTTTGTAAAGGGACCTATAGATGGTTTAGAATCAGGTAACGTAATGCCGTATGGATTTATTGAAATCAAATCTGGTGAAAAGTATATATGTGGTACCGGAGTTGATTATGATGGTAAGTTCAAGATAAGTGGACTTGCTCAGGGTACTTATAAGCTAATAGCTATGCCGGGCGGTGAAACTAAATATTCACCTTCAGCTGAAGTTACGGTTGAAATAGATAGCAATGGACAATTCAAAGGAACGAGTCCTTTGACAATCAACCTTACGGAGGCACAAATTAACGGTACAGTAAAAGATCCTAACAATAATATTTCCAAATTCGGATACTGTGAAGTTAATAGTGCGGAAACTGGTGAATGGATAGCCGGAACACCAGTCAATCAAAATGGAAACTTCGCGATTGGAAATCTTAAATCAGGCACATATACATTAAGAGTACATCCGGAATATTCAGAATCCTCCAATTATTCTGCTTCAAAACCTATAACTGTGGTTATAGGTGAAAATGGTAAATGTACTTATGCAAACAATATAGTGTATGCAGGCAATGTAGATGTAAAATTGACAAGCATACAGTTAAAAGGTACAGTAATCAAACCGGATAGCAATCCTTTGGTTAAGGGTTGGGTTGAAATACAAAAAGACAGTGGTTCAAATAATTGGATTTGGGTAGGAGGAACAGGTCTGAACTCAGAAGGTCAGTTTAATATAGGTGGCCTGTCAAATGGAACATACAGGATGAAGGCATACCCTGAAACTTTAGACAGCTCCTATTCACCGTCAGCATATATCGTTTTTGTTGTAGAAAATGAAGTGGTAACAAAAGTAGGCGATTCCAATTATAGCGGAAGTGTTACAGTATCATTGACCCAAGCACAGATTTCCGGCACTATTACAGGTCCAAACAGTGAAACAATTGAATACGGTTGGGTAGAAATAACCAACCAAGCTGGGGCTTTTGTAACTGGAATAGGTGCCAAAGAAGATGGAAGTTTCTCAATAGGTGGCCTAAGTGATGGTACTTATAAAATAAAGGCTTACCCTGGTTGGAAATCGAGTTATACTCCTTCACTATCAAGGACAATAACTATATCTGGCCAATCGTACAGTGGCGGAGCACTTACGTTAACATTACAAAACGTACAAATAACCGGAACAGTTGTAGATCCTGGTGATATTGCTGTAGACTGGGGTTGGGTAGAGTTATATAACAGCAATGGACAGTGGGTTGCAAGTACCGGTGTTGATGAAAACGGTAAGTTCAGGATGAGTGGTCTTGCAAATGGTTCATACAAAATTCAGGCTTTCCCTGAAAATGGTTCTGATTATGCTCCAAGCGAAAAAGTGGACATTGTTATTGCTGGAGGTATTATGACCAGTCCTGCATCGTTGAAGTTGCAGTTGGAAGAACCAACGATGACGGGTATAGTCCACAGACCAGATAATACACTCGCAAAAGGTGGATGGATAGAAATTGGAGATGAGACTGAGAATTGGTTGGTAACTATACCTATAAACAAAGACGGTACATTTAAGTTGCCGGACTTGAAACCGGGAACATATACAATTCAAGCGTTTCCTAAAGAAGGTTCTCCATATGCAAAATCGGATGTTATGACTTTTACAGTAGATTCTGATGGAAACTACACGGATGAAGGAAGCGCCAGTATTCAAGCATTCGATTTGCAGTTTAATTATCCAGAATAGATTCTAACTGGCTGCTATGGGAGGCAGCTTAAGCCTCCTATAGCTCAGCCCTTACAGTACAATTGCTTTAATACAATACTAAATACGGGAGTGGATACGCATGAAAAAGAGATTACTGGCATTTTTAGTTAGTGTACTTGTATTAGTTTACCCTATGGCGGTATTTGCACTTGGGGTAAATCCTCCACAGGTTCCTGCCGAACCTGATATTGTTAAGGTAGCTCTTTCGTCCAGTTCACATGTGGAAGGTGTCATTAAATCAGTTACAGCTACTGTAGATACTTCAAATGTTGCCGATGGAACAGCAATAACCGCACAACTTGTACAAAGCGACGGAACCACATCAGTTGCGGGAGTCAGCCTGGCTTCCGGAACTGTCAGCGAAAATGTTGCCGTACTCACACTGTCAATACCTACAGGTATTTCAGCAGGAAGCTATAAAATAAAAGTGAATATATCATCACTTAATATCTATGATAATTCAACCGAATACACTATTTCGGAGGGCGCGCAGAAAAAAATAACTTCCGTAGCAGCAAGTTCAACAAGTCATGTTACAGGAACACAACAAAGTTTGAATGTGACAGTTGTAACAGAAAATGTAGGTAACGGTACATCTGTTGCAGTTGCTCTTGTTGAAGCTAATGGTAATGCTGTTAGTGGTGTTACTGCTGCCGTTGGGACAATTAACAGTAATAATGCCATACTGACACTAACAATTCCTGGCAGTGTTCCGGCAGGAAGTTATAAAATAAAAGCTTCTACATCTACGGCATCAAATGACAGTACAGCCTATACAATTATATCCAATACCGAAGATCCGGCTATACTTAGTGTTTCTCTAAGCTCCTCAACCCAATATGCAGGAATCGAAGGTACTGTAACGGTGACTGTGTATACACAGCAGGTCGTAGAGGGAACTGAAATTACAGTTGGTTTGACAAATTTGGATAGCGAAAATGTAGGTGGGGTAGAGTCTGTTAAAACTCTTTTAGGTTCCTCTAATAGTGCAAGTGGAAAACTTGTCATACCTGATACATTAGATGCAGGCACGTACTATATTAAGGTTGAAATTGCTGACCCTGCATTAGTTCATAATTCAACTCTATTCAAAGTAATTCAACCTATACCTGTGATAGATAATATCTCAACTGAAGGAGCAAACCTTCATGAGGATAGCATTAGCGGCAGTATGGTTATTAATGGGGATTACTTCTCCTCTATACCTGAAAAAAACACAATAGAGATTATTGATGCTGTTTCCGGGGACGTATCCGCAACAGTTATTCCAGATGAGGCCAGTAAGACTTCTATGAGCTTTGAAATTCCAGATCTTATTGAAGGAACTTATATGTTAAGAGTGACAGTTAACTCGAAGTCAGCCTCAAGCAGTGAGACTTTTGAAATTTTAGCTCCATCAACAACATCGGGTAATGATAGCGGTGGTATATTCGGTGATACAGTGCCAACTTTGCCAACACCAACACCGATTTTAACTGTAACGCCACAAGCAGTAATTAAGATTGATAAAGCAGCAGTGGAAAGTAAAATTTCTGCAGATGGAAAAGCCAAGGCTATAACATTTGATCTTGCAGATATTTCAATGGGCAACAAACTGGTTTTGGAATCTGAAGCTGTTGACTTGATTTTAAAGGAAAAAGTTGATTTAATAATAGCAGCAAATCAGGTTAAACTTGAAATTCCTGTTACACTAATATCCTCTTACATTGGATCACAATTAGAGATTAATTTAACCCCGGTTGATACTACCGTTTTAGAAACTATACCGAAAAATTCAATGAATAACCTTACTACGTCCGGACCTGTTTATGAGATACAACTGATAGCTGTATCCGGTACAACCCAAACTGTTGTTACGAAGTTTGCAGCCAAGGTGAAAATTGAACTTGCCGTGGAAGGCATAGATATAACAAAAGTCAACACAAAAAAATTGGCAGTATACTATCTCGATGAAACTACTATGAAATGGAAGTTTGTAGGTGGGAAATATGATGCAGCAACAGGAAAGGTAAGTGCTACTACTAACCATTTTACAAAGTTTTCAGTAATGGAGTATAACAAATCCTTTGCGGATGTGTCTTCAACCAGTTGGGCAAAAGAATATATTGAACTTCTGGCAGCAAGAAATATCACAGAAGGTATAGATGCTAATAACTTTGGTCCTAAAGGTCTGGTAACAAGAGCTCAATTTGCTACATTCCTTGTAAAGGCATTGGGCATAGAAACATCAGAATATACAGGAAAATTCAGTGACGTACCGGACGGAAAGTGGTATTCATTACACGTTGAAGCAGCTGAAAGAGCTGGACTTGTAAGTGGACTTGGAAGAGGATTGTTTGATCCTAATGCCAATATTACAAGAGAACAGATGGCTGTAATGGTTATGAATGCTTACAAGTATGTTAACGGAACAGATATTGCAGTTGAAGCTCAAAAGGCAACTGTTAAATTTAATGATGAAGATAAATTTAACGGTTGGGGTAAAGCTTCGGTATATGCTGCTCAAGCAAACGGAATTATAAATGGAATGCCGGGAAATGTATACAATCCAAAGGATAATGCAAACAGAGAACAAGCTGCAAGAGTTATTATTGGCCTGCTTGAGTTGTTAGGCGAGATTTGATTATTGTAAAGCATTAAATAATTAGTTAGTAGATATATAAATGCTCCGAGAGACTGGTTGTCTTTCGGAGCATTTATTTTACTTATTATTGGAATCAGTTTTTAGTGAATTTAAAAATTCAGTTACTTTTTGCAGATACTGATCAGTTAGTTTTGTATAACTTTCTACATGGTTGACGCCTTCCGTTTCCCACAAAGTTGCAGAACTTCCGGCTGCCTTAAGCAGCTCATGGCTGTTTTCCACAGGAATATACGTGTCATCTTTGCTGTGTATCAAAAAGAGAGGCCTTGGAGCAATATTGGCAACTACATCTCTTGGACTGAATTCCTTAGGATTAACCCCTAATAATATTTTCATGGACGCAAACGTGGTTTGATTGAAAGGAAATGAAGGAAGTTTACTCCATGCACTAAGACTTTTATCAAGATATTCCTCCATATCTGAAAAAGGGCTGTCTGCAATTACGGCATTGACATCTTTACTTTGAGCTCCAGCCACAATACTTACCGCTGCACCCATTGAAAAGCCCATAAGAACTATTTGCTTGGAACCTAAGGTCTTGGCATACCTTATTGCACCCAGGAGATCATCCTTTTCATGAATGCCAACAGTAGTTAAATTCCCTTCAGACTCGCCGCAGTTTCTAAAATCAAAGGTCAATACATTATAACCTTGATTTAGAAGTGATTTTATCAGAGGAAGTGTGTTTTCTCCGTATTGAAGCCTGTTTTGACGGTAGCCATGGGCTAAAATCAATGTTTTGTTGCTGCCTTTGACTTCAAAGAACCACCCTTTCAAAGTGATCTCATCCTTTATGTCCTTAAATGAAATATTTCTATTGTCCGGAACGATATTAGACGAAAAAACAGGTATAGCTTTCCTTTTTGGATGGGTTAAGGTCCATCCTGTATAGGTGGAAATACCCATTAATGCAATAGCAGCAATCAGTACCAATATAATCATAGACATAATTATTGTCCTTACTTTATGTGTTTTTCTGTGTGCATATGATATGCCACTTATTCTCACTTTTCTTACCTCCTGGCTGTCGCCCGTTTATTTAATGTTTATACCTTATCTGCTCATTCCGCTTCCATCCATTGCTTACCATTCAACATGGTATAAACAAATAACAGTTCATTCTGAATATTTTTGATATCCCCTAGAAGGTTCAGGGATGTTATAATAATATATAATTATTTTACTTTGGTAGTTAATGATATATTCACTTATTTTCATTATATTTTCAATTGGAAATAATGTAAAGCATAAGTATTAAATTAATAGGGGTATAAGCTATGGAAATTTGCGGAATTTGTCCAAGACAGTGCAAGGTCGATAGAAAAGTTGAGAAGGGGTTTTGCGGAGTTTACGATACACCAAAGGTGGCAAAGGCATTTCTTCATAAGTGGGAAGAGCCATGTATAAGTGGTACAAATGGTTCGGGAACGGTTTTCTTTTCCGGATGCAATTTAAAATGCGTATTTTGCCAGAACTATAATATAAGTCAGGAATATGTTGGAAAAGAGGTTTCTATTGAGAAACTGAGTAACATATATCTAAAGCTTCAACAAATGGGAGCGCATAATATAAATCTGGTTAACCCGACACATTATGCCGTGCAAATAAAGAAAAGCCTTGAGATTTCTTCGAACCTTAAAATACCAGTTATATATAACACAAATGCGTATGAAACTATTGATGGATTAAAGATGGTTGAAGGTTTGGTTGATGTGTATCTTCCTGATTTCAAATATATAGAAGATAGCACTGCATCAAAGTATTCCGGTGCAAAAAATTATTTTGAAGCTGCATCGGAGTCAATAAAAGAGATGTACAGGCAGGTGGGAGGACCTGTATTTGATGAAAATGGTATAATCACCAGAGGTCTCATTATAAGACATTTGATACTTCCGGGGTTTTCGGGGGAATCTATGAAGGTACTGGATTATATTAAAAACAATTTGCCTGATGATATATATATAAGTTTAATGAGCCAATATACTCCTTGTTATAGGGCGGAAAACTATCCCGAGATCAATAGGGGAATTACCAGAAGAGAATATGACAAGGTATTAAACCACTTTTTCAAACTTGGATTTGAGAATGGATATATTCAGGAAAGAGATTCGGCATCTTGTGAGTATATTCCCCAATTTGATCTCGAAGGTTTGGATGGTTGACCATTTTATTTTGTTTCTGTAGAATTAAAAGTATCATCAGTGCAAAATTTTGCCTTAAAGGAGATGAGGGCAATAAACTTTATACAGATTGTAAACACTGATGTATTTAGTTGGGTTGTCTTGCCGTTGCTTATTTTTTCATCACGTATTGTTGATGTTACAATTGGTACTATACGTATTATATTTGTTTCAAGAGGAAAGAAAAATCTGGCTCCGCTGCTTGGCTTTTTTGAGGTATTGGTATGGATTACAGCTATTAGTCAGATAATGAAACATCTGGATAATATTGTGTGCTATTTTGCATATGCCGGTGGTTTCGCAGCTGGTACATTTGTTGGGATGATGCTTGAAGAAAAACTCGCAATTGGGATGCTGGTTGTAAGGGTGATATTGGTAAAGTACAATGATGAGCTTAGAGAGCACCTGTATAAGGCTGGATTTGGCGTTACTGTAATAGATGCTCAGGGAGCGAACGGGGATGTAAAGATTGTCTATACTATTATAAAAAGAAAAGATCTAAACGAGGTTCTAGGCATAATTACAAAGTCCAATCCAAAAGCTTTTTATTCGATTGAGGATGCAAGAACGGTAAATCAGGGGGTATTCAGGAATGCTGGGTATTACCGTCATGAAAAGCTTGGAGGATTAAATGTATTTAGAGAATTTGGATGGTTTAGACAGAAACGAAGGGGAAATGAGTGACAAAATGGAATGGGGTGAGGTAAATGGATGGTGGAATACTTCCAAAAGCCTGGGAGAGTCTTTTAAACTCTTCAACTTTTTTACCTGTGATAGTTAAGACCATAGAAAGATTTCATGATACAACGTGGTCTATGGAACCGAACCGCCACGAATTCTACGAAATGGTCTATATTAAAAGAGGAAACGCTGTATTTGAGATCTCCGGATATCCTGCAGAGATAGGACCCAATGATATAATAATTATTAAGCCAAATCAATTCCACAAGTTTATAGTAAAGTCGGAGTCGGGCTGCGAATTTATTGTTTTGAATTTTAAATTTGTAAATGAATTTGATTTGCAGTTTTCAGGGGTGTCCCTTGAATACTTTTTGGACTTTGTAAGTGGAAAAGAATCGGGCTCTTTTTTAACACTTAAAGTGAGCCAAAAAAATGAGATAATAAATATTCTGAACAGGATTTTGAAGGAAAAAGAGAATCCTGATATAGGCAGTGAGCTGCTAAATTACATGCTCGTAATGGAGTTGTTCGTCCTGATTTCCAGAGCCCTGAAAATGGAGTGGGAGAACAGCATAAAGAATAAAAGCTCGAAGCTAAAGGAATTGATACAGGTATCGGTAAGTTATATAAACAATAACTATGAAAGGGAAATTTCTTTAAAGGATATAGCTCAATATGTTTTCTTGAGTACCAGTTATTTTACCCGTGCTTTTAAAGAAGAAACGGGTATAAGTCCTATTAATTATCTTTTGAAAACTAGAATCGAAAGGGCAAAGGAGTTGTTAAAGGACTCAACACTAAAGATCAGTGATATCGCCCTTAGTGTGGGCTTCTCCAATCAGCAGAGGTTTAACGATATATTCAAAAAGTATGTTAAAATGACTCCGCTCCAGTATAGAAAAGAAAACGTAGGAATGGCGAAACTATAATTTCCGCTGCCATCCACTTATTCCTTAAATTAGGATTCGTACTCCTTTTGTCAAAAAACATTAAAAAAACTTACTAAATAAAGATTAATATCAGGAAGAATATTAATCTTTTACGTTTTATAATTTTATAAAGAATGAGTGAAATTATAACCGAAGTTGCATAGCAATTGTAAACGGTGCATAGCATGGTATTTAAAATAAAGCTTATGAGGGGTGTACAAAATGGGTAGATTTAATATTGCAGTATTGCCGGGAGACGGAATAGGACCTGAGGTTGTAGGAGAGGCTATTGCTGTTATAAATACGGTAAAAAAGAAGTTTAATCATGAGTTTGAATTGAAGGAAGGCGCACTTGGAGGATGTGCAATAGATGCTTATGGTGAACCTCTTCCACAAGCGACTCTTGAATTGTGCAAAAGCTGTGATGCTGTACTTTTAGGAGCTGTCGGTGGAGTAAAATGGGATACACTTCCGGGCGATAAGAGACCTGAAGCAGGGCTGCTTGGAATACGTGCAGGACTTGGATTATATGCAAATCTTAGGCCTGCAGTTATTTATTCCGCTTTAAAGGATGCTTCACCATTAAGACCTGATATAGTTAAAGACGGAATAGATATCATGGTAGTTCGCGAATTAACCGGTGGTATGTATTTCGGTGAAAAAGGAAGAGTTGATGCAGGTGATATGGGCCAGGCTGCATATGACACTGAAAAATACAGCACTTTTGAAGTTGAGAGGATAACAAGACTAGCTTTTGAAGCTGCAATGAAGAGAAATAAAAAGGTTACTTCGGTAGATAAAGCCAACGTTCTTGAAAGTTCAAGACTGTGGCGTGAAGTAGTTTTGAAGGTGGCTAAGGACTACCCTGAGGTTGAACTTAATCATATGTATGTAGACAATGCGGCAATGCAGCTTGTAAGAAATCCAATGCAATTTGATGTAATAGTTACATCAAATATGTTTGGTGATATACTATCAGATGAGGCCTCGATGATAACAGGTTCTATAGGAATGCTCCCATCCGCAAGCCTTGGACAGGGGACTTTGGGTTTGTATGAGCCTATACACGGATCTGCTCCCGATATAGCTGGTCAGGATAAGGCAAATCCAATTGCCACAATTCTTTCTATAGCTATGATGATGAAATACTCTTTTGGTCTGGAAAAGGAAAGTGAAGTTATTGAAAAAGCTGTTGAAAATGTGTTGAATGCAGGGTATAGAACGGCGGATATAGCATCGTCAGGCTCAAAAGTTATTGGGACTAAAGAAATGGGAAGGCTAATAAAAGAAGAAATAGAGAAGATGTAAAATAAATCTACAAATGACCTATGGCTGCGTAGATAGCCATAGGTTTTTTAATGCCTAAGAAATTAGCGAAGCCGACTTTTTTACATAATTCCAAAAAAAACTATCGTGCATCAGTGCACGACAGTTTTTTTTTTAATACTTTGTATATTTTCCAATAAGTTTACCTATAATCATTACTTCATCCTTATTAAAGACATCCTTGCCTATAAGGTCACTATCTGCTTTTAAAACTACATTGTTGGTGTCTTCATGTTTACTAAAATATCTTAAAAGTGCATGGTTATCGTACAATACTAATACAATATCCCCGTCTTCTAAGCTATTTGCGGATTGCCTGTCAATAATAAGACAGTCCTCATATTTTATTCCGCTGTTTAAAAGACTGTTATCAGGACAACTCATTATGAAGTAGTTTTCTGAAGCGTTTTCCGATTTAAATAATTCTGAAGGGAACGGATAATATTTTACTATGTTATAGATATTAAACAAATCGGAAATGTTACGGTTTGTTATTTTCTTTATTTTAGGCAAATATACAGGGGTCATGTATTGTGATGTATCGGTGACAAGTTGTATTGATCTTGCCATACCAACTTCTCGCTTAATAACACCCTTTTGCTCGAGACGGTTTAATATACCCTGGACTGCACCAGGAGTTTTTTCACCAACCATCTCTCCTATTTCCCTCACTGTAGGGGGAATACCCTTTAATTTGATGAATGACTCAATAACAGAATAGACCTTTTTCTGCTTTGAGGTTAGAAGATTAAAATCTGCAGCCACTTTGACCATCCTTTATTTTAAAAATGTATTTTTATGTAAATCTAAATTTACATAAAGTATTATTTAAATATTAGCAAATAAAAAATGACTTCGCAACCGTAATTACTAGCATTGTTACAAGAATATGGATATAAATGATAAACATGTGTACATGTTTTGTCGAAAAAATATATAATTTGTGAAAAAATAATTTCCGCATGAAAAAGAATTATTTGCGTACCATACATAAAAAGGAGGTGGTGGAATGTTCAAACTTCTAAAGAATGGTATATGTTATGCGCCTCAGTATCTAGGGAAAAAAGACATCCTAATTGTATTGAACAAAATATGTAAAATTGATGATACCGTACCGGGAGAAAACCTGCGTGATGTAGAAATTATTGACTGCACAGATAAAATAATCTGTCCGGGTTTTATAGATCAGCACCTTCATATAACAGGCGGGGGTGGAGAAGAGGGATTTATAAGCAGAATACCTGAAATTAAACTAAGTGAAATATTAGTTGCAGGAATTACAACTGTTGTAGGCGTTTTGGGCTTTGACAGCATAACCAGAAATATAGCGGGTCTTTTGGCAAAGGCTCGGGCCTTGGAAGAAGAAGGATTAAACACATATATATATACAGGGAGCTATGAAGTTCCAACAGCAACTATTACAGGTAAGGCAATGAAGGATATAACTCTTATTGATAAGATTATTGGGATAGGAGAAATAGCGATATCTGACCATAGGTCATCCCACCCAACGATAGATATGCTCAGGGAGGTTGCTTATGAAGCAAGATTAGGTGGCCTTTTAAGCAAGAAGGCTGGTATTGTGCACATACATGTCGGGGATGGGAAGAACGGTTTGAGGCCACTTAAGGAGCTTATTGAGAACTCGGATTTTCCTATTGATATGTTCATCCCTACACATCTTAACAGGAATAAGAATTTATTCCATCAAGCTATAGAATTTGCAAACAGCGGGGGGAATATAGATTTGACCGCCGGGCAGAGCAGTGAATCTGGTTATTCTATACCTGATGCTATGGAACTGCTCCTAAGAGAGAAGGTTGCTATGGAGCGGGTGACTGTATCATCGGACGGTAATGGCAGTATTCCTTCAACTGGTTCCGGGCCATCGGTAGGAAAGGCATTACAACTGTTTGAAGATATAAGAATTTGTATTTTAGATAGGAAGCTTGATCTTACTACGATACTTAAAACCGTATCAGAAAATGTAGCAAAGAGAATTAAACTTTTTCCTGGAAAGGGGACACTGGCTGAAGGCAGTGATGGGGATATACTTATTATAAACAAGCAGGATTTCAGCATTAATAGCGTTATCATAGGTGGAGAAAAATTTGTAGATAATGGTTTGGTAATCAGAAAGGGTTTTTATGAAGATTTATAGTGTGCTTCTACAAATTATGAATATGAGTTTGCAAAAATGTAAATACTTAGGGATAGCGAACTGTAAAGATAATTATTTATTTTATTCTTAAGTTCGATCTCTTTAAAAAGGGTGATTTTATGGAAAGAGTTGATACTCGGGCAAAGACTGCAAAAGGTGCAGGTTTTTTAACTGTAATAGGAGTAATATGTGCAATTGCTTCACTTTTTGCATATCCCTTTATTTTCGGAGTAGTGGGTGTGATAATGGGTATACTTTCAACAAAAAAAGGCAGTAGAGCAGGCTTGTTTGTAATTGTTGCAAGTATAATACTGATGGGTATTGGTTTGATTTTTAGCGGAGTAATAATGAATTACACCAGACACTATTTGGGAATGTAGTACTTATCAAAAGCAAGGATAGGATAAATCCTTGCTTTTTTATAGTGCAATAAGAATTTGGTTGGAGGACAGCTATGGATGAGAAAGTGAAAGGAAATTTGATAATAATAGGTGGAGCCGAAGACAAGGTTGGAAATAAGACTATTCTAAAACATGTTGTTGATATTGTCGGACATCAGCAGGGAAGCCTCGTAGTATTAACTACTGCAACGGAAAAGCCTGAGGAAGTAGGAAACAATTACAGAATGGTTTTTGAGTCTTTGGGGCTTAATAATATACAGGTATTGAATATTAACACTAGGGATGAGGCAAATGATGAAAGAAATGCAGATATAATAAGAAGCTGCGGTGGAGTTTTCTTTACAGGAGGAGATCAGCTTAGAATTACAAGTATTCTTGGCGGAACAATAACTAACATAGCCTTGCAGGAAGTGTACTCCCGGGGAGTAGTAATTGTTGGTACAAGTGCAGGTGCTTCAGTAATGAGTAATACAATGATAGTTGAAGGAGATAGTAATGGGCCTGCAAGAAAATGTACACTAAAAATGGCGCCAGGGCTTGGATTGCTGGAAGAAGCTATTATTGACCAGCATTTTGATCAGAGAGGCAGAATTGGAAGGCTTCTGTGTGGTGTAGCTGAGAATCCTTTTATGTTGGGTATTGGTATTGATGAAGATACTGCAATAAGAGTTTATCCCGATGCCCACTTCGAAGTAATTGGTTCAAATGCAGTTACAGTTGTGGATGGAAATACCATAAAGAGTTCAAACGTATCAGAACTCAAGCCGGATGAGCTCCTTGCCATTACAAACGTTACAATCCATGTTCTGCCTCATGGGTATGGATTTAATATGATGGACAGGGAAGTATTCAGAATAAACTGATATTTATTTTTGTAACAGTTGCTGCTGTGAAATGGGCATATTGTCTAGGAGGAAAAAAAGTGCAAATCTTAAATATACAGAGCTTTAGCGGAAGGAATATTTATAGTCACAAACCTGTAATAAAAATATTAGCGGATATTGGTGAACTGTATAAAAACCCTACAAAGGATTTTGAAGGTTTTAATGAAAAGATATTGGAAACTTTTCCGGGATTGCGCACACACTATTGTTCCCTCGGTTATGAAGGAGGATTCTTAGAAAGACTTGGTGAAGGAACTTATATAGGCCATGTGGCAGAACATATGATATTAGAGCTCCAGAATATGCTTGGATATGAAGTTCACTACGGTAAGACAAGAGTTATAAATGAGCCCTCTCTCTATTATATTGTATTTGAATATAAAAATGAGAAATGTGCTATAGAATGTGCCCGAACTGTGTTTGAATTTATTTGTCGGATTCTGAATAATGAAGAAGTAGACTTTTCAAATAAACTGGAAAATTTAAAGGCAATAGCCGTTGAGAATGACCTGGGACCGAGTACAAAAGCTATATACGCCGAAGCACAAAAAAGGGGTATACCTGTTACACGTGTAGGGAATGGAAGCATGATACAGCTTGGATATGGAAAATACTCGAGAATGATACAGGCATCACTTACAGATTCGCCAAGCTGCATATCAGTAGATACAGTCAGTAACAAAGATTTAACGAAGAATATTCTGAGAGATTTTATGATTCCTGTACCTGAGGGTGATGTATCATATAGTGAGGAAGGGGCTATCTATACTGCAAAAAAAATAGGTTTTCCTGTAGTTGTCAAACCACTTGATAGTAATCAGGGTAAGGGAGTTACCGTTAACATTAGGGACGAGCAGGATGTACGAATAGCATTTAAAGAAGCGAAAAAGTTTTCCAAATGTGTTTTAGTTGAGAAGTATATTTATGGTAAGGACTATAGGGTACTTGTAATTGGTGATAAAGTATCCGCAGCAGCTGAAAGGCGTCCGCCGTCTGTCAGCGGAGATGGCGTTCATAATATTGCGGAACTGGTGGAAATAGAAAATTCTAATGAATTGAGAGGTGCTGACCACGAAAAGCCTCTCACAAAAATTAAGCTTGACGATCTGGCTAAAAAGGTTCTGCTCAATCAGGACTGCGATGAGTATTATGTTCCTAAGTTGGATGAAATTGTTTACCTTAGATATAACAGCAATATAAGTACCGGCGGAACAGCCAGGGATTGTACAGAAGAAGTTCATCCTCATAACGCGCAGCTTGTAGTAAGTGCAGCAAAAGTTCTTGGATTGGATATTGCAGGTATTGATGTGTGCTGCGATGATATATCTAAGCCGTTATACAATCAAAATGGAGCTATAATAGAAGTTAATGCAGCACCAGGTCTAAGGATGCATATTTATCCTACTATTGGAAAGTCAAGAAATGTAGCATCTGATGTTTTGGATATGATGTTTCCTGAAGGAGAAGCCCATTCAATTCCTATTGTTTCTGTTACAGGAACGAACGGAAAGACCACAACAACAAGACTTATAGCTCATACTTTGGAACTTCAGGGAAAAACAGTAGGTATGACAACTACTAGTGGAATTTACATTGGTGATGAATGTATATTAAAGGGTGATAATACCGGATTTGTTAGTGCTAGAATGTTACTTTCAAACAAGTCTATAGATGCAGCAGTGCTTGAGACAGCGAGGGGTGGACTTGTTAGAAAAGGCCTTGGATATGACCTTGCTGATGTTGGAGTTATCACGAATGTAAGTGAAGATCACCTGGGTATAGATGGAGTTGATACCGCTGAAGATCTGGCATCTGCAAAGTCTCTTGTAATTGAAGCGGTCAAGCCTAAGGGATATGCAGTTATAAACGCAGATGATGGATTTGCCCGGTATTTTATGGATAGGGCAAAAAGTAAAGTTATACTGTTTTCAAAAGATAAACATAGTTCTATTATGCAAGATCACATTTCGCAGGGAAAGAGAGCAGTGTATCTTGATGGCGGAGAGATCTTTTTGGTTAAAAAAGGAGTAACCATTCAGCTTGCAAAGACCAAGGATATACCTATTACATTTGGAGGCATCCTGGAGTGTAATATAGAAAACTGCCTTGCAGCAGTTTCTGCGCTTTGGGGATTGGATATGCCTCTCGAGACTATAAAAGCTGGGTTGGTTTCATTCTTGCCGGATACAAGTTCCAACCCTGGAAGATTTAATATATTTGATATGGGAGAATTTAAGGTGATGCTGGATTACAGTCATAATCCGGCAGGATTTGAAGAGGTAATTAAATTTGTAAAGAAGCTTGAAGCTAATAGATTGGTAGGGATTATTGGTATGCCGGGAGACAGGCAGGACTCAAGTATGTGCAGTGCTGCTCAAATTTGTGCTGCTGGGTTTGATCGTTTATATATAAAGGAAGATGCGGATCTAAGAGGCAGGGAGCCTGGTGAAGTAGCCGGAATTTTCTATGATGAAGCTATAAAAAGCGGAGTTTCAAAGGAAAATGTTGAGATCATCTACTCAGAGGAAAAGGCGCTGGAAAAGGCTATACTTGATGCTCAACCAAGGGACTTTATTGTAATGTTTTATGAGAACTTTGAGGCCGCATTAAATATTGTAAATGAACTCAAGTCAGAAATTCAAAGCGGTTTGGTCAAATCAGAGGATATGGTTCAGAGCGCAGGCTGATGTTTGATAAGGATTGAAGGAGCTGTTCGAAAGTGGACCGCTCCTTTTTCTGTAATAAAAGAGTTTAACTCTACGTCCAAACCCATGTAGTTAGTGGGTTTGAGTAGGTCTTTGTGAGGAAGAGGGGTACTCGCCGCCGTGCAAGTGCACATTATTCCAAGAACTAAGCTACAAGCCTAAGAGAATGTACGACTCGCTACGGGTCGAATCAAACTCGCTACGCTCAAACAGGTGATTCGACTTATCCTTCGCTTCGTCTACATTCTCTAAGGCTCTTCGCAATGTTCTTTCCATAATATGTACTTGCACTATTGTAAAGCTTCCACTGAATATAGATTATATAATTCGCGATAATGATCTGGTACGGTTGCTTAGTTGGAAAGCGCATTTTATTGTTTTCCTTAAAAAAGTCGAGAAATCTTTTTGTGGTGTGATATACTGAAAATAATTCATGAAGGGAAATACTGGTGGCATAAATGGATTATTTTCTGACTATAAGTTCTATTATCATTTTTATTGAAAACAGAATACAGGATAAGATAGACTATAAAGAACTTGAAAGGGCTACAGGTTTTTCTTTAGCACATATACGTGAAATTTTTATGTTAAGGACAGGCATGTCTCTTTCGAAGTATATTATTACTCGTAAAGTTTCCAATGCAGCATATGAACTACTATATAACCACCAAAGTGTTATAAACATTGCAACAAAGTATGGATTTGCAAATCATGATACTTTTACACGTGCATTTAAAAGAATTACAGGCTTAACTCCATCTGAGTTCAGAAAAAAACGTCCGCCTGTAGGTAGAATAAAACTGTGTACTTGTGTTTTCGGAATTGGTCTACTTAATCAAATTAAAAGAGAGGATGATAAAAATGAATAGTAGCGGCAAACAAGAATGCGAAAATAGCGTTGTACTATATGGGATATCTAAAGTTGAATATGGTGCCGAAGGGTGTACCCCATACCCAATGTGTGTAAAAAGTTGTGCAAATTATCTCGGTCAGGATGTAAGTATCGACTTTTCAATGGTATCAACAGGAGCAGCTTTTAGGCTAACATGGGATACCACTTCATGGAATTGTGGGAATGTAGATATTATGCACACTTTTGATAGCCCAGAGGAAACATATAAGTTAGGTATTGAAGCACTAGGACGGGAATACCAAATAATAACAAGGGCGAATACTTCGTGCGATATAGAATTCAACAGTAGTAATAACTCTGATAATAAAAATGATTTTATAAGTTTTATTACAAAACAAATAGATAAAGGATTTCCATGCATAGCATTAGGAATAATTGGACCGCCAGAAGCCTGTATTATTTCTGGTTACAGAGATAATGGTGAAACTTTGTTGGGGTGGAACTTTTTCCAAGATGCAACTGAGTTTGCAACAGATGTTAGGATTGATGAATCTGGATATTTCATCTCAAGTAAATGGTGGGAAAATAATGAGACTATAGCAGTTATTTCACTTGGAGAACAAAATAAACTGCCAATATCAAATAAGGCGATAATTGAAAACGCAATTAAAGTATTGACTGGACGTCTTGATAAAAGGGGTGGAAAGACTTTTGCAAAAGGCTTAATGGCATATGATGCATGGAAAAGTGCTATATTAAATGAGTCAGATTTTCCTCAGAATGCAATTTTACCAATTTTAGCTGAACGTCTTATGTGTCAAGGTGATGCAATGGATTGTCTTATTGATGGGCGGAATAATGCAGCGATTTTCATGAAAAAATTATCAGAAGAAATGAAAGAGCATAGCAATACGTGCAAAGTCATTGAGGAGCAGTTTGCTAAAGTGGCAAAAAATGTAAGTAAAATGGCGGATGTCCTTGGTGGATATGCCAGAAACGAAATGCAAATGCAAAATTTTGCGAAATCAGATATAAGGCATCAAATCGCTGCTTTAATCGATGAATGTAAAGTTGCTGACAGTAAGGCATTAGAAGGAATGAAATTACTTGTAAATTCGCTTTAGAGTGTGTCAAATAAATAACCATTGCAATGTTAACACTCGTAGAAACTGTAGAAATACATGAATTACGAGTGTTTCTTTGTGTTTAGGTAATAAAGATCAATAACTTATTGCAATAAGCTCTATAATATTTGGTATCTATTTTATTTTGCAAAATTACCTACAATGAAGTATAATATATTGTGTTATTTAAGCGAAAAGAGGTTATGTAAAATGGTTGATAAGGAACGTGTGAAAGCAGCGGTAAGAGAAATACTTATTGCGATTGGAGAAAATCCTGACCGTGAGGGGCTTTTGGAGACACCTGACAGGGTGGCCCGTATGTATGAGGAAATATTTGCAGGGCTTCATCAGGACCCGAAGGAATTAGTAAAGGTATTTCAGGAAGAAAATCATGAGGAAATGGTATTGGTAAAGGATATACCACTTTATTCCGTTTGCGAACATCATCTGCTGCCATTTGTAGGGGTGGCGCATGTAGTATATATACCAAAAAAAGGTAAGGTGATGGGGCTTAGCAAGCTTGC
The DNA here is from genome assembly GCF_000179595.2 of Acetivibrio cellulolyticus CD2. Classification (NCBI taxonomy): domain Bacteria; kingdom Bacillati; phylum Bacillota; class Clostridia; order Acetivibrionales; family Acetivibrionaceae; genus Acetivibrio; species Acetivibrio cellulolyticus. Next base: position 1,883,736 of record NZ_JH556653.1, on the reverse strand, counting down.
AAGGATTGTTGATTTGCTGGCGAAAAAACCTCAGCTGCAGGAGCGTCTAAGCAGTGAAGTTGCAAATGTAATAATGGATACAATTGATCCATTAGGAGTTGCGGTAGTAGTTGAAGCGGAGCACTTATGCATGACTATGCGTGGAATTAAGAAGCCTGGTTCAAAGACAGTAACCTCAGCACTTAGGGGGATAATTAAGACGGATGCTAGGACAAGATCTGAAGTTATGTCTTTAATCAATAGAAATTAGGTTATCGATAAAAATTTACCAAAAAGTTTTTTAAATAGGGTGCTGTACTCATTTGCCAGACTAAGCTCAAGTTCAGCATCTCCTTCCCGGATGGTCTGTATTTTGACAGAATTGTCATGCACCTGGCAGTCAAGTGATTTGATTATTCCCATTTCACTTCTGTCCAGACACTCCGAAATTTTTAATAAAATGGAGAGCTTTTGATGTATGACTTCATCTCCAGGCTGCAACAACATTTTGTAGAACTTTTTCCAGTTCTCATTAAAGTCGCTTCCCGAATGTGAAGCAGCGATTGAGGATATTAACACCAGTTCTCTGTGTGAAAGTCCGTTGATCCTGGAGTTTAGGATTATATGAAAAGAATGTTTGTAGTGTTCATAGTAGTTTATGCAGATTCCGATATCATGTAATAGAGATGCAATTTTAAGGAACTTTCTTTCTTCTTCTCCAAATCCATGCAGTTCGCTCAATTGATCATACATGGACAGGGCAAGGTGACATACATGATTTGCATGTTCCTGCCTTACTCCATAGAGAACCATAAAGTTGTCAAGGCTGAAGCTCAAAACATCCTCAAACCTTCTTGTGTTTTTGCTTTTAAAAATATATTCGAGCAGAATGCCTTCTCTAAGACCGTATCCGCTAATAACCAATTTGGATGAAGTTGCGGCAGACATTATGGACTTAAGGATTGTGAGGCCTCCAACTATAATATCTGCCCTTCCAGCAGTTATTCCTTCGACTTTCTTTCTCTTTTGCAGATCGAGAGTTTTTAGCCTGTCATACACAGATAAAAAATCAGCGGTATTCATTACATAATTATGTGCCTGATTTAACGGATATTTTATCTGTTTTCTATGGATTTTGGCAAGGCTTCTGATAGTCCCACCTACGCCTATAATAGCTTCGTGGGTTTCATCCATCAGCCAGTCAAGACTATTTAACGTTTCAGATATGCTCTTTTCAAGGTTATTTAGCATGGGCTCAGTTATTAAGTTTTTATCCAGAAATGACTCTGTTGCAATGACGGCACCAATAGGTATGCTTATGGAATTCTTGATTGCTCTGTCCTTAAATTGTATTATTTCAGTACTTCCTCCACCAATATCAACTATAATTCCATTGTTTATGTCTATTGAGTTAATCACTGCATTATATACATATGTACTCTCTTCTTTACCGGACAGAATTCTGAAGTTTAAACTGCAGCCGGTTCTCAAAAGCATAAGAAACTGGTCTTTATTCTCAGCTTTCCTTACTGCCTCGGTTGCAACGGCAATAATACCGGTGGATGGTATGCCATAGGCATTGCATAGTTTCTTGTATAGTTTTACCGTCTTAACGGCTTTGTGCATAGCAATATCATTGATATATTTGCCTTCAATCATATTTTCGCTAAGTCTTATGGTATCGTTTATATCATCGATAAGCTTAAAAGCCCCGTTTGATTTGATTTCAAATATAACCAGACGAACAGAGTTTGATCCTAAGTCTATTATTCCAATTTTCTTTGCCATATTTTATCCCACATTTCCCGGCTTTTTATGTGAAGTGCATATATATTTATAGTTTATCTACTGCTGCAGAAATAAATGGGATTACCTGCTTCTTTCTTGATACTACCCCGGGCAGGTAAACACTGTTTTCTGCAACACTTACATTAAACGCTTTTGAGATTAACTCCTTTTCATCTCCTACAAACAGAACTTCTGAAGCTTGATTCAGGATGTCAGTTACCAATAGCATCAGAAGGTTGTAGCCACTATTTTTGCTGAGCTGCTTCATCAATTCAATCAATTCTTCCTTCATCTCTGTTACCTTCTCACGGTCCATGGTATTTACCTGGCCTATGCCGATTTTATGCTTTCCAAATGTATAATCCTTGAAATCCTGATAGAAGATGTCTTTAGGGGTTTTTCCCTGCAGTGTTGATCCTTCCTTGAACATTAGATTGGCGTACTCATCAATATCATTAATTCCCGCAATTTCAGCCAGCTTTTCTACAGCAATCTTGTCTGTATATGTACAGGTTGGGGATTGGAACTTTATTGTATCCGAAAGTATAGCAGAACAAAGAATTCCGGCAATACTTTTTGATGGTCGTATTCCCATTTCAAAGTACATATTTGCAACGATAGTTGAGGTGCTGCCAACTGGTTCATTTTTTATGTAAATCGGATTTGCCGTTTGAATGTCTCCAAGCCTGTGGTGGTCAATAATTTCCAAAATTTCAGCTTCTTCGAGCCCGTTTACAGCCTGGGCCTTTTCGTTGTGATCAAGCAAAATAACCTTCTTTTTTCTCTGTGAAATCAGGTGGTATCTTGAAATAAATCCTTTGATACGGTTACTGTCGTCTATAACCGGGTAGCTTCTATATCTGGTCTTGAGCATTGTATCCTTAATATCATCAATAAAGTCATCAATGTTAAACTTTATCAGATTCTTATCGGACATGATAGCTCCAACCGGAATGCTCTGATTTATAAGACGGGAAGTAGTAAATGTATCAATTGGAGTAGTCATCAGAACCATATTTTTGCTGCATGCTTCCTCAATTACTTCTTGTGAGGGAGTGCCTCCACAGGTAATTATAAGGCAGTTGGCACCGTGTTCAATCGCTTTTAGCTGGTTATCTAACCGGCATGCGGTGATAACAATATCACCTTGATCAATAAATCCCTTGAGATCTTCAGGATTCGTAGCTGCAACAATTACTTTACCTGAAGTATTAAATGCTTCCTGAGAGCCGCAAATCAACTTTGCGTTAAGCGTTTCTACAATATTTCGCAAAGAGGTCTTGGTAGATGCAATAGTGTTGTTATCCAGTGCATCCATATATTTATTGGTAATGTCCGATAAGGTTACAACTCCTAAAAGCCTTTCATAATCATCAACTACCGGTATAGTCTTTATATTGTTTTTCTTCATTAGATTCCAGGCAGTTTTGATAGAAATGTCAGCAGAAACGGGTATTATGGCATCCATGTTTAAATCTGAAACTTGAGATTTAACGGTAGGAAGGTATTCTGGTACCTCTACTTCGAAATGCTTTAGAACAAATTCCGTTTCGCGATTGATTTCGCCCAATCTTCGTGGACTTGCATTGACGCCCAGTTTCTTTTTTAGTTCCGAATATGCAATTACAGAACAAATGGAATCTGTATCAGGATTCTTGTGGCCTGTGATTAAAACTAATTTGTCCATCTTTTCGCCTCTTATCTTTTAATAGCAATCTTTCCGACAAGCTAAAAGTATACCATAAATAGATGGGTGTGACAACGCCTATATGTACTTTTTGCACGGAGAAACAGCGATTTTATTGGAAGAACTTCTAAAATGGAATTATTTATATTATAATAAAATGGATTAAGAACTTTACGAAAGAGAAGGGTGATTTAGATGCAGTTTGGATTCCAAATCGGTACAAAGGTTTTATTTGGCAAAGGCTGTTTGATTACAAATAAGGCATTACTAAATAAATTCGGTAAGAAAGCTCTTGTTGTTACAGGCAAAGGATCTGCAAAGGCTAGCGGAGCTTTAGATGATGTTGAAGAAATTCTAAAAGAGTACAAAATAGAGTATTCAATATATGATAAAGTTGAGAACAACCCTTCTTTGGAGAATGTTGCAGAAGGTGGGAAGATAGCCAGGGAGCTAAACGTTGACTTTATTATCGGTATTGGAGGCGGTTCCCCTTTAGATGCTTCAAAGGCAGTTGCAATATTGGCAGCAAACGATATTGAGCCCTTAGAACTATATAAAAATGTATTCGATAACAAGCCGCTTCCTATAATTGCAATCCCTACAACAGCGGGGACAGGAAGTGAAGTGACACCCTATTCGATACTTACAAGAAATGATATGAAAACAAAGATGAGCTTTGGAAACGAAGATACTTTTCCAAAGGTTGCGTTTATAGATGCAGCATATACTGAGAGCATGTCCTATGAAACAACAGTTAACACGGCGGTTGATGCTCTCTCTCATGCCATGGAGGGTTTCTTAAGCAGAAGAAGTACGCCGGTGAGCGATGCGCTGGCAATAGAAGCGATAAAAATATTCGGTGAATGTGCCGAGGCTTTAATTGACAACAATATTGACTTTAGTGTAAGGGAGAAGCTTCTCTATGTGTCGATGCTTGGCGGAATGGTAATTTCCCATACAGGAACCACAATTATTCACGGTTTGGGATACTCTTTGACCTATTTTAAAGATATACCCCACGGCAAGGCTAATGGACTTTTTATGAGGGAATATCTGAAATATAATTATAATGCAGTAAATGAGAAAATAAACAAAGTGTTGGAACTGTTTAAAGTATCAACTATAGACGAATTCGGAGATATAATTGATAAAATGCTTAAAAACGATATAAATTTAAGCAGCGAAGAGATTCAACTGTATGCGTCTCTGACTATGAAACAAAGGAGTACATCATATAATGCCAGAGAGGTTGCTGAGGGTGACTTGATAGATATTCTTGAAAAAACTTTCTTAAGCCCGAATTAGTAAAAAATTTAGAAATATAAATGCCCACAGACTTGATTCTATGGGCATTTATTATTTGATAAAATTTTGAAGCTTAAAATAGATGCAGGCTAAACATTCGTAGAATGTTCTACTTCTTTAGTTCTTCCCCGCATTTGGAGCAAAAAGCTGAATTGCTGTCAACAGTTTCATTGCATCCGGGACATACCGGAGCAGAAGTCTCCTCCGCTGCTACGTCTTCACTGTTTTGTGCAACTTCCTCAGTTTTGCTATCTCCTTCGGTTTTGGTGTATCCTTCAGTTTCAGTATCCTCTGCAGTTTTAGTATCTTCCTCATGAACAATTTTATTGCCGCAGACACTACAGAATTGCGCGGAATCGGATAACTCGGTGCCACACTGTGAGCATTTTTTTATACCTTTAATTGCTTGAATCTGCTCATTAAAAGAATTGATTTTGTTTAGTGATTCAGTTATTGAACTGCATAATGGCGCAAATCTTTCATCCTCAGAGGAGGAAAACAGTCCATAATATAATTTGCCAATCTCATTGTATTTATTTCTAATGTTGTCTTCTTCACTGTTTATCTGCATGTTTAGTTTTGTGACATCTGCCAGGTCCTTTGTCTTTTTTGCGACATCCTTACCTGCGTTTGTCAATTTTTTACCGAATTCTTCAAAAAAAGCCATAATTATCACCTCTAAAATAATATATTAAATATTTTTATCAACTACTTTATCAATAGGACCTATGGTTATTGAACCCTGAGTGAAAGCTTTAAATCCAAGTACCAGTAAAACAAGTTTTTCAAGAGCGTCAACTGCATTCAAAACTATTGAATCTATTTGAAGCGGCCATGAAAGTGCGAATGGAATTCTAACCCATGAAAGCAGGTTGTTTAGTACAGCTATAACATCACTGCCGATGCCGATAATAACAGTAACCAAGGTGAAGCCTATAACTATTGCAACTGCTTTTACAGCACTTCTTTTAAGCCACTCGTTGGTTTCAAAAAGTAGAACGTAGCCTGCTAAAAGAATTAGACCTAAGAAATTCATAAGACCAATAAAATAGAGTGCTGCACCCAAAAGTCCTACACTAATACCGAGTTTTGTTTTTTGCATAAAAACCTCCCATGTTTAATATATGGCTTTACAAAGATTACTATGTAGTGTCGTATAACAAATTAATTTTATTATAAAACTTTTAATTAAACAAGCATACTAACACAATATTTTGACTTTTTTCAACATAGCTCAGATTGCATATTTTATTTCTTTTCTATTTTTATTGGAGTCACTTTATTTTTATAACCTAATTGCTTATAGAGTTTAAAATTAATTCTAATGTCAGTCTTCTAAAATGTAATCAAATGTATTATAATAGATTTGACTTGGAACTATACTGTATAGGTGTTTGGCACAAGTGAGCATTAAATATTCAACAGGTTTTTAGCAGGAGGATTTTCAGTGGATATAATCACCATTGGAGTAGTTTCTGATACTCATATACCCAGCAGGGGAAAGGTTATACCCGACATTGTTTTAAAAGGTTTTAAAGGTGTTGACATGATAATTCATGCAGGTGACCTTCTAAAAGATTATGTCATTTATGAGCTTGAGGAGATAGCGCCTGTACATGCTGTTGCGGGTAATAATGATGATTTTTTTATGCAGGATAAACTTGGGAAGAAAAGAATATTGGATGCCGGCGGTGTGAAAATTGGAATAACACATGGTCATATTGGGCACGGTGGCAATGCACTAAAAAATGCGATCAATACGTTTAAGGATGATGATGTGAACTGTGTGGTTTTTGGACACAGCCATACACCATATAATGAAGAAATTGACGGGGTATTATTCTTTAACCCTGGCTCTCCGACAGACAAAAGATGGCAGGAATATTATTCATATGGCATAATTAAAATACAGAACAAGAAAGTGTCGGCACAAATAAAATATTTTGAAAGATAAGGATCTAAAATCGATTGGGGCTAAATGCCTCCGGGATTTTCGAGGAACAAACAGGCTGGAAGTTAAAAGATATTAGAGGTTATGTTTTCAGAATTACTAAATCAAACGGAGATGAGCCAATGATAAACGCCAGACTATTATTTATAGAAAATATGAGTACAGCAAAAGAAGAGATCCGAAAAATCGGGGTTGACGCAGCATCTATTCCGTGGCTTTCGCCTAAGGCTTTATTCATAACAATGAAGATTGAAAATGTCAGTACTTTTGCAGCCAATATTATTAAACAGGAAATGCTGGGCAAGGGTGGTGACGCAGCCGTTAACAGGGGCGTAGCCAATTTTAGCACGAAGTCTTCTGATATATTGCTTATGGGAACATACTCCCAATATAACAGGCTAGTTTACAAGCTTGAGATGCAGTCAGGCAGTCTTAAGGAAATCGGGGAAGAAATAAAAAGAGTACTTACAGGGTTGGAAATTGGCAAGCCTGAATATTTTGAATGTGGCAAGCACAAACTTCCAATAGGTGAGAAGACCTATATAATGGGAATACTTAATATAACTCCCGATTCATTTTCTGATGGCGGGAAATACAGCAACACCGAAAGTGCTGTTAAAAGGGCAAAACACATGATTGAAAACGGTGCGGACATTATAGATATTGGTGGAGAATCTACAAGACCCGGATATCAACCCGTTGATGCCATTGAAGAGATAAACCGTGTGGTTCCTGTAGTAGATATACTATCAAAGGAATTAAACGTGCCAATATCTGTGGACACTTCAAAGGCAATTGTTGCAGACAAGGCACTTAAAGCAGGAGCACATATTATAAACGATGTGTGGGGATTACAAAAAGATGCTGAGCTGGCTGAAGTAGTTGCGAAGTATGGTGCAGGCGTTGTGATGATGCACAATCAGGAAGGCAGGGAATACCATGAACTTATGGGGGACATTGTTAAATTCCTCAGAAACAGCATTGATATTGCTGAAAAAACCGGTGTAAGAAGAGAAAATATGGTAGTTGACCCTGGCATTGGATTTGGAAAAAACTTAGATCACAACCTTGAAGTTATGAGAAGGCTAAAGGAGCTTTCGACTTTGAACCTTCCTGTACTTATAGGTACTTCCAGAAAGTCGCTGATTGGAAATATTCTAGATCTTCCCGTTGATGAAAGACTTGAGGGAACATCAGCAACTGTTACGCTTGGAATAGCTAATGGCGCTGATTTTGTAAGGGTGCATGATGTTAAGGAAATGGCCCGTGTCGCAAGAATGACTGATGCAATGGTTCGGGTATAGCGCTTTTTAACACTATGAGGAGATAAAACTTGTGGATAGAATATTATTAAAAGATATAAAACTGTATGGGTATCATGGTGTATACCAAGAGGAGAGGCAAACAGGTCAATATTTTCATATAGATGTTGACATTTCGGTTGACTTGAAACAGGCTGGTATAACAGATGATATTATAAATACTGTAGACTATTCCAAAATTTATGATATTATTAAACGTATAAATGAAAATAATAAATTTCGACTTATTGAGAGCTTTGCTCATAACATTTCCCAGGAAATGTTGTCGACTTATGAAGAAATAAAAGATATTACTGTGCAGATAAGAAAGCCGGATGCACCCATTGATGGAGATTTTGGATGGGTTGGTGTTGAGATAAAGAGGTCCAGAGACAATGCATAAAGCATTTTTATCCTTGGGCTCCAACTTAGGGGACCGGGAGAATAATTTGATTCAGGCAGTTGAAGAAATTGAAAAAAATGCCGATATAAAAATTACTTGTGCTTCCTGCATATATGAGACAGATCCTGTAGGATACATAGATCAGGACAGATTTCTCAATATGGCTGTAGCAGTGGAGACTTCATTGTCGCCGTTAAAGCTGCTGGAAGAACTGCAGAGAGTAGAAAAACTGCTTAAAAGAACAAGGGAAATTCATTGGGGCCCTAGAACGATTGATATTGACATACTTATTTTTGATGATTTGGAGATTAGCCTTGCACAACTGGTAATACCGCATCCAAGAATGTTTGAAAGGGCGTTTGTCTTAATACCATTAATGGATTTATGCAGGGATGAGGACTTGCCTACAGAGAAATTACGTGATTATATTGATAAGTGCACTGATAAGAATGGGGTTGTAATGTATAAGAAATTCGAGTTGGGGAATTAATGAAATATTACTTGCACTTTTTTGCCAGGTAAAATTCTCTTGAAATTTTTATTAAGATTGTGAACACTTTACAATAAATTCTATTGTCAGTTAAAGCATTAAATGATTTAATTGTACTATTGTGGAGGTGTATATATGGTTGAAGTTTACTATTATGTACCCCAGGACAAGGTGGAAAATGCCATTGAGTGTGGGCTGAAGCTTTCGGAGTGGTATGAAAAGGAAGTCCATATGGGGTTGGAAAATAGAAAATGTTTTTCAGCGCTTTTAAACCCTAAAGATGATATGGATAAGTATAAATCCAGTGCTTACAGGTGTATCAAGCTTGAGTTGTATCCAAGATACTGCTTTGTAGCTGATAAGTATTTGTATGAGATAGGCTTGAACCATCCTGAAGTTATGAAGTTATACGTCGAGTCTGTTATGCCTATAGAAAATTACACCTTTGGGCTGTACAGACTTCCTGAATGCCTTGTGACAAGTACAGTCATTCCAGAGCAGATTAGTTTGCTTGACAGAAGGTTGGATTCTCCAATTTTGTTTAATAGTTCTGAGGAACTATACATAAATAACGTGATTGAAGAATTTAAGCAGGAATATGATGATTTAAACGACAGACTTCTGTATTGCTTTTTAAAGGGTCGCGTTACGGACGGTGAACTTGATGTTGTTGAGGAAGAGGGAAACAGTCTGGTTGCTTTTATTGATAAAAAGACAGGAAGGGCTTTTACCATAAAAAAACCCCTTAAGTAGTATCTAAATCATATGCAACCATGGAAGGAATTATTGTGAAAAAAGAAATTTTGACAAAGCTTAAAGAAAACCCTTCAGACTATATTTCAGGTGAAAGCTTAAGTACTGTTTTAGGGGTGTCAAGAACTGCCATATGGAAGAACATCAATGAATTGAAAGAGGAAGGCTATATTATTGAGTCCTCACCTAAGAAGGGGTATAGGCTGAATCAGAATTCTGATGTCGTTAATGCCTTTGAGATAAGCGAAGACCTTAAGACAAAGGTGCTTGGAAGAAATATTGCACATTTTGGTAAGATTGATTCAACCAATAATTATGCAAAGAAAATTGCACTGGAAGGGTGCGAAGAAGGAACCCTGGTTGTAGCTGATTTTCAGACATCCGGTCGCGGAAGGCTGGGAAGAGAGTGGAATTCTTCTGATAAAAAGGGCGTTTGGATGTCTCTTGTATTGCGTCCTGATATCCCATTTGAAGAGGTGCAGATAATTACGCTTGCTGCTTCAATTGCAGTTGTAAGAGCTCTCAAAGAGGTTGCTCAAATAGAGGCAGGAATAAAATGGCCAAATGATATAATAATAAATGGCAAAAAGGTTTGCGGTATTTTGGTAGAAATGAATATGGAGATAGACAGGATCAATTTTCTGGTTTTGGGCATAGGATTAAATGTAAACCAAAAAGTAAATGATTTTCCTGATGAGCTTAAAGATAAGGCTACTTCTTTGAGGATATGTATGGAAGAGACTTTAGATAACCAAAAACTCTTAAAAAGAAGTGAATTAATTAGAGCAATCCTATTAAAGTTTGAAGAAATATATGATAAAGTTAATAGCGGAGCTTTTGAAGAAATTATTTCAGAATGGAAGAAGTATTCGGTTACTTTAGGTAAAGAAGTGAGTATGACCTACAAGGATAAGCAGTGCATTGGCATTGCAGAGGGCATTACCAGAGATGGAAAACTCATAGTAAAATGCGAAGATGGTACTGTAAAAGAGGTCTTGTCGGGTGAAGTGTGGGTAAGAGGCCTTTTAGGATATGTATAGGGGTAATTTGGTTATAATATTTGGTTGAATGAAAGAGAGAATGGTAAGAATGATTATAGATTTTCACGTGCATTGTTTTACGGATGAGCTTGCTCCTAAAGCTGTACCCCAGTTGGCAAAACGTGCGAAGATTGAGGCAAGGCTTGATGGAACTGTTAATAGCATAAAGGAGTCTATGAAAAAGGCTGGTATTGATAAATCCGTTGTCCTTTCCATAGCAACAAAACCTTCACAAACAGAAAAAATAAATACATGGTCATCTTCCATACAGGATGATAGCATTGTGGCTTTTGGAAGTGTTCACCCTGAAAATGAGAATTGGAGGGATGAACTTTTAAGGTTGAAGGAAATGGGTATTAAAGGTATTAAACTACACCCTGATTACCAGAAATTTTTTGTTGATGATATAAAAATGTATCCGATATATGAATTGGCTGTTGATCTCGGGCTTGTAATATTATTTCACGCCGGGATGGATATAGGGCTTCCTTATCCTTACCATGCGACACCCGAAAGATTGCGAAGTGTTATAGATGCTTTTCCGGAAGGAAAGTTTGTAGCGGCGCATATGGGCGGTTTTTCGTATTGGGATGGCGTGGAGGAATATTTGGTAGGTACCGGGATTTATTTAGATACATCATATAGCGTGCGCGTTATGGGTGAGGAGCAGGTTAGGAGAATTATAAATAACCATGGTTACAGGAAGATTCTTTTTGCCACTGATTCACCTTGGGGAGATCAAAGTGAAGAAGTAGAAAAAATCAGGGAGTTTTCTTTTGACCCGGATGTTGAGAAAGCCATTTTGGGTTTGAATGCCAAAGAGCTGTTGGAAATATGAAGTAGTAATTGAATTTGTATTATAAAATATAAGTTCGTAAATGAATTTAACATAAATTATTCTTTTTAAGAAAACATTCCAGGAGGGGGTATCGCAGTGGTTAACAACAGTAATGTTAACACTAGTAACAACAGCAGCAGTAACAACATAAATAATAACGCTAACAGCAGCAATAGCAACAATAACGGCAATAACGCTGGCAACAATAACACATACAACAATAACAGAAGGAGAGATTATCAAAAAAGCAAGCCACGTGAACAAGAGCAATCCGGCAACAGGGATAATAATCGTGGCAAATATCCAAACAGGCCCAATGGAGCTAATAATTCCAATAATGTAAGCAGTAATGCAAATAACACCAATAATGCGAATAATGCCAACAATATAGGCAGTTCTAATAATTCGTCCAGGGACAATAATTATCAAAAAGAGAACAATCACCAAAGAGGTTCTTATCCTAACAGAGATAATGGACCGACAAAACATAATTACAATAACAACTATGCTTCAAGAAGTATGGGCAGAATAAAAGCCGAAGAGACTATTGATGATATAAAAACAGACATTACCAGAATTGAAAAGGAAATAGAGCTTGAGCTCAAGGAGATCAGGAGTTTGAGACTGGGAGTATAGACATGTGGAGGAAAAACTAAAAAATGATTGTTGTTATCGATGTTGGGAATACAAATATAGTATTTGGAGTATATGAAGGCAATAAGCTTTTGAATCATTGGAGGATGGCAACAGACAGAGACAAGACATCGGATGAGTTCGGAATGTTCTTCATGAATATTTTTAGCCATGAAAAAATTGATGTCGGTAAAGTTGAGGCTGTATTGATTGCATCTGTAGTTCCTCCTATTATGTATTCTCTGGAGCATGCCATAAAGAAGTATTTTAAGCTGGATCCTATTGTAGTAGGCCCGGGCATAAAAACCGGTATTAATATCAAGTATGAAAATCCAAGAGAAGTAGGAGCGGACCGTATTGTGAATGCTGTTGCTGCTCTTGAAATATACGGTGGTCCATTTATAATTGTAGACTTTGGAACAGCAACTACCTTCTGCGCAGTGACATCAAATGCCGAATATCTTGGCGGAGTAATATGTCCGGGTATAAAAATTTCGGCAGAGGCTTTGTTTCAAAAAGCTGCGAAGCTTCCTCGTATTGAACTTTCCAAGCCGGATACTGTAATTGGACGAAATACGGTTTCGAGCATGCAGTCCGGTATAGTGTATGGTTATGTTGGCAAGGTGGATTACATTGTAAAAAGAATGAAAAAGGAAATGAAGGAAGACAATATAAAGGTAATTGCAACAGGTGGACTTGCAAGACTGATTGCCAGCGAGTCTGAAACAATAGATGAAATTAATGGCTTCCTTGCGCTTGACGGACTAAGAATAATTTATGAGAAAAACAAGCAATAGTTAAAATGTGAAAATATAGAGTATATGCCATGATGAGGTGTATACTCTATTTTTACATAATTTTATTGAAACTTTTTTTCTTTTTAAACGTCAAATAATATAAAATAAATAATAATCACAAGAAAGGAGAGTTGAAGATATGACTAGATTCATGAAAATGCTAAGCATTTTGGCCCTTTTGGCAATAGCTATTATGCCTGTGAAGACGTTTATAGCCGTAGAAGCTAATAATTCAACCAGTCCAAAAAGTATGGAAGAACGGCTTAATAATGCGGTTGTTTTGTACATAGGCAGTTCTCAGGCAATGGTAAATAATAAAGAAACTCAGGTTGATTCCTCAAATGCAGATGTAAAACCATTTGTAAAGGAATCGAGGACTCTTGTTCCTGTCAGATTTATAACAGAGAGTATGGGGGCTAAAGTGGGCTGGGATGCCAAGACATCTACCGTGACAATAACTTTGGGCAGCAAAGTACTAAAATTGGTTATTGGAAATAAAACTATGCAGGTAGGTAAGGAGAAGATTTTACTGGATGTTGCTCCTGAAATTAAGGAGGGCAGAACTTTTCTACCATTGAGGAGTATTGCTGAAGCTGTGGGGAAAAAGGTATTTTACGATAGAGGACTTATTGTAATAAGCGATAATGAGCTCATATTTGACACAGCAAGTGAAAAATCAATGATAGATGAGGTTATATCAAAGGTCAATAATCTGCCGGTTGTAGGTTCTGCAGAAGTCTTGAAAAACCTTGTAAAAAACTCAAACTCAAATAATTATGGCTTGTACCGTGATGAAGGTCTCATGGTTAAAGCTGCTACGCAAACACAAGATACAAAAGCCGATAATTCCATTCAGGCTCCATCGGCTGCTAAAGAAAGTGTTAGTAATAGTGCTGGTGCCGGACAATCCGACTATTCTACCACAAATGTTCAAGTGCAGGGAGTTGATGAAGCTGATGTTGTAAAAACGGATGGTCAATATATATATCAGGTGAACAATGACCGTATTGTTGTGGCAAAAGCTTACCCTGCCGACCAGATGAATATAATAAGCGTACTTGATTTTACAGATGATAATTTTACACCTCAGGAGATATATTTAACAGGGAATTTACTTGTTGCTATAGGAAGTTATTATGAAAACAACACAGCGGAACCAAATGCAAAAGTAGCAGCTGACAAGATGTACATAATGCCTCCCTATTATCAAAAGAATAGTGTAAAGGCTATTGTATGTGACATCAGCGATAAAGCAAACATCAAGAAAATAAGAGAAGTTGAGATTGACGGGAATTATGTTTCTTCGAGAATGATAGGTTCAGTGCTTTATATGGTATCTAACAAGTACCAAAATATCTATTACACTTCTGATTCTGATATGGAGATTCAGACTCCGTGTTATAGAGATAGTATAGTTAGTGAAGATTACGTAAAAATCGAGTGCCCTCAGATAAGATATTTCCCTGGTTCAGCTGAGTCAAACTACATGATTGTTTCCGCATTTGATACAAAAGAGGATGAAAAGGCAAATATTCAGACTTATCTTGGTGCAGGAGAAAACATATATGTTTCAAATGAAAACCTTTATGTAGCTGTAACAAATTACAACAATGGTGTAATTGCATACGATGATACTGTAAGCTCTGATGTATATAAAGCTGATATTGCTCCTGTTTATGTAGATAGAAGAGAAACAAAAGTATACAAGTTTTCTCTGGACGGAAGTAAAGTGACTTATCTGAGCAAGGGAGAAGTACCGGGTTTGATTCTGAACCAGTTTTCTATGGATGAAAACAACGGGTATTTCCGTATAGCTACAACAACCGGTGAAGCATGGAGCACTGGAGCAAATGCGTCAAGTAACAACCTATATGTGCTTGATGATACAATGAATGTTTGCGGAAAGCTTGAAGGCATAGCACCCGGTGAAAAAATATACTCTGTAAGGTTTATGGGAAACCGTGGGTATATAGTTACTTTCAAGACTGTTGATCCTCTGTTTGTGATAGATCTAAAGAATCCAAACAAGCCTGAAATATTGGGGGCATTGAAAATTCCAGGTTACAGTGATTATTTGCATCCATATGATGAAAATCACATCATAGGTTTTGGAAAAGATACAATAGAGACATCCAGCGGTGGTTTTTACATGGGCATGAAGATTGCACTGTTCGATGTTTCTGATGTAAGCAAGCCTATACAGAAGTTCTCAGAAGTGATAGGAGACAGGGGTACTGACTCGGAACTGCTGAGAAACCACAAGGCACTGTTATTCTCAAAGGAGAAAAACCTGTTGGCGTTTCCAGTATCGGTAGCTGAAATTAAGAATAAAGATCAGTCGGCTGTAAACGAATGGGGAGTACCGCAATATGGAGAATTTACATTCCAGGGTGCATACGTTTACAATCTTGATTTGGAAAAAGGGTTTACACTAAAGGGCAGAATTTCACATATATCCAAAGAGGAATACTTAAAGGCTGGAAGTTATTATTACGACTCCAACAAGCTGGTTGAGAGGATACTTTATATAAACGATACCCTCTATACCCTATCAAAGGGTATGTATAAGGCGAACAGCCTTAGCGACCTGAGCGAGAAAGGAACTTTGACAATTCCGGTAAATTAAGTGGAAAGAGCTTAGATAGGCTAGGTTTAGGGATTACCAAACAACTTTAAAGTTGATTGGTAATCCTTTTTATTGTGTATAAATAAGTTGAATCCAGATTAAGTCAAGAAATTATGTTTACAGAAATGGATTAATTATGTATAATGTGTAGTGTTTGCATTAAAAAGCATAAAAAACTAAAAAAGAAAATGGGGGATAAAGAAAGATGAGAAAAGTTGTAGCATTAATTACAGTAATTGTTTTTGTTCTTCAAGCACTAACATTTTCAGCTTTTGCAGAACCAACAAATACAGGAGGATTTAAGCCTGCTATTGATGTAAACGAAGGTATGGTTAAAACAAAAATGAGTGAAGAGGAAATTCAAAGTCTATATTCGGAATTTAAGAGTAAGGTTGAAAATGATAGATCAAGTCAAAAGGAAATGATTTCTAAATACCAGAAAGAAGAGAAGATAATTATAGAAGAGGCAAAAAAGGAATACCATGAGGAAATAGGAGAAAATACAAGTACAAAGCCTGTAATAGGCAGTTTATCGCCGCTACTCAGCACTTCTACCTTGATAACATCACTATTGTCTACCGAAATCGTAAATGCACCTTATAACCTTGACGCTGAGGTAATAAATGCAACTTTAAACGGTGGACATCTTATACTGACATGGATGCCGTCAGAAGGTGCGGATGGGTACCATGTTTATAAGAATGGTACATCTATTGCTTCAACTACAACGGAAAAGTATGAAATGGATATAACCAATACAAATACTTTTGTGGTTAGAGCATATACTGGAGAAGGCAGCGAACAGGTTGAGTCTTCCAATAGTAACACAATAACAGTAATATGTGGTGATCAAGAGATAACATCAAATATGACGCTGCAAAATAATTATGTATATGGTAGGAATCTGAGCGTTAACGGCGGAATGTTAGATTTAAATGGAAAGATGTTAAAAGTATATGGAAGCTACACCCAGAAAAATAGCTCGGAAGTTAATTTGAATGGTGGAAAACTTATTGCAATGACCAGTTATACAATTCAAGACAATTCAAAACTTAAAATGCTGCAGTCAGATGATTATATCTATGTTAAGGGAGAATTTTATTTTAATACTTCTCAAATTCACAATGGCATCTACTTAAATGATGGTATTATTCAGGTAACAGGGAACGTTTTTCAGGTAAATGGAATAAATACATTTCAGCCGGGTGGAAACAATAAAGTTTATCTGAATGGGCTTGATTTAACTGGACAAACTACTATTACATTTAATGGTTCTGATACTTTGTCAAAGTTTAGATATTTAGGCATAAATAAACCGTTAACAAAATACACTTTTAATCCCTCCGGAAGAGCGACTTCTACATTTTACCAGTATCTGATTCAACTTGAAAACAACGAACGATACTTCGGCGTTGATGGTATTTACACTCCTACAGGAAGTTTTGGAAGATCCTATACAGATATGACTATAGCTGGGGTAGGATTGAATATGGAAATTGGAAGGACTTACAATTCTAAAAATGAAAAAGATGGAATGTTAGGAACCGGGTGGACATTCAGTTATGAGGGAAGTGTAGAAACCTCCAATAGTGTTGCCGGAGTATATATGCCAGATGGAAGTATGTTTAATTTTGCAGAGGTTTCTCCTTCACCAAGCAGCACGGCTACACCTACGCCTTCTGTTACACCAAGCCCTACTCAAACACCTTCAAAGGTATATAAAGGGGAGGACTCAAGGGCAGAGCTTTCGTATTTCCAGGGAACTGATAGTTTTGAAATGACCTTAAAGGACAGAACTCGTTACGGATACAATAAAAAAAATAATAAATACCTTCTGAGCTATATTAAAGACTATTGTGGTAACACAATAACTATTGGACACTTGAGTGATGGTAAAATTAACACTATAGCGGACCAAACAGGCAGGACAATTCAAATTACTTATCCATCTTCAACGCAGATAGTTGCAACAGATACGTTGACAAGCAGAACTATAGTATACACTTTAGACAGCTATGGTAAGCTGCAAATAGTAGAAGATGCAAATGGAAATGAAATATATGAATACAATTATTACGCTAATGATGGAGCTCTTGAATATGTTAAGCTTACAGAAAAGATAGAGAATGGTTCAAAAGTTCAGCACAATATTGATTATGTAGTGTACAATAATGATGGCAGAATTACACAGCATACTGATATGTATGGAAAGGTGACGAATTTTACATACAAACCGGGTGAAACCATTTCAACCAGTGAAATAAACGGGAAGACAAGAACAACAGTGGACAGGTTTGACCAGAATTATGCTATAAATGAGCTAGTTGAGAATGACGGAACAAGCACCGTTATTGAGTATTTTACTGAAGAAGCTGCAGATGGTATTTTTGTCAATAAATATAGTGAGGTAAAGAGCAAGACAGACATTTATGGAAATAAGACCACCTATGAAAGAGACGATTATGGGAATATAACAAAAGTCATAAACCCGGATGGGTCACAAAAGGAATATGGTTACTATACTGATCAGGATAGACTGAATTTACTCAAATGGGAAAAGGATGAAGAGAGAAGTTATACATATTACAACTACAACAATTCAAGGTTGCTTGAGGAAAAGTATGTATACAGGACAAAGACTGCTTTATTACAATATCCCGAATTAAGCAGTCTTAATAGCACAAACTCATATATTACTACATATGGATATAGATCAGATGGGCAGATTGAATACATGATTGAGCCTAAATTATATTCGACGGTAAACAGTGGAAATAAAGTCGATACGAGTTATAGTTATAGTTATTATGCTGACGGGATGCTTCAAAGTATAACCGATCCTGAGGGTAATAGTGTAGAATACACATATAATTCTTCAAGGTTGATAGAAAGTGAAAAAATACTTTTGAACGGCTACACCACATATATGTCTACATGGTATGAATATGACAACAACGGTAAACTTGAAAGAAAGACATCGTGTGACAGTGATTCGTTAAGTACAGCAGGAAATAAAAGTATTGAGAGATATGTGTATGACCTTGTGGGAAGGTTAATACAGAAAATAACACCAAATCTGTATAACTCAACCTATGACAATATAGCATCCCATACATATAGTGCTGCAACAGTCGGATACAGGTACGAGTATAAAGATGGGACAACTCTGGTAATAAAAGAAACTGATGCCGAGGGGAATGTGACCTATTATACTTATAATGAAAATGGAAACATTCTCACAAAGACTCAACCAGATCTGAATTCAGCAGGTGGAATAGAACGTACTGTATACAGTTATGAATACGATTCAAAGGACAGAATTACAAAAGCAAGTGCAACACCCTATGGGGAAGCGGAGATTACATTAGAGTCATACGAATACCTTTCACCCGAATACATATCAGAGAATAATTACTACAGTGTTGTACAGCATACAACTATTTTAAATACTACGGAAGGATTGCTGGAAACAAGCAGGTATGATTATGCAGGAAGGCTTGTAGAAACCGTTAAGGAACCGGGAACAGGAGAAATAGGAACTTCAACCGAATACAACTATGATGGAACGGTTAAGAGTTTGACAGATGGAGAAGGCTTTACTACATACTATTTTTACGACACTCAGAAAAGGCCTGTACATATATGGACTCCATGTGAGGGTACGGATGGAGTGACCAGCTTCTATACCTATAAGAGAGTGGTTTATGATGATTCCGGTAATTTGGTAAATGAAGCGGTTAAAATTGACAAAGTGAGTTCTTCGGATTTTGCAAATAACAGGGAAACCATACACAGCAGTTCAATTGATACAGGATTTTATAAATCAACTAATGAATACTATGAGAATAACAAGCTTATGACCTCTACAGGTATGACCGGAGAAAAGAAAACATATTATTATGATGGAGCAGGTAATGTAAATAAAATTGAAGAATACACAGATGACACTGACAAAATAACAACGGAATATACAAACAACTATCTTGGAAAACCGGCGGTTGAAAAGCTTTATGTGAATGAAGGAGATATTTACGGATACAGCTATTCGTCAACGGGTACGTATACGGTATATAAATACAATTATTATGACAAGAACGGAAACAGAACAAGTTCAAATGAGCCTATATATATGAGGATGGAGTTCTACACCTATGATGACATGAACAGACTTATCGGTCAAAGTACATCAGGTTATTATGGCAATTATAATGAAACCACATCCTGGACGTTAAATGCACAGGGGAATCTATTGGCAAAGACAGATGCACGAGGCTTTACAACAATGTACAAATATGATTGGAGAGGTCTGAATAGAAAAATAATTGACACTGTAACTGTTTATGATGAGACCTCAGATGCGTATGTACAGAAGAACAGTATAACTCTGAACTGGTATGACTATGCTGGAAGAAAGATTGGGGATGTATCGCCAAATAACTATAGAGAAAGTATGGAAGCAGTAACGTTCCCTTATTTAGCACCATCAAACATATGTTCAAACTATAACTATTATACATATGACGAATTCGGAAGAATTACAAGGAGCGGATTTGACGGTGAAGAGTACATATTTAACAGTACCAACTCAACCTGGTCTGCTTCGATTCTAGACACATACAAACAGTATACTTATGACAACAATAACAATCTGTTGACTGAGACAGATCAGGAATCAGATGTAACAGAGAATGAATACACTCCGCAAGGAAAGCTTTTGAGCAAACTTGACCATGAAAACAAGCAAAGGTATCTGCCGTTTACTGTAAAATATGAATATGACACTTTAGGAAGAGTGATAACTGAAAAGAAGGTAAAAAGTGACACAACACAGGAACAAGCAGAAATAGCAGCTCAGATAACAGCAGGAACTCTTCCGGCAGGCTCGACAATTGATGAAAGCTCTGCTGTTGGCGCAATAGTAACCTATGGCTATGATAATGTGCTTGAAGGCAGTATAATAAAAGCAAACAAGGTGACAAAGACAGTCAATCTGACTGACAATAACGGAGTTGTAGAAAAAAGTACATATGATTTGAAGGGCAAGCTCATTGAATATACCTCATGCAAGGGAGGAACTGAATATACCTCTACATATGAATACAACAACTTCGGAAAGCTGTCAAAAGCAGTTGAGCCTTACGAGGTAGATGGGACTTTGACTTCAACACAGAAGATAATGCAATATAATTCACTTGGAAATATGGTTTATGTGCAAAATATGATGAATACGCTCACAGATACCACAGATGATATATGTGATCTGTATTCATACAATGTGGTAAGCTCAAAGGTTGAAACGCAGTGCCAACAAAGATATAATGGAAATGAAGCAATAACAACTCATGCAAGCTACGACAAAAACGGCAATACTGTTTCAACTACAGATGGAAATAGTGTACAGACAACTTACCAGTACGACGAGCTTGACAGGATGAAATTCTCTACAGTGACTGCAGGTGGTGTGGTTCATGACACTACATACGATTATGACTTGAACGGCAACCTCATAAGGACTGTGAATTGGAGAGACAATGCCAATAAATACAAGTATGACGCCTTAAACAGGCTTTACGAAAAGAAAGATCCTATGAATGTAGCTTATGAAAAGCTGGAATACAATGCCCGTAACTTGCAGGATAAATCCTATGATGCATATAACAGGCTCACAGAATATGATTATGACTGTAACGGAAGGCTTGTATCCACAACAGACCCGGAACTGCATGTGGCGAGTCAGGAATATGATAACATGGGCAATGTGCGTGTTAAATGTGATGGAGAAGAGAATGAACTTAAGTATGAATATGATATTTTAGGAAGGCTGGAGCATGTATATAATGATGAGTCGGCAACAACTCCAATGTCAAGCTATACCTACTATATAGACGGAACATTAAAGGAACAGAACCTTGGAGGCTATGTAACAACTTACTATTACAACGCATCTGGAAAACTCAAAATGGTATGTGATCCAAACGGAATAGGAGTATCATCAAAGACTGAAACTTATGAGTATACACCCACAGGAGAGCTGATGGAAAAGCTCGACAGGAATGGGAAAAATACAACCTATGAATATGACTGTCATGGAAGGATGATAAGCCAGTTTACAGGCGATAGCAGCACATATGTACAGATAAGAGTGCCGAATGAATCAACTGACATGGGATATGACGGAAACGGAAATCTCAAAAAGATAATAGTTGAGACAAAGGAAAATGGGGTTTTACAGAGCAGAGTCACAACGCAGAGAATCTACGATGAACTGAACAGGGTAAAAACAAAGACAGAAACATCAGTAGATGCAAACAACAATACAATAGTCATGGGTCCCGTAACATACAATTATGATATAATTACAGGAGTAAATGCAGGAGAAGTAAAGGAACAAAGTGTATACCCTGGAAGCAATAGCGTAGATAAGGTCTACGATGCAGCAGGACGGTTGAAGACAGTGACGTCTGACGGACAAACAACCGTATATGATTACTATGATGATGGAAGAAGAGAAAGTATAACATACAACGATAATTTCAGACAGGTATACACGTATTATGATGACGGGCTGTTGGATACTCTTACAAATCAAGCTAAGGACGATCAGGGAGTATTTGCCGAGTCAGAATACTATAAGTACTGCTATGATGGAGCCCATAACATGACCCAGAAGCAGGAACGTTTAGGGGGGCCAACAGAGCCAACAGAGACAACATCCTACGGATATGATTGCATGAACAGGCTGAAAAACATATATGAGCCTGATATAAATACTGCACAAAGGACAATAGCCTATACCTATGATTCAAGAGGGAACAGGGATACAGAGATAGAAACCATAACGGCAACCAATGAGGTGACATATACAAAATATGAATATACCGATAATAACAGGATTCAATATGTGACCAAGAGAGAGGATGACCAATACGGAAATATAATACAGAAAAGACTGTATCTCCATGACAGCAATGGCAACCTGAAAAATGTATATGACATAACAAATGGACCTAGCACTATAACAACCAATACCTATACTCTGTTAAACCAGCTCAAGACTACTTTGACAACAGGTATAAACCAGCAGATGGAGAATACATACAATGCAGAGGGAAAGAGGGTTGCAAAAACCGTAGGCGGAACGACTGCAAGATACTTCTATGAGTATGACAATGTGGCATTTGAATACACAAACAGTGGGACAATAAGCGCATTCAATGTAATAGGAACCAACCTTATCTCAAGGGAAACAGGAACTGACAAGGTATACTATTTCTACAACGGACATGCTGATGTGACAGACCTTCTGGATTCTACGACAAAGAATATCCGCTCACAGTACAAGTATGATGAATTCGGTAATATAACCTCTGAGACCTACT
Organism: Acetivibrio cellulolyticus CD2; assembly: GCF_000179595.2. Taxonomy (NCBI): domain Bacteria; kingdom Bacillati; phylum Bacillota; class Clostridia; order Acetivibrionales; family Acetivibrionaceae; genus Acetivibrio; species Acetivibrio cellulolyticus. The sequence goes on along the minus strand of NZ_JH556653.1, from coordinate 1,860,766 downwards.
ATGACAGCACTGGAGTAGAGACAATAGATGAGAACGAAATAATAAAGAGCCAGATATTGTATGCCGGATACCAATACGATGAGGAATCAAAGTACTATAACCTTCAAGCAAGATACTATGATCCGCAAACGGCAAGGTTCCTGCAGCAGGATACATATATGGGTAGTGCAAATGATCCGTTGAGTTTGAATCTGTATGCATATTGTCATAATGAACCTATGATGTATGTTGATCCTACAGGTCATGCAGCTGTGTGGCTTAGAGAAATAGCTACAAAATATGATTTTGAGGTAGAATGGGATCCAAAAACTAAAACGGCTACAGCGGTACGTAAAAAAGATGGTAGAGAGTTTAATTTTAATGCTCCGATTTTTGATGGGAAAATGTATATAGACGATAAAAATTTTCTATATAACACTGGAATAGAAACACCTACTAGTGCTTCGGAATCCATAGCAGCGTCTAGGAGAACCTCTGCAATTACAGAAGACGATTTGCCTAATAATACATCTTCTAAGGGGGCGTATGGCGATATAGTATATGGTCAGACTGGCGAATATGGAACAATATATACTTGTATTACAAGTGACGCTGGTTCTGGTATTGGAGCTTTGACTGAAGAACAAAAGCAAGCGAACGCTAAATATATTTATAACTATTTAACTGCAAAAGGTTGGTCTAAAGAAGCTATTGCTGGATTGCTTGGAAATATGGAAAGAGAAAGCGGAATAAATCCTGCTGAATGGCAGAACTTAGATACAACAGGGTTTGGGAATGGTTATGGTTTAGTCCAATGGACGCCAAACAAGTATGCTCCAGAAAAATTTCTTGAATGGAAGGGTCTTGATGCAAAAAAAGCTGATGCGATGGCAAAAAATAATCCTAAAGAACTTATGGATAGTCAATTGAAGTTTTTGCTAATTACTTTAAATTTAGAAGGTAGCAAAGAAGAAAAAACTAAATATGGAGGTGAGTGGATACCAACTACAAAATACGGCTCACCATATAAAATGACTGTAAATGAGTTTATTAATTCTCACAAAGGCGCAGGTGAATTGGCGTTGGTGTTCCATGGATCCTATGAAAGATCTGAAGACTCAAGTACAGCACGTAAAAAAAGAAATGAAAGTGCCCAAAAATGGTATGATTTTTTAAGTAAATGATAGCAAAAATCAAACAATAGTTAGTGATACAATATTTTCAAGATAGGAGATGTTTTAATGAAGAAAATTTGTTTAACCTCCATATTAATAATATGTGCTATAACGCTTAGTATTGGTTTAACAGGCTGTATTAATAGGACAAGCATTCCCAATTCTTCTCCTTATAGTACGACTGTTATACCAATACAATTAAGAAGTTCTCCATCAGCGGAAAGTAATGAAACAGTTGACTATAATCAATATATTAAAAAGGTCTGGGTAGTGAAAAGTGAAACTAATGATTTTGAGTTATATCCTTCTTTTTGCATTAATAAAATAGTAAATGGTGAAATAACAGGTTTCTTTGATATATATCCAGCTGTGGGTGATACTTTTAATAATTACGAGAACTTATTTGGGAAAATAATTAATGGCATAGCTGAATGTCAGTTCGATAATGGCTCTGGAATTAAGGGGAATATTAAAATTGTCTTTAAGACAAATGACGAGGTAGAAGCAACCGTTGAGTATTTGCACAGAAACGAATCCAATAATTATCTGTCAAAGGAGGGAGTGTATCAGTTTACACCATATAATATAGATGACATAGAAGATTTTATTCCTATTGAAAGTCAGTCTTTTATGGTAGATTTAAACTCATGGGGTAATGTTAAATTTGTATCAGGAAAAATTGAAGGAGAGAGGTATACAGATGTATTATTTTATTTAACGGATACAGATGAAAACATTCTTTATGAAATTTGTTTAGGTGCTACTACTGTTAATGTTGATGTTAGCGATATTTCATTCCAAGATGCTAATAAGGATGGGCTAAAAGATATAATTATTATTCTTAATACAACACTATCCCACCATGGTAGAATAGAACCAATAGCAAATGTTTTTTTCCAAAAGAATAATGGAACGTTTGCTAATGATTCCAAGCTGGATCAAGAAATAAATGATTCCGGTAACAATAAAGACATAAAAACTATAACGGACTACCTTTCAAAAAAATTCTAGACGGATGTGCTACATCGAAACTGAGAATGAAAGTTGGAAAAATTTATTGCACTAATTATCAGTAGCAAGCAAAAAATACTATACATTTTTTAATGGCGGTTGTCTACACGATGACCGTCTTTTTTATCTTGCTGAGTCAGAATACTAGAATACTATAAGTACTGCTATGATGGAGCCCATAATATGACCCAGAAGCAGGAACGTTTAGGAGGACCAACATGTAGAATGTCAAGTAAAATTGGGTTCTTTCCAGAGTTAGTTGAATTGGTGCATTTTTCGAGCCGGAAGGGTCTTGACATTTGACATTCTACACGTATTTCATGACACCTACTATATAGACGGAACATTAAAGGAACAGAACCTTGGAGGCTATGTAACAACATACTATTACAACGCATCTGGAAAACTCAAAAGGGTATGTGATCCAAACGGAATAGGAGTAGCATCAAAGACTGAAACTTATGAGTATACACCCACAGGAGAGCTGATGGAAAAGCTCGATAGGAATGGGGAAAATACAACCTATGAATATGACTGTCATGGAAGGATGATAAGCCAGTTTACAGGCGATAGCAGTACATATGTACAGATAACAGTGCCGAATGAATCAACTGACATGGGATATGACGGAAACGGAAATCTAAAAAAGATAATAGTTGAGACAAAGGAAAATGGGGTTTTACAGAGCAGAGTCACAACGCAGAGAATCTACGATGAACTGAACAGGGTAAAAACAAAGACAGAAACATCAGTAGATGCAAACAACAATACAATAGTCATGGGTCCCGTAACATACAATTATGATATAATTACAGGAGTAAATGCAGGAGAAGTAAAGGAACAAAGGTAAGCGGTAAACAGGTTCTTTCCAGAGTTAGTTGAATTGGTGCATTTTTCGAGCCGGAAGGGTCTTGACATTTGACATTCTACACGTATTTCATGACACCTACTATATAGACGGAACATTAAAGGAACAGAACCTTGGAGGCTATGTAACAACATACTATTACAACGCATCTGGAAAACTCAAAAGGGTATGTGATCCAAACGGAATAGGAGTAGCATCAAAGACTGAAACTTATGAGTATACACCCACAGGAGAGCTGATGGAAAAGCTCGATAGGAATGGGGAAAATACAACCTATGAATATGACTGTCATGGAAGGATGATAAGCCAGTTTACAGGCGATAGCAGCACATATGTACAGATAACAGTGCCGAATGAATCAACTGACATGGGATATGACGGAAACGGAAATCTAAAAAAGATAATAGTTGAGACAAAGGAAAATGGGGTTTTACAGAGCAGAGTCACAACGCAGAGAATCTACGATGAACTGAACAGGGTAAAAACAAAGACAGAAACATCAGTAGATGCAAACAACAATACAATAGTCATGGGTCCCGTAACATACAATTATGATATAATTACAGGAGTAAATGCAGGAGAAGTAAAGGAACAAAGTGTATACCCTGGAAGCAATAGCGTAGATAAGGTTTACGATGCGGCAGGAAGATTGAAGACAGTGACGTCTGACGGACAAACAACCGTATATGATTACTATGATGATGGAAGAAGAGAAAGTATAACATACAACCATAATTTCGGACAGGTATACACGTATTATGATGACGGGCTGTTGGATACTCTTACAAATCAAGCTAAGGACGATCAGGGAGTATTTGCCGAGTCAGAATACTATAAGTACTGCTATGATGGAGCCCATAACATGACCCAGAAGCAGGAACGTTTAGGGGGACCAACAGAGCCAACAAAGACAACATCCTACGGCTATGATTGCATGAACAGGCTGAAAACATATATGAGCCTGATATAAATACTGCACAAAGGACAATAGCCTATACCTATGATTCAAGAGGAAACAGGGATACAGAGATAGAAACCATAACGGCAACCAATGAGGTGACATATACAAAATATGAATATACCGATAATAACAGGATTCAATATGTGACCAAGAGAGAGGATAACCAATACGGAAATATAATACAGAAAAAACTATATCTCCATGACAGCAATGGCAACCTGAAAAATGTATATGACATAACAAATGGACCGAGCACGATAACCACCAATACCT
>NZ_JH556653.1:1852108-1856399 GCF_000179595.2 Acetivibrio cellulolyticus CD2 | reverse complement strand
CGGCAGGAAGATTGAAGACAGTGACATCTGACGGACAAACAACCGTATATGATTACTATGATGATGGAAGAAGAGAAAGTATAACATACAACGATAATTTCAGACAGGTATACACGTATTATGATGACGGGCTGTTGGATACCCTTACAAATCAAGCTAAGGACGATCAGGGAGTATTTGCCGAGTCAGAATACTATAAGTACTGCTATGATGGAGCCCATAATATGACCCAGAAGCAGGAACGTTTAGGAGGACCAACAGAGCCAACAGAGACAACATCCTACGGCTATGATTGCATGAACAGGCTGAAAAACATATATGAGCCTGATATAAATACTGCACAAAGGACAATAGCCTATACCTATGATTCAAGAGGAAACAGGGATACAGAGATAGAAACCATAACGGCAACCAATGAGGTGACATATACAAAATATGAATATACCGATAATAACAGGATTCAATATGTGACCAAGAGAGAGGATAACCAATACGGAAATATAATACAGAAAAAACTATATCTCCATGACAGCAATGGCAACCTGAAAAATGTATATGACATAACAAATGGACCGAGCACGATAACCACCAATACCTATACTCTGTTAAACCAGCTCAAGACTACCGTGACAACAGGTATAAACCAGCAGATGGAGAATACATACAATGCAGAGGGAAAGAGAGTTGCAAAAACAGTAGACGGAACGACTGCAAGATACTTCTATGAGTATGACAATGTAGTATTTGAATACACAAACAGCGGAGCAATAAGCGCATTCAATGTAATAGGAACCAACCTTATATCAAGGGAAACAGGGACTAACAAGGTATACTATTTCTACAACGGACATGCTGATGTGACAGCCCTGCTGGATGCTACAACAAAAAGTATCCGCTCACAGTACAAGTATGATGAATTTGGTAATATAACCTCTGAGACCTACTATGACAGCACTGGAGAAGAGACAATAGATGAGAATGAAATAATAAAGAGCCAGATATTGTATGCCGGATACCAATACGATGAGGAATCAAAGTACTATAACCTTCAGGCAAGATACTATGATCCGCAAACGGCAAGATTTTTACAGCAGGATACATATATGGGTACAATAGCTGACCCGTTGAGTTTGAATCTGTATGCATATTGCCATAATGAGCCTATGATGTATGTTGATCCTACTGGGTATACTGGAGAAAAGTCAGCATTAACTTTAGTTAATGAAATAATTGCTGCAAAAAAAGGATGGGAGGAAAGTCAGCTAAATATAAATAAATATTATAAAGAAGAAGACTCAGATATTGATGTAAAAGCAGAAATAGCCAATAAGTATAAGTATGCTTCGAATGCTGCTACAGCAAGAGAAATGTTAAAAGATACAGATGCTTATAAGAATGATGCTTATTTCAGGGAGGCTTGTAATGCCTATTTGAAGAAGGCATACGGAGGTACTATGTCTGATGTTAAACAGTTACAATCAATGCTATCTACACTGATGTATAGACCAGCACCACCTCCTCCTCCATCTAAGGGGACGGGTAATGATGATGCGTATGCTAAGGTTTCAACTGATAAAAATCGATTATCTCCTGCGGAACAGGTAGCAAATGCTCAATACATTTATGATTATTTATCTCAAAAAGATATAGGTTGGTCAAAGGAAGCTATATGTGGCTTGCTTGGAAATATTCAACAAGAAAGCTGGTTCAACCCCGGCGTATGGCAGGATTTAAATAATACTACATTGGGGTATGGCATAGTCCAATGGGATGATGCAACAAAATTCCTTAATTGGGCAGGACTTGATAAAAACTCAGCTAATAATATGGCCAAAAGTGATGCTAAAAAACTTATGAATTTGGAACTAGATTTTTTGTTATCGAGTATGAAACCTGGTGGAGGCGAATGGTTGCCATCTTTATCTGCTCAATATGGCAGTCCATACAAAATGACGTATGCGGATTTTATTATTTCGACAAAGAATGCTGGCGATTTAGCTTTGGTATTTCATGGAACATATGAAAGGTCTCATGACGATGCAACTAAAAAACAGAATCGGATCGACTATGCCAACAATTGGTATAATTTAATTGGCGATACAAATGCAGCCATAAAATGGATAACTTCAGTACAATGAAAGGGGAAATGTGTTAATGAAAAAAGTAAGAGCAACTGCCATATCAACTATATTTTTCGTTGTTTTTATCATTAGCTTGACAAGTTGTGGGAGCTTAAAAGATAAATCTGAAGTTTCAGAAAGTCCTTCTTCTACAATCAGCAAGACTAATGAAACAACAAGTACAGATTCTTCAACTGATCATGTGACTGTTATGCCAACTAAACCAAGTACTTCTACATCTGGGGATAACATTAAAGCAACCGACTATAATCAGTACCTTAAAAAGATATGGGTTGTGAAAAGTTGGAATGGTGCAGCATATGATTATTTTTCTTTTTTCATCTCAAAAATAGAAAATGGAGTTATTGAAGGAAAATTATCTACAGGTTCAATTGCATATCCAGATTTTTACTCCTATTCACTTGAACCGTCAAAATATTTGGGAGATTTATTAGGGACAATTAATAATGCCGTAGCTGAATGTCGGTTTAGCGACAAAGTTGGAAACAAAGGAAATTTAACATTAGTATTTAAAGAAAACGATGAGATAGACGCAAAAATAAAGTATACAGATAAAGGAGAAGCTTATAAAGACCTATCTTTAGATGGAAATTATCTTTTTAGACCATACAAACTTGCAGACATCAAAGATTTTATACCAAGTAAGGAGCATTCGTTTGCAATCGATCTAAATTCTTGGGGAAGTGTTAAATTTGTTTCTGGAGAAGTCAATCATGGTGATAAGGTATATCCAGCAGCCTATTTAATAAATGAGCATGAAGATATTCTTTATAAGTTTCAAGCACCATTTCAAACTGGATTTAAGATTATAGAAGCTTCAATTAAGGATATAAATAATGACGGATTAAAAGATGTAAAGATTACTATTGGTTTTATCGATGATCCTAATGCTGAACATATAGAGTGGGTTTTCTATCAAATGAGCAACGGATTGTTTTATGATAGTAAGCTCAATGTCAATTAATTGCACTAATTTTCAGTAACAAGCAAAAAATAATATACATTTTGATGGCGGTTGTCTTCGGATGACCGTCATTAATTTCTATTAAGGTAAACATAAAAACTTGCCGAATAATTACACTTATCTGGATCCCTAATTAATTCTAGATTGTAGAATGTCAAGTAAAATTGGGTTCTTTCCAGAGTTAGTTGAATTGGCGCATTTTTCGAGCCAGAGGGTCTTGACATTCTACACGTGTTTTATGACACCTACTATATAGACGGAACATTAAAGGAACAGAACCTTGGAGGCTATGTAACAACTTACTATTACAACGCATCTGGAAAACTCAAAAGGGTATGTGATCCAAACGGAACAGGAGTAGCATCAAAGACTGAAACTTATGAGTATACACCCACAGGAGAGCTGATGGAAAAGCTCGACAGGAATGGGAAAAATACAACCTATGAATATGATTGCCATGGAAGGATGATAAGCCAGTTTACAGGCGATAGCAGCACATATGTACAGATAAGAGTGCCGAATGAATCAACTGACATGGGATATGACGGAAACGGAAATCTCAAGAAGATAATAGTTGAGACAAAGGAAAATGGGGTTTTAAAGAGCAGAGTCACAACGCAGAGAATCTACGATGAACTGAATAGGGTAAAAACAAAGACAGAAATATCAGTAGATGCAAACAACAATACAATAGTCATGGGTCCTGTAACATACAATTATGATATAATTACAGGAGTAAATGCAGGAGAAGTAAAGGAAGAAAGTATATACCCTGGAAGCAATAGCGTAGATAAGGTTTACGATGCGGCAGGAAGATTGAAGACAGTGACGTCTGACGGACAAACAACCGTATATGATTACTATGATGATGGAAGAAGAGAAAGTATAACATACAACGATAATTTCAGACAGGTATACACGTATTATGATGACGGGCTGTTGGATACCCTTACAAATCAAGCTAAGGACGATCAGGGAGTATTTGCCGAGTCAGAATACTATAAGTACTACTATGATGGAGCCCATAACATGACCCAGAAGCAGGAACGTTTAGGAGGACCAACAGAGCCAACAGAGACAACATCCTACGGCTATGATTGCATGAACAGGCTGAAAAACATATATGAGCCTGATATAAATACTGCACAAAGGACAATAGCCTATACCTATGATTCAAGAGGGAACA
>NZ_JH556653.1:1847113-1852008 GCF_000179595.2 Acetivibrio cellulolyticus CD2 | reverse complement strand
AAATGTATATGACATAACAAATGGACCTAGCACTATAACAACCAATACCTATACTCTGTTAAACCAGACTCAAGACTACCGTGACAACAGGTATAAACCAGCAGATGGAAAACACGTATAATGCAGAGGGAAAGAGGGTTGCAAAAACCGTAGGCGGAACGACTGCAAGATACTTCTATGAGTATGACAATGTAGCATTTGAATACACAAACAGCGGGACAATAAGTGCATTCAATGTAATAGGAACCAACCTTATCTCAAGGGAAACAGGAACTGACAAGGTATACTATTTCTATAACGGACATGCTGATGTGACAGCCCTGCTGGATGCTACGACAAAAAGTATCCGCTCACAGTACAAGTATGATGAATTTGGTAATATAACCTCTGAGACCTACTATGACAGCACTGGAGAAGAGACAATAGATGAGAATGAAATAATAAAGAGCCAGATATTATATGCCGGATACCAATACGATGAGGAATCAAAGTACTATAACCTTCAAGCAAGATACTATGACCCGCAAACGGCAAGGTTCTTACAGCAGGATACATATATGGGTAGTGTAAATGATCCGTTAAGTTTGAATCTGTATGCATATTGTCATAATGAACCTATGATGTATGTTGATCCTACAGGGTATGCTGCTGCAAAGACAGCTGCTGATTTGTTGTACGATGTTTTAAATCAAAAAGAAGTATATGAAGAGGAGCAAGAAGGGCGCGATAAACTAAATTGGTGGAACCCAAAAAAGTATGTTAGAACAAAAGCACAAGAAGATGCTGCAGGAAAAGCAAGTAAAGATAGGAAGCTAATACTTGAAACGAAGGAATATAAGAATAATTCTCAATTTAAGGAGGCATATGATAAATACCTTAAGAAAAGCAATGGTGGTACAGGTGAAGATGTTAGTTCATTAATAGCAATTCTAACTTATTCCCAGAAAGTGGGACCTTCGTACCCTGATGCCTCTACTGGAGAAGCAAATAATAGTTCTAGCAATTCATCTTCTAAGGGGACGGGTAACCAAGTGTTTAAAGGAGAAAGTTGGCTTGCGTTGGCAGAAGGAAATATTCCTTATATCTATAGTACAAAGGATTCCAATCACAACCCATGGACAGGCAGTTTCAACTCAAGTGCAGATTTAACATTTGGAATTGGTCACAGCATCAAAACTGCTAATGAATTTAACATAATAAAGAATTTTATAGCAACACATACTGCTAAAGAGATAGCAGATGAAGTGCAGAGATATTTACAAAACGATTTGGCTGCTGCTGTGGAAACGGTAAATGATTTTTCAAAAAATAATAATGTTACTTTAAAGCAGAATCAATTTGATGCAATAGTCGCATTGGTATTTAATGTTCCTGCTTCGCTATCAAGTGGATCAGACCTTGCAGAAGCGCTAACAACATACGGTTTTAATAAGCAAAAAATCATTGATGGATTCACGTATACAAAATTTCAAGGAAGCAGAATAGATGGACTGGTAACGCGTCGAAACAATGAGCTTAATTTGTTTTTTAATGCGGATTACAATCATTATTATGATACAAAGCAAAAAGTAATTAATGCAGGGATTGCATACATACCGTATCTATAAATTTCTGTTTAGATTTAATTGTAGGCGAAGGGTGATGAAGCCCTCTGCCTACAAAATCCTTATAGTAGAGAGAATTGGAAAGGATGATTTCATGAAAAAATTAGTTTTATTTATTCCCCTTGTAGTATTGATTTTTATTTCTGTAATACTTATTAATGGCAAAACAAATATAAGTAACAGTGAAGCTTATGAGGATAATAAACAAATTTCTGCTCTAATAAATGGGTATAGTACGGAATATAACCATGAATATAAATTTGCGACAAAAAAAATCGAACAAATATTATATGGAAAATGGCAAGTTGGAGATACTGTAGGGTACAGTTTAAAGTACGATATTACAGGGGGCGCTTTAGATAATGGTACAATAGAGTTATCAAAAACTCACTTTATTAAATCAACTCTAAGTGGTTCAATGTATGAATATAAAAAACCTGTATTTGTGTACTATAACGAAACAGTAGAGCAGATGGCAAAAGACGATATACTTGGTAACTTTTCGGGAATAGAAGGAATAAAACCTGATACTATGGGTACAGTTGTTGTTGTAATGGCAATATCGCCTCATTCTATAAATGAGTATGACTTCATTTCGACTAAGTTTATTATAATCAATAATTATGTCATTGCTGTTGATATGTATTCATTTTACCAATTACAAAAGTGTGAGTAGTAAAATGAATCATGCGTTTTTGGTGTAGAAACATCGGGATGGTTCTGTTGCTTCGATTGATACACTCCTAGCAGAATGATGAACTTTGTAGTATTGGATTTAAGTTAGTACGTACCCGGCAAACCGATAAAAGTTATAGTCTTAAGTAGTGGTGTAAAATTGGCGGCTTAAAATTGTTGGAAGATATTGTTCCTTGAAAACAAAGCCACGATATGTTTTTCTACTATGTTAGTCCAAAACAAAAGTAGAGGAGGTCATATCGTGGCTATAAAAGACACAAGTAATATAATGCCACTAATCGATGAAATTTTCAAGCATTATGGACATGTAAAAGATGGAGATTTCATGAGAGAACTCATGGCATTAATTCTAAATAAATTGATGGAGGCTGAAGTTACATCACAAATTGGTGCTAATAAATACTAACGTACAGATGGTCTACTTTCAGTGTAAATCAACAGACAACGCCAATAAATACAAATATGATGCCTTAAACAGGCTTTACGAAAAGACAGATCCTATGAATGTAGCTTATGAAAAGCTGGAATACAATGCCCGTAGCTTGCAGGATAAATCCTATGATGCATATAACAGGCTCACAGAATATGATTATGACTGTAACGGAAGGCTTGTATCCACAACAGACCCGGAACTGCACGAGGCAAGTCAGGAATATGATAACATGGGCAATGTGCGTGTCAAACGTGATGGGGAAGAGAATGAAATTAAGTATGAATATGATATTTTAGGAAGGCTGGAGCATGTATATAATGATGAGTCGGAAACAACTCCAATGTCAAGCTATACCTACTATATAGACGGAACATTAAAGGAACAGAACCTTGGAGGCTATGTAACAACATACTATTACAACGCATCTGGAAAACTCAAAATGGTATGTGATCCAAACGGAATAGGAGTATCATCAAAGACTGAAACTTATGAGTATACACCCACAGGAGAGCTGATGGAAAAGCTCGATAGGAATGGGAAAAATACAACCTATGAATATGACTGTCATGGAAGGATGATAAGCCAGTTTACAGGCGATAGCAGCACATACGTACAGATAACAGTGCCGAATGAATCAACTGACATGGGATATGACGGAAACGGAAATCTTAAAAAGATAATAGTTGAGACAAAGGAAAATGGGGTTTTACAGAGCAGAGTCACAACGCAGAGAATCTACGATGAACTGAACAGGGTAAAAACAAAGACAGAAACATCAGTAGATGCAAACAACAATACAATAGTCATGGGTCCTGTAACATACAATTATGATATAATTACAGGAGTAAATGCAGGAGAAGTAAAGGAACAAAGTGTATACCCTGGAAGCAATAGCGTAGATAAGGTTTACGATGCAGCAGGACGGTTGAAGACAGTGACGTCTGACGGACAAACAACCGTATATGATTACTATGATGATGGAAGAAGAGAAAGTATAACATACAACGATAATTTCAGACAGGTATACACGTATTATGATGACGGGCTGTTGGATACCCTTACAAATCAAGTTAAGGACGATCAGGGAGTATTTGCTGAGTCAGAATACTATAAGTACTGCTATGATGGAGCCCATAATATGACCCAGAAGCAGGAACGTTTAGGAGGACCAACAGAGCCAACAGAGACAACATCCTACGCCTATGATTGCATGAACAGGCTGAAAAACATATATGAGCCTGATATAAATACTGCACAAAGGACAATAGCCTATACCTATGATTCAAGAGGAAACAGGGATACAGAGATAGAAACCATAACGGCAACCAATGAGGTGACATATACAAAATATGAATATACCGATAATAACAGGATTCAATATGTGACCAAGAGAGAGGATGACCAATACGGAAATATAATACAGAAAAGACTGTATCTCCATGACAGCAATGGCAACCTGAAAAATGTATATGACATAACAAATGGACCTAGCACGATAACCACCAATACCTATACTCTGTTAAACCAGCTCAAGACTACCGTGACAACAGGTATAAACCAGCAGATGGAGAATACATACAATGCAGAGGGAAAGAGAGTTGCAAAAACAGTAGACGGAACGACTGCAAGATACTTCTATGAGTATGACAATGTAGTATTTGAATACACAAACAGCGGAGCAATAAGCGCATTCAATGTAATAGGAACCAACCTTATATCAAGGGAAACAGGAACTGACAAGGTATACTATTTCTACAACGGACATGCTGATGTGACAGCCCTGCTGGATGCTACGACAAAAAGTATCCGCTCACAGTACAAGTATGATGAATTTGGTAATATAACCTCTGAGACCTACTATGACAGCACTGGAGAAGAGACAATAGATGAGAATGAAATAATAAAGAGCCAGATATTGTATGCCGGATACCAATACGATGAGGAATCAAAGTACTATAACCTCCAAGCAAGATACTATGATCCGCAAACGGCAAGATTCTTACAGCAGGATACATATATGGGTTCAGCAAATGACCCGTTGAGTTTGAATCTGTATGCATATTGCCATAATGAACCTATGATGTATGTTGATCCTACAGGGTATACTGGAGAAAAGTCAGCATTAACTTTAGTTAATGGAATAATTGCTGCAAAAAGGATGG
>NZ_JH556653.1:1837628-1847013 GCF_000179595.2 Acetivibrio cellulolyticus CD2 | reverse complement strand
GGACTTTGACTTCAACACAAAAGATAATGCAATATAATTCACTTGGAAATATGGTTTATGTGCAAAATATGATGAATACGCTCACAGATACCACAGATGATATATGTGATCTGTATTCATACAATGTAGTAAGCTCAAAGGTTGAAACGCAGTGCCAACAAAGATATAATGGAAATGAAGCAATAACAACTCATGCAAGCTACGACAAAAACGGCAATACTGTTTCAACTACAGATGGAAATAGTGTACAGACAACTTACCAGTACGACGAGCTTGACAGGATGAAATTCTCTACAGTGACTGCATGTGGTGTGGTTCATGACACTACATACGATTATGACTTAAACGGCAACCTCATAAGGACTGTGGATTGGAGAGACAATGCCAATAAATACGAGTATGACGCCTTAAACAGGCTTTACGAAAAGACAGATCCTATGAATGTAGCTTATGAAAAGCTGGAATACAATGCCCGCAGCTTGCAGGATAAATCCTATGATGCATATAACAGGCTCACAGAATATGATTATGACTGTAACGGAAGGCTTGTATCCACAACAGACCCGGAACTGCACGTGGCGAGTCAGGAATATGATAACATGGGCAATGTGCGTGTCAAACGTGATGGGGAAGAGAATGAAATTAAGTATGAATATGATATTTTAGGAAGGTTGGAGCATGTATATAATGATGAGTTGGCCACTATTCCAATGTCTAACTACACCTACTATATAGACGGAACATTAAAGGAACAGAACCTTGGAGGCTATGTAACAACATACTATTACAACGCATCTGGAAAACTCAAAAGGGTATGTGATCCAAACGGAATAGGAGTAGCATCAAAGACTGAAACTTATGAGTATACACCCACAGGAGAGCTGATGGAAAAGCTCGATAGGAATGGGAAAAATACAACCTATGAATATGACTGTCATGGAAGGATGATAAGCCAGTTTACAGGCGATAGCAGCACATATGTACAGATAACAGTGCCGAATGAATCAACTGACATGGGATATGACGGAAACGGAAATCTCAAAAAGATAATAGTTGAGACAAAGGAAAATGGGGTTTTACAGAGCAGAGTCACAACGCAGAGAATCTACGATGAACTGAACAGGGTAAAAACAAAGACAGAAACATCAGTAGATGCAAACAACAATACAATAGTCATGGGTCCCGTAACATACAATTATGATATAATTACAGGAGTAAATGCAGGAGAAGTAAAGGAACAAAGTGTATACCCTGGAAGCAATAGCGTAGATAAGGTCTACGATGCGGCAGGAAGATTGAAGACAGTGACATCTGACGGACAAACAACCGTATATGATTACTATGATGATGGAAGAAGAGAAAGTATAACAAACAACGATAATTTCAGACAGGTATACACATATTATGATGACGGGCTGTTGGATACCCTTACAAATCAAGTTAAGGACAGTCAGGGAGTATTTGCAGAGTCAGAATACTATAAGTACTGCTATGATGGAGCCCATAACATGACCCAGAAGCAGGAACGTTTAGGAGGACCAACAGAGCCAACAGAGACAACAGAGACAACATCCTACGACTATGATTGCATGAACAGGCTGAAAAACATATATGAGCCTGATATAAATACTGCACAAAGAACAATAGCCTATACCTATGATTCAAGAGGAAACAGGAATACAGAGATAGAAACCATAACGGCAACCAATGAGGTGACATATACAAAATATGAATATACCGATAATAACAGGATTCAATATGTGACCAAGAGAGAGGATGACCAATACGGAAATATAATACAGAAAAGACTGTATCTCCATGACAGCAATGGCAACCTGAAAAATGTATATGACATAACAAATGGACCAAGCACGATAACCACCAATACCTATACTCTGTTAAACCAGCTCAAGACTACTTTGACAACAGGTATAAACCAGCAAATGGGAAATACATACAATGCAGAGGGAAAGAGAGTTGCAAAAACAGTAGACGGAACGACTGCAAGATACTTCTATGAGTATGACAATGTGGTATTTGAATACACAAACAGTGGGACAATAAGCGCATTCAATGTAATAGGAACCAACCTTATATCAAGGGAAACAGGAACTGACAAGGTATACTATTTCTACAACGGACATGCTGATGTTACAGCCCTGCTGGATGCTACGACAAAAAATATCCGCTCACAGTACAAGTATGATGAATTCGGCAATATAACCTCTGAGACCTACTATGACAGCACTGGAGTAGAGACAATAGATGAGAATGAAATAATAAAGAGCCAGATATTGTATGCCGGATACCAATACGATGAGGAATCAAAGTACTATAACCTTCAGGCAAGATACTATGATCCGCAAACGGCAAGATTTTTACAGCAGGATACATATATGGGTAGTGCAAATGATCCATTGAGTTTGAATCTGTATGCATATTGCCATAATGAGCCTATAATGTATGTTGACCCGACAGGGTATGCTGCAAAGACAGCTGCTGATTTGTTGTACGATATTTTAAATCAAAAAGAAGTATATGAAGAGGAGCAAGAAGGGCGCGATAAACTAAATTGGTGGAACCCAAAAAAGTATGTTAGAACAAAAGCACAAGAAGATGCTGCAGAAAAAGCAAGTAAAGATAGAAAGCTAATACTTGAAACGAAGGAATATAAGAATAATTCTCAATTTAAGGAGGCATATGATAAATACCTTAAGAAAAGCAATGGTGGTACAGGTGAAGATGTTAGTTCATTAGTAGCAATTCTAACCTATTCCCAGAAAGTGGGACCTTCGTACCCTGATGCCTCTACTGGAGAAGCAAATAATAGTTCTAGCAATTCATCTTCTAAGGGGACGGGTAATGCTGGGGGATTAGTTACACTACAAAATTTAGATGATTTTGGTTTTTATATGGGATCAACTCCCACAGAAAGACAATCAAATTTAGCAGAATTAAATCGTATATTGGAAAATTATCATATAAATACACCTCTTCGTATTGCATTTTTTCTAGGCGAAGCTGCACACGAATCTTCGTTTGGTAGTAGAACGCTAGAAAAATTTAATGGTAGTTCACCAGAAACTTATTTTAATAATAAATACTCTAATAATTCCGATTTGGGAAATAAAGGTGGAAATGATGGAGAATTATTTAGAGGCTCTGGTTATATTCAAATAACTGGCAGAGATAATTATCAGAGATTCGCTAACTACATAAAGGATCAAAGTATTATGAAAGATGGATATCAACTAATAGGTGGAGTTTATAATAAACCTGTCAGCCAAATTAAGCCTGGAGAACTTGGTGTTATAGATGTTGGTGAATATGCCTGGGAAGCAACTGGGTGGTTTTGGGAATATGGCAGCGCTACTGGCAAAAATTTGAATAATTTAGCAGATAATAAGGATTATCATGGAGTGTTAAATGGAATTAATTCGAATGATACAGGAAGTTTGCAAAAAAGAAATTCAAATATAAATAAAATATATAAAATACTGACAGGAAGCGAATTAGGTCTTCCTACTAAGTAAGAAGAGGTGAGTAATATGAAATTTAAAGCTTATAGTTTAATTATTATAGTATTTGTTTTTTTATCTTTTCTGTTGTATAACATCGAATTTCGTAGTGAAAGCAATCATCAACAGAAACTTGGCAGTGCTAATAATCAACAACAGGAATCAGACTTCCCGTTTATAAAAATTACCCCAATCAACAGTTTCTATAATAATGAGTATTATGGGAAAATACTTAATTATAGAATTAACTCAAATGTAGTGAATGGGGACAAAAAGTATATAGTTGATTACAACGTAGAATATCCTCAGTTGTATAATATTAAAAATATAAGCGTTCTACAAGAAGTTAATAATCAACTGAAAATGATACTGTTCAAAGATGATTATAATGAAATTTTAAATGACTTTAGTTCAATAATAAATAAAAAAATTGAAGGAGTACGATCTGAAAAAGGCACTTGCAAAATTTATTTATTTGATGATGAACATATTTCACTCAGATATAATTGTTATTTCTATACCGGTGGGAAGCCAATAACCGTAGACCGTCTATTAACAATAAATTTGACAACTGGAAAATCAGTTAATTTAAAAGACTTTGTCAACATAGATAGTATTATTAGAAATATTGAAAATTTAAAATTTGATATTGTAGAAGGTTCTTATACAGATGGCTTTGGAACTGGAAAAGAGGTTGAAAGGATTTCTAGCTTTATTGAAGCATTTCAGGAATCTATCAAAGGTGACACTACAGAATTTTCTATGGACAAAAGTTATTTATATCTTAATTTTCCATACCAAGATTCTTTGAATGGCTATATGTTGTTGCGATTTAACCTAAACGATTTGGAACAATAGAAAAGCTTCAGTGCCAACTTTCTCAAAATGATAAAGGAACACTGTATTTAGTCTATTGAGTTATGGTTATAATTCTCAAACATTTGATAACAAAGAAAAGTAATTGTAGAAAATTATTGATGGCGGTTGTCTTCGGATGACCGTCTTTCCTTACCCTGTAAACCTATAAAAAAATGTCAAAGAACACTGTAAAAAAATTATTAAAATCTTAAAATCTGAAAACGAGCCAAAGTATAAAAGTATAAAAGGAAATTATAGATATCAATTATTGATCCTTAGTAAACGGTAAAAACGGTTCTTTCCGGAGTTAGTTGAATTAACAACATCGTGATTCATACAATAATATTTTTGATTTCAATAATTCAAAAAAATAACCTTTTTTACCAAGAAAATAGCCTATGGTCTGGAAACTAATCAGACCATAGGCTTTATTATCGTATTTTAAAATTAAAAGGCTATTTATCGCCATAATGCGTTCTGCACTTACTGATGGAAAAGCTCGATAGGAATGGGGAAAATACAACCTATGAATATGACTGTCATGGAAGGATGATAAGCCAGTTTACAGGCGATAGCAGCACATACGTACAGATAACAGTGCCGAATGAATCAACTGACATGGGATATGACGGAAACGGAAATCTTAAAAAGATAATAGTTGAGACAAAGGAAAATGGGGTTTTAAAGAGCAGAGTCACAACGCAGAGAATCTACGATGAACTGAACAGGGTAAAAACAAAGACAGAAACATCAGTAGATGCAAACAACAATACAATAGTCATGGGTCCTGTAACATACAATTATGATATAATTACAGGAGTAAATGCAGGAGAAGTAAAGGAACAAAGTGTATACCCTGGAAGCAATAGCGTAGATAAGGTTTACGATGCAGCAGGACGGTTGAAGACAGTGACGTCTGACGGACAAACAACTGTATATGATTACTATGATGATGGAAGAAGAGAAAGTATAACATACAACGATAATTTCAGACAGGTATACACGTATTATGATGACGGGCTGTTGGATACCCTTACAAATCAAGCTAAGGACGATCAGGGAGTATTTGCCGAGTCAGAATACTATAAGTACTGCTATGATGGAGCCCATAACA
Organism: Acetivibrio cellulolyticus CD2; assembly: GCF_000179595.2. Lineage (NCBI taxonomy): Bacteria > Bacillati > Bacillota > Clostridia > Acetivibrionales > Acetivibrionaceae > Acetivibrio > Acetivibrio cellulolyticus. Next base: position 1,841,523 of record NZ_JH556653.1, on the reverse strand, counting down.
TGACCCAGAAGCAGGAACGTTTAGGGGGGCCAACAGAGCCAACAGAGACAACATCCTACGGATATGATTGCATGAACAGGCTGAAAAACATATATGAGCCTGATATAAATACTGCACAAAGGACAATAGTCTATACCTATGATTCAAGAGGAAACAGGGATACAGAGATAGAAACCATAACGGCAACCAATGAGGTGACATATACAAAATATGAATATACCGATAATAACAGGATTCAATATGTGACCAAGAGAGAGGATGACCAATACGGAAATATAATACAGAAAAAACTATATCTCCATGACAGCAATGGCAACCTGAAAAATGTATATGACATAACAAATGGACCTAGCACGATAACCACCAATACCTATACTCTGTTAAACCAGCTCAAGACTACCGTGACAACAGGTATAAACCAGCAGATGGAGAATACATACAATGCAGAGGGAAAGAGAGTTGCAAAAACAGTAGACGGAACGACTGCAAGATACTTCTATGAGTATGACAATGTAGTATTTGAATACACAAACAGCGGAGCAATAAGCGCATTCAATGTAATAGGAACCAACCTTATATCAAGGGAAACAGGGACTAACAAGGTATACTATTTCTACAACGGACATGCTGATGTGACAGCCCTGCTGGATGCTACAACAAAAAGTATCCGCTCACAGTACAAGTATGATGAATTTGGTAATATAACCTCTGAGACCTACTATGACAGCACTGGAGAAGAGACAATAGATGAGAATGAAATAATAAAGAGCCAGATATTGTATGCCGGATACCAATACGATGAGGAATCAAAGTACTATAACCTTCAGGCAAGATACTATGACCCGCAAACGGCAAGATTTTTACAGCAGGATACATATATGGGTACAATAGCTGACCCGTTGAGTTTGAATCTGTATGCATATTGCCATAATGAGCCTATGATGTATGTTGATCCAACAGGGTATGAATCAATTAATGGTCAGAGTATCGGAAACTATACTGGTAGTCAATATGGCGCATATGGAAATGTCAGAGATATTGTTATGGCTATTAGTGGTAATAATAATGTTCTTTGGGATAGTAAGACGAGCACAGCTACTATAATAATCAACAATCAAGATCCAAATAGTCAGAATATTAGGACAACAATTAAGTATGATTTGGGGAGAAATAAAAAAACTGTTATAATTGATAATAAAGATGGCTCAAGCAGTACGAAGGTGACAAATGAAACTGCATATGTTGTAGATGGACGTATTCAAGGATATGTTAATGAAATTGCGTCTTATGCAGGCGTAACAATAAAGGATAGTAATACTGTTGTACCTAAAAAAAGTATAAATATAAATTCTGCTACTAAGGGGACGGGTAATCTCGTTACTGCTGATCAACTGAAAAACTTTGGATGGCCTGATACAAGTGCTTCATTTGTAAAAGAATTAAACGATACTCTTCTTAAATACGGAATTACTGACATAGAAAGTATACGCCTATTCATGGCTACAATGGCAGCAGAAAGTGGTTGGGGAAAGAATACATTAGAGCAAGGTAGTAATGCTTATTTTGCAAATAAAAAGTATGGAAAAAATGAAAGAGGGGCAGGATATATTCAGATTACATGGAGAAATACGCATTTAGCATTTCTTAAGTCAATGAATGATTCTTTTTCAGGTGCTGATACAGCTACATATATAGCAAATAAATATCCGATGGAAGCGTCAGCTTGGTTCTGGAGTAATATGCAGAAAACTGGTGAGGGTAACCTTAATGCATATGTGAATAAAAATGGCGGCGATTTAGGGATTTTTCTTATTACTCAATATTATGTAAATGGAGTTCCTCAGGGAATAGATAAAGATTTAAGCTCAATAAGAAAAGGAGGTTCATTTACGATAAACAAAGATAAAAAAGGAAATAGTGTTTCATTAAGCGTCAACGGCAATACATATAGTCTTCCTAATGGTTGGGATGACCGAGTAGATGCATATAATAAAGCCGTTAATGCGTTTAAATAGTTGGGGAGGGATTGAATATTATGAAAAGGGTTATCTTGATATATTTCTTTGTTGTTATGACTATGTTGTTTGTAGGATGCAAATCAGGCAATGTAATTGATAATCAAACAAATAAGCCTGTAAAAATCAAATCAAACAATGTAACTGACTACAAAGTGAATATGAAGGAATATATATCGTATAACAAAAAGAATAAACCATTCAAAGTGAAGTATGCACAAATATCAGGTGTAGGTAATGAAAGCATAGAGGGTCGCATAAATCAAACACTCAAGTCATCAATAACTGAGTGGATAAATAAAGACTGCGAATGGTTGGATGAAAGTCAGATAGCTGTAAAATACAAAAATTCAAAATATTTATCCTTATGTTATACTACTGAATTGAAGGATGATAGAGGTGAGGATTATATGAGTACCTATACTCGTATTGGGGTAACCGTGGATATGCAAACTGGGGACAGAGTATTTTTAGGTGATTTATTCAAGAATACTGCTAGTCTGAAAGAAAAATTAGAAATTTATAATTACGGAAATGAAATTTCACCTCCGATAGATTCTGATGATGCGAATAAAATTCTTCATTATGCTTCAATTTCTGAAAAGAAATATTTTGAAGAAATTTATAAGACTGACCCACTTGTATACGATTATACGTTTACATATATTAGAGCAAAACCATCTTTCTATTTAACAGATGAACAATTAGTGATTACAAGAGATGAAAATAAATTTAATGATGTATATATTGATTTTAAACCATAGATTTGAGGTTTAATGACGGTTGTCTACACGATGACCGTCTTTCTTTTTTCTACGAACGTAAGCGGTAAACTATTTTTCGAGCCGGAGGGTCTTGTGTTCTTGTGTTTGTGTTGACATTCTACACGTGTTTCATGACACCTACTATATAGACGGAACATTAAAGGAATAGAACGAGGTAGATGGGACTTTGACTTCAACACAAAAGATAATGCAATATAATTCACTTGGAAATATGGTTTATGTGCAAAATATGATGAATACGCTCACAGATACCACAGATGATATATGTGACCTGTATTCATACAATGTTGTAAGCTCAAAGGTTGAAGCGCAGTGCCAACAAAGATATAATGGAAATGAAGCAATAACAACTCATGCAAGCTACGACAAAAACGGTAATACTGTTTCAACTACAGATGGAAATAGTGTACAGACAACTTACCAGTACGACGAGCTTGACAGGATGAAATTCTCCACAGTGACTGCAGGTGGTGTGGTTCATGACACTACATACGATTATGACTTGAACGGCAACCTCATAAGGACTGTGGATTGGAGAGACAACGTCAATAAATACAAATATGACGCATTAAACAGGCTTTACGAAAAGACAGATCCTATGAATGTAGCTTATGAAAAGCTGGAATACAATGCCCGCAGCTTGCAGGATAAATCCTATGATGCATATAACAGGCTCACAGAATATGATTATGACTGTAACGGAAGGCTTGTATCCACAACAGACCCGGAACTGCACGTGGCAAGTCAGGAATATGATAACATGGGCAATGTGCGTGTCAAACGTGATGGGGAAGAGAATGAAATTAAGTATGAATATGATATTTTAGGAAGGCTGGAGCATGTATATAATGATGAGTCGGCAACAACTCCAATATCAAGCTACACCTACTATATAGACGGAACATTAAAGGAACAGAACCTTGGAGGCTATGTAACAACTTACTATTACAACGCATCTGGAAAACTCAAAAGGGTATGTGATCCAAACGGAATAGGAGTAGCATCAAAGACTGAAACTTATGAATATACACCCACAGGAGAGCTGATGGCAAAGCTCGACAGGAATGGGAAAAATACAACCTATGAATATGACTG
>NZ_JH556653.1:1835820-1837528 GCF_000179595.2 Acetivibrio cellulolyticus CD2 | reverse complement strand
CGGTTTGAGAGATGATAAGCCTGTATCACTCATTCAAGTATGTGGTGTGAGCCAGCTGAACTTCTTTACGGACAAAAATGATAATCCTGTCATTGAAAAAATTTCGGGAACACACAATGATTATGCTGAGGAGGATTTCTATATGATTGATAAGAACGAGACATTAATAACGCTTGACAAACTTTACACACATGGCAAAATCAATGATTACAATAAACCGGACGACATTTCATATAGCCACATGAAGGATATCAATGGTAAGGAAGTAAGCATTACCGAACAAGAATATCTAGCACTAATGCAAAAATATGGTTCTGTGGGGTATCTTAATAATACTGGTGATTTTAAGGCAAACGAAATTGTCATTAATTCATGGAAATTATTGTCCATGTACTAAAGCAAAGGTAAGATGTGAACACAATGGACAGTTCGACCACTGAAAAAGGCATAGTTTGTTTAAGCCAGTACCTCTACATTAAAGTTTACAGATATTTTAACAAAATCAAAGCAACAACAGGAATTGTCGGTTTAACAACTTTAGTAGTTAAGGGGCAATTCTTTCGATTGGATAAAGTTGTTACAGAATAATGTACTGACTAGCCGAAATAATTAAAAATCTTGCAAGAATGTATAAAATGGTTGATTCCCAAAAAGTAAGAAAAACTTTTTGGGAGACAACCATAAAATATATACTGCACTTAACGAATGTATATATATGACAGTCTAGCTTAGCCCGTAGCTACCAAAATAGTTACCGGGCTTTATTTTGTATTAATTTATAAAAAGTAAGCGGTAAACAGGTTCTTTCCAGAGTTAGTTGAATTGGTGCATTTTTTTCGAGCCGGAGGGTCTTGACATTCTACACGTGTTTCATGACACCTACTATATAGACGGAACATTAAAGGAACAGAACCTTGGAGGCTATGTAACAACGCATCTGGAAAACTCAAAAGGGTATGTGATCCAAACGGAATAGGAGTAGCATCAAAGACTGAAACTTATGAGTATACACCCACAGGAGAGCTGATGGAAAAGCTCGACAGGAATGGGAAAAATACAACTTATGAATATGATTGCCATGGAAGGATGATAAGCCAGTTTACAGGCGATAGCAGCACATATGTACAGATAACAGTGCCGAATGAATCAACTGACATGGGATATGACGGAAACGGAAATCTCAAAAAGATAATAGTTGAGACAAAGGAAAATGGGGTTTTAAAGAGCAGAGTCACAACGCAGAGAATCTACGATGAACTGAACAGGGTAAAAACAAAGACAGAAACATCAGTAGATGCAAACAACAATACAATAGTCATGGGTCAGTTGGCAAAACGTGCGAAGATTGAGGCAAGGCTTGATGGAACTGTTAATAACATAAAGGAGTCTATGAAAAAGGCTGGTATTGATAAATCAGTTGTCCTTTCCATAGCAACAAAACCTTCACAAACAGAAAAAATAAATACATGGTCATCCTGCATACAGGATGATAGTATTGTAGCTTTTGGAAGTGTTCACCCTGAAAATGAGAATTGGAAGGATGAACTTTTAAGACTGAAGGAAATGGGTATAAAAGGTATTAAACTACACCCTGATTACCAGAAATTTTTTGTTGATGATAAAAAAATGTATCCGATATATGAATTGGCTGTTGATCTCGGACTTGTAATATTATTTCACGCCGGGATGGATATAGGGCTCCCTTATC
>NZ_JH556653.1:1650017-1835720 GCF_000179595.2 Acetivibrio cellulolyticus CD2 | reverse complement strand
GAGGGAAAGAGAGTTGCAAAAACCGTAGGCGGAACGACTGCAAGATACTTCTATGAGTATGACAATGTAGTATTTGAATACACAAACAGCGGAGCAATAAGCGCCTTCAATGTAATAGGAACCAACCTTATCTCAAGGGAAACAGGAACTGACAAGGTATACTATTTCTACAACGGACATGCTGATGTGACAGCCCTGCTGGATGCTACGACAAAAAGTATCCGCTCACAGTACAAGTATGATGAATTCGGCAATATAACCTCTGAGACCTACTATGACAGCACTGGAGTAGAGACAATAGATGAGAATGAAATAATAAAGAGCCAGATATTGTATGCCGGATACCAATACGATGAGGAATCAAAGTACTATAACCTTCAAGCAAGATACTATGATCCGCAAACAGCAAGGTTCTTGCAGCAGGGTACATATATGGGGGCAATAGCTGACCCATTGAGTTTGAATCTGTATGCATATTGTCATAATGAACCTATGATGTATGTTGATCCTACAGGGTATACTGGAGAAAAGTCAGCATTAACTTTAGTTAATGAAATAATTGCTGCAAAAAAAGGATGGGAGGAAAGTCAGCTAAAGATAAATGAATATTATGAAGAAGAAGACTCAGATATTGATGTAAAAGCAGAAATAGCCAATAAGTATAAGTATGCTTCGAATGCTGCTACAGCAAGAGAAATGTTAAAAGATACAGATGCTTATAAGAATGATGCTTATTTCAGGGAGGCTTGTAATGCCTATTTGAAGAAGGCATACGGAGGTACTATGTCTGATGTTAAACAGTTACAATCAATGCTATCTACACTGATGTATAGACAAGCGCCTCCTCCTCCTCCATCTAAGGGGACGGGTAATAGTGAACTTACAGAAGAACAAATACTAATGATAAAAACAGTATATGGTGAAGCAGCAAATTGTAGTGAAGCGTCTTGGGAAGCTGTAGCAAATGTTATAATGAATAGAGTGGGTACAAGGGAATGGAAAAAATACGACACAGTAACAAAGGTAATAAAAAATAGCGGTTTTGATGCATATACCAATCCTAACGATCCATATAAAACTGCAGAAAAGTATCTAAACAACAGAGATGGTTCTAATGCTAAGCTAGAAAAATTGATTAGTATTGTTCTGGATGTGTATAACGGAAAGTCTGAAGATAATACAAATGGTGCTGTGTTATACTATAGTCCTAAGGCTCAAGCTGCGTTACATAAAAAATTCCCGAAATCTTATCCTTCATTAGTACCTCCATGGGTTAATGATAAAGTTCAAGAAGTGAAGGTGTCTGGTGCAGAGAAAGATGACTTCAAATTTTACAGGTATAAATAGGGGAGGTAGTGATGATTAAAAAAGGTTCATTTATTATTTTAACAATTATCTTATGTATATCGTTTGTTGCTTGTGAAAGAAAAAATATAACGGAAGCACCAACGCTTACAGTATCACCGACGACAGTAGAAACAAATAAATTATCAATTCCGATGGAAGAGTTTTATAGTATAAATAAAAATGAAGATGGAACTTACACTGTTAAGCTATTCGATAAGAATAAAAAGGTTGTAGATGAAACTACTGTACCTAAGGAGCCACATATAAATAAACTGGAGAATGACATAATTCAGGTTACAATTAGCTATGGTAGTCCTTTCTACACCACTTATTTTTATGATACAAAAGCTAACTTAATTTCACAAGCATATGATACGCCCGTACTTGTTGATAAAGGTAAAATAGTGTTGGTGCAAAGCAAGAAGCTAGTAGTTTCTGATATTTTTGATAAAGCTTTATATTTTAAAGAGGTTGAAAGAAATTTTTCAGAAACAGTTCCACCTTCTTCTGCAATAGTTAGTGTGAAGTTTATTAATTCAAATGAATTACAGATTAACTATTATGAGGGTAAAGATTTTACGGAAAAGTTAGAAATTATTGATTTAAGTAAACTGTAAAATAATAAAAATTCTTGATATATTTGATTGGCGGTTGTCTTCGGATGACCGTCTTTTTTCAACCGTAAACGGTAAACCGGTTCTTTCCAGAGTTTGTTGAATTAACAACATCGTGATTCATATAATAATATTTTTGATTTCAATAATTCAAAAAAATAAAAAAATAACCTTTTTTACCAAGAAAATAGCCTATGGTCTGGAAACTAATCAGACCATAGGCTTTATTATCGTATATTAAAAATAAAAGGCTATTTATCGCCATAATGCGTTCTGCACTGTAAAATGTAAATTTGGTTATCTTCAATAAAGTATACAAGTCGGTTTGTTTCATCAATACGTCTGCTCCAACAGCCCTGATTTTCATACTTCAAAGGTTCTGGTTTTCCAATGCCGTCATTTCCATTCCTGTCAATATCTTTGAGTAGTTGATTAATACGTTTTAAAGTCTTTTTATCTTGTGATTGCCAATATAGATAATCTTCCCATGCTTCATTATGCCATATTTTATTCATCACTCACCTCTATAAGTTCGTGAGCAGTTCCATTGCCTGCTTTAATATCGGCAATGGCTTTTTTAATGCAGTTTTGATTGTATTCGTTATAAAAAGCATCAGTTGAAGCATAAATTTCAAAGGGTATTCTTTTTTCCCGAACAACCGCCTTTGCAAAAACCGTAAAGGCTGTTGTCATATTCATACCAAACTCAGAAAAAAGATATTCTACTTGTTTTTTTAATTCTTCGTCCATACGGATATTAATAACCGTTTGAGCCATAAAAAACACCCCCTTTCAATAATTATTATATATACATTATATCATAATTATGTATTGATGTACATACAATGTGTGCGGAAAATATGGCGATATAGGATTTGAGCTCAAATAGGAAACAATGAAATATTTATACTTGTATAGAATTTTTCCACTAATAACAACTATAAAACACAAAATACAGATATTTGCAAAATTAACAGCAGTACAAGAATGTGAATATTATACTTTTATAATTTATAAGTTATAATTGCAGTTTTATACAGGGTTTTTTGAAAAAGTTGGACTTAGATACAAGTTCAAATATTATGCCATGAATATCATGTTTGGCAACAGTAATATTCTTTGTATATTTATTTTTCAATGTGCTGATATATCTTGCTTATAAAAGTTCTGCATAAGTTTTATTAATAAGTACTTGAAATAAGAATTGTAGAAGGCTATATTTAATTACAAGGAAAAAGAGAATACCAAAAGAGGCTCTTTGGGACAAACAACCGTTTACGCCTGATCAGAAAGCAGAGCTTGGTAAATAAAGGAGTGTATTATGAGAAAAATTATATATATTGTTTTAACAGTTGTATTTTTTGCTATATTATTTTCTGGGTGTGCCCAAAACAATAAAATAAGTGATAAGATTATTGAATTAATAGACAAACAATCTGTTAAAGATGAGAGTGTATGTAATATTTCAATAAAAGAAGTTGCTGATTTTGAATGGGACAAAATGGCCATATTTAAAGTAGGAAGTTCCAATAAAGAAATTTCAGAACTTCTTGGTGTACAATACAATGATTCTGTGGATTTAACATCTGGGATTATATTTGTATCAAAAAATAAAATTGTATATAAGGAAGAAATACTTTACAATCCAGAGATTCCAAGTAAATTATCTGTTTCTTTAGATGAGCAACAACCAGAACTGAATTGTATTGTATATACTCCTGATAATGCAATATTAAAGGGGACTCGAAAAAAAGTAGATGGAGAGTATTATTATAATATATCAAATATTAAATAATTTTTAACACCATTAAAAAGCAAGCGTATATGGAACTTTGAATTCAACACAAAAGATAATGCAATATAATTCACATGGAAATATGGTTTATTTAAAAACTTTATGCACTAATGATATGATTATATTTATGTGGAGGTATATTGTAATTTTTACTGGGATAAATAATTTGTGACAGCAGTGCTGACACAAATTAGCTGGACAAATCATTTGGCAATTATGTCAAAAGCGAAGACTCCGGAAGAACGACATTTTTATATATCGTTATGCATAAAAGAAAGTTATTCATCCCGCGAATTGGAAAGACAGATTGAAAGCGCATATTACGAGAGATATATGCTATCACAAGAAAAATTATTACCAGAACCTATAAAGGGATTGAAAGAAAATCCATTTTTGGATTCATATATCATTGGGTTTTTGGATTTACCGGAAGCATACAAGGAACCTGATTTTAGAAAAGCACTTATAAGAAACATGAAGGATTTTATCCTTGAGCTTGGTAAAGATTTTACATTTATTGATGAAGAATACAAAGTGCAGGTTAGCGGCGAGGACTATTCCATTGATTTACTTTTCTATCACCGAGGATTGCAGTGCTTGGTGGCTTTTGAGTTGAAGGTAGGAAAGTTTATGCCGGAATATATATCCAAAATGGATTTTTATCTTGAAGCACTAGAGCATGAGAACCCAAGTGTTGGATTGATATTGTGTGCGTCTAAAAATGATGAGGTGGTAGAATATGCTATGAGTAGAAGTATGTCACCAATGCTTGTTTCACAATATCAATTGCAATTGCCAGATAAGAAAGTATTGGAGCGAAAATTGCAGGAGTTGGTTGCTATACCACAAATAGAGGACGAAGAATAGCATTTATGATGTAAATGAATTGTGCAAGTGCTCTTGCACAATCTTCAAAAATGAAAACGAAAATATTTTTAATGCTAATTATGCAGTGAAATTGATAATTCAGTTCCGCTGCATTTTTTTATTCAAAAAAGAAAGTGAGGATACACAATGAAAGAACAAATTATTTACAAAAACAAGCAGTTAGAGGATGCCGAGGAGCAGCTTAAAAGAGCGCAGGCAAACTTGACAGAGGCAAAGAGAAGACAGAGCGCTGATAAGCGCAAAGCTGAAAACCATCATAAGTACATCATGGGTGGTTTGTGCGTAAAATATCTTGATGACGCTTACCTTTACGAAGAAGGGGACTTTTGAATAGCTGAAATATTACTTCGGATTTTTCACGTAGCTTGTCATTCCGCTCATCTACACTGCTCGCCTATATTTTCGGCACTCCTAAGGATATGCAACAGTTGCCGTTTGTCCTATTCCTGCAGCATTACTTGTTAGAGTTTCCCATGTAAGGCAGCCAACAATTCCATCAGCAACAAGACCGTAACTGTTTTGGAAGTTTATCACAGTCCTTTGTGTTATGGGACCAAAATAACCGTCTATATCAGTAGTTGTGAAGCCAATAGCTCTGAGAGCATCCTGCAGGATGAGAACATACACACCTACACTTCCAAATGCAACAACCGGGTATCCGCCATTGAAACATGCCGGTGGATTCTGTCTATCATCAAAATGAACCCACGTTGGAGTTAGATATGCAGGTTCTACGTAATTCCAAACACCAGATTGTATGGCTACATTTCTCATACTATTTCTTGTATTGTAATCAAGATTCTGCCCTACATCAAAAGAAACACCAGCATAATGCTGGGACATTGGATCATGGGCCGCCTTCCCATATACGTTTAAACGCATATCCTACGTAAATAGGCTGGCCCCATATTCTTGAAAACTGGTTGAATGATTGCATAGCCCTCTTAGTCGTCCACAGAGTACTTGAGTTGGAACTTCCTCTAAATTCCATGACGAGCAAAGTCCTACCCGTATTATAGGGCATTGGGTCATTTTCGGTGCGCTGGTAATACTCCATACTATTGGTATCATTGTTATACACAAAAATGTTAGCCATAAAAATCAATCCTTTATATTTACATAAGATTGATATATATTATGATTTGGAGTAGAAATAAGTTCACTAATTACTCAACTTTTCTTAAGGCATCGTCAATATTAGTTTGTGAAGATTCTGTATAAAGATTAAAAGCCACAGTCGGAAACTAATCCAACTGCGGCTTTTATTACGCCTCTTCCGAACAAAGTGAAAGTGGCAAAAGCGAAGGGGCTTGATGTCCACGAGCTTTATCATTTATCTTATTTTCGTATTTATACTATTCCAGTAATCTGCATTTTCAAGGCCGAGTCGCCATATGCCGACACCAGCTAAGTTGTATGAATTAACAAGATCTAGCTTGGGTTCAATGCTCATCGAGTTTTCAAACCATACTGTGTGGGCTACTCTATTGGCATCTGTGTAGGTAAAATATGGACACTGTGAAGTGCTATCCCAAAGGATTGTAGCTCCATAAGTAACAGCAAGGTTGTAACAGCCGTTAATTGAATAGGCTTTTGTACCATTGCTTGACCAATCATAACCATATGCAGCAAGTCCTAGATAAATCTTCTCTTTCGGTATAACAGTTGTAGCGTATTTTACAACATTGTTAACCCAACCGATGGATGCCACAGGTCCTGCTGAACCTCCTGGATAATGCTCATCGTAAGTCATTAGAAGAATAAAGTCGGCATAGTTTGCAATGCTGGCATAATCATAAGCATAATTCCAGGTATAGTTAGGGTTATCAGTTGTTTTGGCAGGCACTGATACAGAAATTTTATAACCTAATGGTTTTAATGTTGAATAAATTTCGCTTAAGAAGGTTGTATAATAATTCCTATCAGAGCTGTAAATACCCTCGATATCAATATTAGCTCCCTTATAGCTGTTAGTTTTTAATATATTTAGCAGGTTGGATATGAAATTATTTCTGTTTGTCGAACTTTCAAGGAGGGTTTTAGCTACATCACCGCTGAAGTTGTTTCCCACCAGAAGAGTCGAGGTAATGCCGTTTGCATTTGCATAACTTATCTGCTCGGTTGGAAGCAAACCTGTGATATTTCCATATCCGTCAGTTATATGTGTTGCTGTTGATATTTCATCAATTGAAGCTTTATTATTGACCATTGAATTATATGAAGATTTATCACCTGAATAATAATAGGTTGTAAATCCAAGTATTCTTTTTACTGATTTAGTAGCTGTTGGTGTAGGAGTGGGAGTAACAATTGGAGTAGTTGATGCAGGAGTAGGAGTAACGATTGGAGTGACTGTTGGTGCAGGTGTAGGCGTAGGAGTAACAATTGAAGTAGTAGGTGCAGGTGTAGGAGTGAGAGTAACAATTGGAGTAGCTATAGGAGTAGGAGTAACAAATAGAGTAGCAGTCGATGTAGGTGTTGGCGTAGGTGTAATAAGCGGAGTAGCAGTTGAGGTAAGTGTAGGAGTCGGAGTCGGAGTATCTATAGCAATCGTAGTTGGTGAACTTGTAGGAGTCAGGGCCACAGGCTCAACACCCCAAGCCAGGGTACCGTTTATATAACCGGTAGTTTTTGACCAGTCGGTATAAGTTGATGAGCTGCTGTTAAACGAGTAATCGTTTGCTTGGGTATAGTAGGACCAATCGGACTTGTAAATTCTGGATTGAACTTCTGCATATGTACCTGCTGATAAAGAACCAGCATTACTTGTAAAGCCAATTTCAAGATAATAGTCTGCATTGGTTGAAACGGATGACATCTTTATTAAAGAGCCTGTAATATTTGCGCTGCCTTTATTTGACCAGTCACACAAATATGTTTGAGGCTTTTCTCCGTCAATTGTATAATAATATCTTAATTTAACTGAGGAAAGGTTTATAGTTGTATTACCATTGTTATAAACTCTAAATTCAGGGTAGAGAGTATTTGCGGAGGATGCTGTGCTGTAATTGTATAACTGAACTTTAATACTGGTTGTGGGGGTCTTACCAGTGGTTTTATTTTTTGCTGCAAAAACATTACTAGAGCTGAATAATAAAATGAATGCAAGGGCTAGAGATAGATATGGTGCCAGGAACTTTTTAGAAGACATGAATTAACCCTCCTTAAAATAGTTTACATAATAATTATATTATGGTAGACCGACACCCGGCAATAAGTAATAGCTACTATAAGCATAGGACCCTTGCAGTAAAAATATAAGGTTTTTCAATAAAAACAATGCAAATTATTTTAACTAGTGATATAATTGTAGTAAAGTAATTTTGTAAGAGGTAGTACAATGCAAGAAAAGGTAAGAAAAAAGGTTTACAGAGTCTGGCATACAGAGAAGAAAAACTGTTCAAAGTTTGACACAAAGGAAATTGAAGAAGTAAGTGCAGCTAACATCAAAGAGGCAAAACAAATAGTTCAGGATAAGTTTCCTGCACATAGAATTACTTCAGTATGGTTGATAGAAAAATAAAGAATTCCTTTGTTATTATTAGGGGGAAGAACCATTAATAATCTTAATACTCCAATATTTAACGCATTAAGGAAGTATGTAAATTCAAGTCCTATTCCATTTCATATGCCTGGGCATAAGCTCGGGAAAGGCATACCTGACAGGTTTTTAAATGACTTACATCTACTTGACATGACTGAAATTCCTGGGCTTGATAATCTTCATTTTCCGGATGGAGTTATAAAAGAAGCGCAAGAATTGGCTGCAAAGGCTTTTGGAGCCGATTATACTTCTTTTTTGGTGAATGGATCAACTTGCGGCGTGCATGGTGCTATTTTGGGCTTGTGCAAACCGGGGGACAAGCTGATAGTTTCAAGGGATTGTCATAAGTCGGTTATTGGCGGAATGATGCTTGCGGGAGTTACGCCTATTTATATACAACCCGAATATGACAGCTTTTTTGGGGTGTCTTCATTTATGTTGCCTTCAACAGTGGAACAGGCGATAAAAAATAATCCTGAAGCTGTTGGAGTTTTTGTCACGCGCCCAAATTACTATGGAATATGTTCCGATATTGGTGCAATTTCTGATTTAGTTCATTCCTATAATAAAATTCTTATAGTTGACGAGGCTCATGGAGCTCATTTGAAGTTCTCGCCAAAACTTCCGTGCTGTGCGCTGGATGCCCAGGCGGATGTGTGTATTCAAAGTGCCCATAAAACGCTGCCGGCATTGACTCAGGGAGCATACATCCATGTAAAGGGAAACAGGGTTGATGTTGAGAAGGTTAAATTTGTGCTGCGCTTAATTCAGACCTCCAGTCCGTCTTATATAATCATATCCTTTTTAGATATTGCAAGGGCAATAATGGAGCAGCGCGGGAGTGAATTGATAGATGGTTTGCTGGAAGGAATCCAATGTTTTGAGTCTAAAATTTACGAAAATACGGGATATGAAATACTATCTAGACAGCTTTTGAAATCAGGGGAGACCGATAAAACTAGGGTTGTGATTAATGTCAAAAATACCGGGCAGACTGGTTTCCAGATAGATAATATCCTTAGGAGCCGATATAATATTCAGGTTGAAATGGCAGATATTTTCAATATAGTTTGCATTTCTACCGTAGCTGATGGAATTGAAGAGTTTGAACGTCTGTACTTTGCGTTAAATGAAATAGATAAGCAATTTAAGAATTACTCACGATTACCCGATATTAATATTAGGGAAACCAGGTTACCGTCACAAGCAGTAACGCTCGATAAGGTCATGCAATATAGCTATGAAACAATGAAACTGGCTGAGTCGGAAGGTAAGGTGAGTAGAGGAATAATAACGCCTTATCCCCCAGGAGTTCCCGTAATATGTCCTGGTGAGGTTATTACACAGGATACAATTCAATATATAATGAGTGTTATTGAGGCAGGAGGAAATGTAAACGGGGTATCAGGTGGCTTGGAAGTAGAAGTATTGAAGTGTGTCTGAGCTCGCCTCTGTTTATTGCAGCGGGCATTACTACCTTGTTTGCAGCTATCATCGCGATATGGTATAATGGCATGTAATATAGGCACATCGGAGGGTTTTAATGAAAAGAGGACTATTTATTACAACTGAGGGTACTGACGGATCGGGTAAAACTACTCAAATTAAGTTGATAGAAAGCTATCTAAAAGGTAAAGGCTTTGAAGTAGTAGTTACAAGAGAACCCGGAGGGACAAGTATAGGAGAGAAAATCCGGTCAATAATACTTGATACCGAAAATTCGGATATGGCGTATATAACGGAAATGATGCTGTATGCATCAGCACGTGCTCAGTTGGTTAATGAGCTTATAAAACCATCGCTTTCAGAGGGAAAAGTTGTAATTTGCGATAGGTTTATAGACTCAAGTTATGTATATCAGGGGTTTGGCCGAAATATAGATATTGAATTGATCGAAAGAGTAAACAGGATCGCATTAGATGGCATTATGCCTGATGTAACTCTATTTTTTGACATTGATCCGGAGGTTGCCCTGGAGAGGAGAATTCAATCTACGGGTGCCGACAGAATAGAGCGGGAAGCAATGGATTTTCATAGAAAAGTATATAATGGTTATAAAAAATTGGCATCAATGTACCCTGATAGAATAAAGGCTATTGAAAGCAACAGAAATATTGAAGAGATATTCTCGGATGTTAAAGCGTATTTGGACAAATTTTCTTAAGGCTTGCCAAAACTCGAATAAAACGGAGTGGTGCTTATGAAGATAAGTGAAGGTTTGAACAGTTCAACCAATATAGCTGAGGTGTCGGGCAGTGAACAGAAGAAAGTTTCAGATACCAATGGCAGCGCTTTTGGAAGCCAACTCAAACGGGTTGAAGAGCACAACGTTGAAGAGCGGATTAAACAGCTGATAAACCAGATTTCGGACCAGGGAGAAAAGCTTGGGAAAAAGGTAGATGTAAGGGAACTTAAGATATATAAAAAGCTTATATCCGAATTTCTTGATGAGACCTTGAATAATTCACATAAGTTCTCCAAGGAAAGCTTCATTGACCGGAGAGGAAGACATAGGGTATATGCGACTGTAAAAAAAATTAACTCTGAACTTGAAGAACTTACAAAAGATGTTTTAAGCAAAGAAAAGGATAACATTAAAATTTTACAGAGGATAGAGGACATACGAGGGTTGGTTCTGGATATTTCTCTGTAAGATTTCGAAAATATGGGGTGCAACGTGAATTTCAGCGATATTATCGGACAAAATGAAGTTGTAAGCAGCTTGAAAGCAGTCTTAAGGGATGATTCCGCGAGACATGCCTATATTTTTTCGGGACCTGAGGGTATCGGTAAAAGGATGGTGGCAAGAATTTTTGCATCCACCCTTCTTTGTAGTGGGCGCAATTCTGTAGAACGATGTGAAAATTGCCAGCCATGCCACCTTTTTAGTAGTGGTAACAATCCTGACTTCTATGTTGTTGAGGCTGAAGGGGCAAGCATTAGTGTTGATGATATCAGAAGGATGCAGCAGGATATATGCATCAGGCCGATGTATTCAGGTAAAAAGGTATATCTGATTGCTGAGGCAGACAAGATGACAGTTCAGGCACAGAATTGTATTCTTAAGACATTGGAAGAACCTCCGGGATATGCAGTAATAATTTTGACTACCTCAAATAGTAACAGTTTGCTGGAGACTATAAGATCACGCAGTATTATATACAACTTCAGGAAGAATACTGATGAAGAAGTAAAATCCTGTATTCTTAAAAAAGAATTAAAAGAGTTGGAGGGAATTGATTTTATTGTTTCCTACGCTGACGGTGTGCCGGGGAAAGCTCTTACCCTTATAGAGTCTGAGGATTTTCGCTTAAATAGGGATAAAGCCATTGAAGTGATACTGAAATTAAAAAACTCAGAACTTATATGTATTTTTGATATTTATGATTTTTTTGAGGAAAATAAAGATAATGTAGATTCAATATTGGATATAATGTTATTGTTTTATAGGGATTTATTAATTGCCAAAAAGTCTGGAAATGAAAATATATTGATTAATTCAGATAAAAAGGATATTATATTAAAGAATGTGGATGGATTTAAGATAGGTAAACTAATTGGAAATATAGCTGCGATCGAAGAAGCACGTAGAAATATAAAACAGAATGCCAATTATCAACTTGTTATAGAAGTTATGCTGATGAAACTTCAGGAGGAAAAGATATAATGGTAAAGGTGGTTGGGGTAAGGTTTAAAAGAGCCGGTAAGATTTATTATTTTGATCCGGGTGATTTGGAAATAAAGTTAAACGAAAATGCTATTGTAGAAACTGCAAGAGGTATAGAGTTTGGACTTGTTGTAGTTCCAAATACGGAGGTACCTGAGGACCAAATAGTTGCACCGCTTAAGAAAGTGATAAGAGTAGCGGATGAGGAAGACAAAAAGCACTATGAAGAGAATGCAAGAAGAGAAAAAGAAGCTTTTGATATATGTCTGCAAAAAATAAATGATCACAAGCTTGAAATGAAGTTAATAGATGTTGAATACACATTTGATAATAATAAGGTTTTGTTTTACTTTACAGCAGATGGAAGAGTTGATTTCAGGGAACTTGTAAAGGACCTTGCATCGGTTTTCAGGACAAGAATTGAGCTCCGTCAAATAGGTGTTAGGGATGAGTCCAAGATGATGGGCGGCCTTGGCGTATGCGGAAGAGTTCTGTGCTGCAACGCATTTTTGGGAGACTTCCAGCCGGTTTCTATTAAGATGGCTAAGGAACAAGGGTTATCATTAAATCCTACAAAAATATCAGGTGCATGCGGCAGACTTATGTGCTGTTTGAAATACGAGCAGGATGCCTATGAAGAAATAATAACAAGAGTTCCAAAAGAAGGAGCCATTGTTGAAACTCCTGATGGTCAAGGTGTTGTAATGGGAATAAGTCTTCTTAAGGAATTAGTAAAAGTAAAACTTGATAAAGGTAATGAGACTGATTTGAAGGTATATAATGCAAGTCAGGTGAAGATAATTAAAGATGCAGTTAGTCACGATGAAATAGAACCGGGAATAAGTATTGAAGAATTAAAGCAGCTTGAAGATTAGAAATTTTTCAAGTTTAAAGTTTGGTTAGTTATTACGCCAAAAACCTTGACTTCAAAAGAATGTATTTAAGCTTTTTTCGATGGGAAACTATAATTTTCTGGAATAAATGGGTTAGTTATGAAAATTGTAGGCCAATTTCGAAAAAAGTAGTTTCATTTATTGAAGATTGGTGATAAAATAAAAAGGCAGTTTTGGCGATTTTTAAGATAATAATTATTAGGAGGTGTACCTAAGATGGCATATTTTATAACTGAAGCATGTATCAGTTGTGGCGCGTGTGAACCAGAGTGCCCTGTTTCCTGTATTTCAGCAGGTGATAGCAGTTATGTAATTGATGAAAGTGCTTGCATAGAATGCGGAGCTTGTGCAAATGTTTGTCCTGTAGATGCTCCTAAGCAAAAATAATATTAGTAAATGGGGAGTCTAGTGGGGTTTGGCCTTAAACTGGCTCCTTTTTTGCTGCGCATATCAATGCACTTAGCATTATTGATTTTTTAATATCGTTTTGGGTGGCTGATTTTGTTTTGAATATTAAATTAATGGAAAATGAAAATATAGATGACCTGCAATATAAGGGTTTGAAGATTATACAGAAAGATAAAGCCTTTCGTTTTGGGCTTGATGCAGTGCTGCTTGCAAATTTCGCTGATGTAAAAAAAGGAAATTCCGTTATTGATTTAGGTACCGGTACTGGAATTATTTCCATACTTCTAGCTGGGAAGACCGAGGCAAAATCTATAGTTGGTCTTGAGATTCAGGAAGACATTGCAGAAATGGCAGATAGAAGTGTAAAGATGAATTGCCTTGAAGATCGTGTCAAGATAGTATGCGGTGATATAAAAGAAAGTGTTGGACGCTTTGGAGCATCAAGTTTTGATGTTGTTGTATCAAATCCTCCGTACATGAATCAGGGTGGAGGCCTTATAAATATTAGAGATACCAAGGCTATAGCCAGACATGAAATATTGTGTTCTTTGGAGGATGTTGTAAAGTCTGCTTCAAAGCTTTTAGTATCAGGCGGACAGTTCGCAATGGTTCATAGGCCTGACAGACTTGCAGATATAATCTGGTTTATGAGGAAATATACAATTGAGCCGAAGTACATAAGATTTGTACATCCAACTCCTTACAAAAAGCCAAACCTCATTTTGATTAAAGGCTCGAGGCAGGGACGTCCTCAATTGAAAATGATGGATCCGCTCTATGTCTATGATGGAAACGGAAATTACTCAAAAGAAATTAATGAAATATATTGTAGAGAGGTAACCGAAATTGAATAACAAAGGAATGCTGTACCTTGTTGCAACCCCTATAGGAAATCTTGAAGATATAACATTTAGGGCCATAAGAACTCTTAGGGAAGTTGACTTTATTGCAGCAGAGGATACGAGGCAAACTATCAAGCTTTTAAATCATTTTGAAATTAAAAAAAGTCTTGTAAGCTATTATGAGCATAACAAGAAGGAAAAAGGAAATTACCTTATAAACCAGCTCCTGGAAGGAAAAAATATTGCACTGGTATCAGATGCAGGTACTCCTGGAATATCAGATCCCGGTGAAGACCTTGTAAAGCTTTGTATTGAAAACGATATCAAAGTTACAATGATACCTGGACCAGTTGCCGCAGTTACAGGTTTGGTGATTTCGGGACTTCCTGCAGGTCGGTTTGCGTTCGAAGGTTTTTTGCCAATGAACAAAAGAGCGAGGAAAGAGAGACTTGCTTCACTTAAAAATGAGGTAAGAACTATAGTCTTTTATGAAGCTCCTCATAAGCTGATACATACATTAAAGGATTTGTATGATGCGTTTGGTAACAGGAAGATAGTTTTTGCCCGTGAACTTACCAAAAGGTTTGAGGAAATTATAAGGTGCGACCTGGAAAGTGCAATAGAAAAATACGACAATGAATCTCCGAAAGGAGAATTTGTTCTGATGGTCGAAGGTATTAGTGAAGAGGTTGTGTTTGAAAGCCGGAAAAAAGACTGGAATACTATGAGTCTTGAAGAACATATGAAATTATACATAAGCGAAGGACTTGATAAGAAGGATGCCATGAAGAAAGTTGCGGAGGATAGAGGAATAAGCAAACGAGAAGTATATAATGGACTATTGTAAAATACTATTTAGGAATGATCAAAATATAACTTTAGCTATTTCGGAGCTTTTAAAAAATTAAATCATGTTTTTTTCGACAAAAATGAACAAAATAAAAGGAGTTTGTTCGTAAACAAACCCCGTTTATTTAAGAAATTATTATTTCTTTAATTCTCTCATGCAGTCAGGGCAGATGTTTTTGCCTTTGTAAACAGCAACATCCTTTGCATTGCCACAGAAAATACAAGCTGGTTCATACTTCTTAAGAATTATAGTAGCGCCGTCTACATAAATCTCAAGAGCGTCCTTTTCAGCAATGTCTAAAGTCCTTCTTAACTCGATAGGCAGTACAACCCTTCCTAATTCATCAACTTTTCTTACAATACCAGTAGATTTCATCATTGAATCCTCCTTCAAATATTACAGTATTCGACAAACTTTGCATTTTTATAGTACCATAAATGCCAATAATAGTCAACACGTAATTTAAAAAATTTCAAAAAAATGCAGTAATAATTTGTGGTTAAATTGTAATTTAATACTACATGTTTTAACATAAAACTGATACAATAGGCTTACGAGAAGGAAGATAGCAATCTGTAATTAATTCGATATAGACACTGTAAATTACATAGTATTACATTAACTACCGTTTCAATCCCAAGAATTAACTGGCAAAGCTAAATATCTATGGGTAATCAAACTGATTCCAAAAAAGGATTTTGAATTTAGGTTAACTTAAAATAGCAACAAAATGTTGCTGGGACGAAAAACCATAATGGTAAAGTATCTAACAAAATAGTTTATATTTGTGATAATATGAAAAAACTATATTTGATTTAACGGTCAGTATTATAGAATATAAATATTCGGAGCCTCATATAAATTATTTAGGGTATGTACTAAACAATATGGGGTTTTTGTTTTGCTTAATTATATTTGGTTTGGAATGCTGGTTTTTGGTATTATTGTTGGAATTATAAATGGAAGAGTTGATGCAGTTACACAGGCTGTAGTAGATTCTTCAAAAAATGCCATAGACCTTAGTATAGGTTTGCTGGGGATAATGTGCCTTTGGACAGGGTTAATGGGAGTGGCTGAAAAGAGCGGAATGATTAGAATACTTTCAAGAACTGTACGGCCTGTTCTAAAATTCTTATTTCCTGGTATCCCCAAAGACCATCCTGCATCAGGCGCTGTAGTTATGAATCTTGTTGCAAATTTTTTAGGGCTTGGTAATGCGGCTACTCCTTTAGGGTTAAAAGCTATGGGTGACTTACAAAAGCTTAATAAAAATAAAGAAACTGCAACAAATGAAATGAGCATGTTTCTTGTCTTGAATACGGCGTGTATACAATTTATTCCGGCCACGGTTATAGCAGTTCGTTCAGCAGCAGGTTCAAACAATCCGGCCGAAATAATAGGTACTATATGGGTTGCTACTATTTGTGCATCTATTGCAGGCATAATCACAGTAAAGGTTTTCTCTTTCTTCCGAAGAGAGAAAGTGAGGTAGTATATGGACATAATAACTAACCCTTCATCATATGCAATTCCGACAATTTTTCTTGTTATATTGGCAGCAGGCATGTATAAGGAAATTAAAGTTTACGATGTCTTTGTGGAAGGAGCAAAGGAAGGAATTAGTACTGTACTAAGAATTATCCCTCCACTTGTTGGCCTTATGGTGGCAATAGGAGTGTTTCGTGCATCAGGGGCACTGGACTTGATCGTGTTTGCTGTAAAGCCTGTTACCAACCTTCTGAGAATACCTTCGGAAACCGTTCCCCTCGTATTTTTAAGGCCCATATCAGGGAGTGCATCTTTGGCATTAGTTTCCGATCTCCTGAAAACTTATGGACCTGACTCGTTTATAGGAAGGCTTGCTTCAACACTTATGGGATCCACGGAGACTATTTTTTACACTCTGGCTGTGTATTTTGGCTCTGTAGGCATAAAAAATATAAGATTTACTCTTGTTGCTGCTCTGGTAGCTGATCTTGTTAGTGTTATCACAGCTGTTTGGATTTGTACTGTTGTGTTTGGAGGGTAGATACACGGGTCTATTTCGGTCAAATAAGGCTACATTGTGAAATTATAGCCGAAGTTATATTTTTAGCACTTCTAGTTTCAAATCTTCTATAATATTAATAATGCACTTCCTCTGTTTTAAGTCTTTTAACAGAATTTATCGTAAATTTCTTGAAAAATGGACAGTATATATGTATATTAGTATTAATGGAAACAATGGAGCAGTTTATCTTGCTAAGGAATAGCTGAAGTTGCATTTTCAGTATTCCTAATTATGATTTGGCCTTAAATTTAAACGGTTTACATAAGCTTAAGCCGTAAATAGTGTGAATATTATAAGGGAGGATATAGATGATGGGAAATAAAACTTATTACATTACAACGCCTATTTATTACCCAAGCGATAAATTACATATCGGACATTCATATACAACTGTTGCTGCTGATGCAGTGGCGAGGTACAAAAGGTTAAAGGGCTATGATGTAATGTTCCTTACAGGGACTGATGAGCATGGGCAGAAGATCCAACGAAAAGCAGAGGCTAAGGGAGTTACTCCAAAGCAATATGTGGATGAAATAGTTGATGGAATTAAAGATCTGTGGAAACTTATGAAGATAACCAACGACAGATTTATAAGGACTACGGATAAAAACCATGAGGAAGCTGTTCAGAAAATATTCAAAAAGCTTTATGACCAGGGCGATATTTACAAGAGCGAATACGAAGGATGGTATTGTACTCCTTGTGAATCGTTCTGGACAAAGACCCAGTTGGTTGATGGCAAGTGCCCGGACTGTGGAAGAGAAGTGGAGCTTACCAAAGAAGAAAGCTATTTCTTTCGGTTGTCGAAGTATCAGGACAGGTTAATAAAATTTATAGAGGAAAATCCTGAATTTATTCAGCCGGTTTCAAGGCAGAATGAGATGCTCAATAACTTTTTAAGACCCGGCCTTGAAGACTTATGTGTGTCGAGGACAACATTCAACTGGGGAGTGCCTGTTACATTTGATGAAAAACATGTTGTTTATGTGTGGATAGATGCGCTTTCAAATTATATCACTGCTTTGGGATTTATGTCTGAAGATGAGCAGGCGTATAAGAAATATTGGCCTGCTGATGTGCATCTGGTAGGTAAGGAAATTGTCAGGTTCCATACAATTATCTGGCCTGCAATGTTAATGGCTCTGGGTGAACCTCTTCCAAAGCAGATTTACGGTCATGGCTGGCTCCTTTTGGAAGGCGGCAAGATGTCAAAATCTAAGGGAAATGTTGTAGATCCTGTAGTTTTAGTTGAAAAATACGGACTTGATGCTATAAGATACTTCCTTTTAAGAGAAGTTCCTTTTGGATCGGATGGAGTATTCTCTAACGAGGCACTAATAAACAGAATTAATTCGGATCTTGCCAACGATTTGGGAAATTTGGTAAGCAGAACTGTTGCAATGATAGATAAGTATTTCGATGGTGTAATGCCAGATGAAAGACTAGAAGGCGACTTTGATCAGGATCTGAAAAAGGTTGTTATGGAGACTCCTCCTAAGGTTGAGCAGCTGTTGGATAAATTACAGTTCAGTTCGGCTCTGACTGAAATCTGGAAGGTTATATCCAGAACCAATAAATATATTGATGAGACAATGCCATGGGCGTTGGCTAAAGATGAGGCAAACAAGCCAAGACTTGCAGGTGTAATGTACAATCTTGCAGAGAGCTTAAGGATTGTATCTATTCTATTACAGCCGTTTATGCCTGAAACACCTGAAAAGATATGGAATCAATTGGGGCTTACCGATAAGAAGACTATCGATTGGGACAGTACACAAAATTGGGGAGTGTACCCGGCAGGAACGAAGGTAAATAAAGGTGATGTTATTTTCCCAAGAATAGATATCAAAAAGGAAATGGAAGAGCTTGAAAAGCTTACAGTTCAACAACCCGAAAAGAAAGATCAAAAGGATGCAGTAAAGCAAAAGGAAGAAAAGGCAAGTCCGGATGGATTTATTTCTATTGAGGATTTTGCAAAGATTGACTTAAGAGTGGCGAAGGTATTAGAAGCTGAGAAGGTCGAAGGTGCCGACAAGCTGCTTAAACTGAAGTTGGAGATGGGAGAAGAGATAAGACAGGTAGTGTCCGGAATTGCAAAGCACTACTCACCTGATGAATTGATAGGTAAATTTGTTATTCTTGTTGCAAACTTAAAGCCTGTCAAGTTAAAAGGTATAGAATCCCAGGGGATGATACTTGCAGCTTTAGATAAGGCAATTGAAAGTGGGGCAAAAGTCAGATAGTAAGGAAGAGAAAAATTATGCTTTTTGATACACATGCACATTATGATGATGAAAAATTTATAGAGGATAGGTTCGATGTTATAGAGAAGGCTCATAGCAGTGGGGTGTCATATATTATCAATGCCTCTACCGATATAAAATCGTGTAAGGAGAGTCTTGCATTTGCCCAAAAGTATGAATATGTTTATGCGGCAGTGGGCATACATCCGCATGAGCTTGATGGTGTTGATGACAGCACTTTGGCTAAGCTTTTGGAGTTTGCGAAAGAAGACAAGGTTGTTGCTATCGGAGAAATCGGACTTGACTATTATTATGACACAGCTCCCCGTGAAATACAGCAGCATTGGTTTTCACAGCAAATTGATCTTGCCAGAGAATTACGGCTACCAATAATAGTTCATGACAGGGATGCACATCAGGATTCTGTAGATATAATCAAGGCGCAAAAGGCAAGTGAGGTTGGAGGAGTTTTTCACTGTTACTCAGGAAGTGTAGAAATGGCAAAAGAATTGATTAACTGCAATTTTTACATATCCGTGGGCGGTTCACTGACGTTTAAAAATGCAAAGAAATTGGTTGAAGTGGTCAGGTGCATCCCTATGGAAAGGCTCTTGATTGAAACGGATTGTCCATATCTTACTCCTGAACCTCATAGGGGCAAAAGAAATGATTCGAGTTACGTAAGGTTTGTTGCAGAAAAAGTAGCTGAAATAAGGCAAATGGACTTTGAAGAAGTAGCAGAGGCTACACTTAGGAACGCCAAAGAGCTATTTAAAATAAAAGCTCCGGGGTATTGAGCGAAGCCGCTTTTGAACATTTCATTTCACTCCAGGATGCGAAATAAAGTAGTACAGCGTTTTACATAAATGATTATCACAAAATTATTTCCGGGTCATATACTGATAATGAACGTTATAGAAATCAGTACCGGAGGTAATTTTTTTATGGAAAAAAATAAAATTAAAAAAGAAATGGAAATGGCTGCACCTCAAAAAGTTGAAAACGTGGAGACAGGGCCAGTTAAACAAGTGCCGAATGTACAACAGGTACAGCCAGCACAGCAAGTACAGGCGACAAAGCAGGTACAGCCAATGCAGCAGATGCCGCAAATGATGCCCGAAATGAATCAAATGATGCAAATGCCACAAATGAATCAGATGCCACAGATGAACCAGATGCCACAGATGATGCAAATGCCGGAAATGAACCAGCAGATGCCGCAAATGATGCCAATGAACCAGATGCCACAGATGATGCAGATGCCGGAAATGAATCAGATGCCGCAAATGATGCCGGAAATGAACGCTGCACCTTATATGCCACAGGTTCAACCAATGCAATACATGCCACAAATGATGCAGGTGCCAGTAGTGTGCTGCCCGTACTTAATGAATATGCAATGCCCATTGATGCAGTGTACTGAATGTCCTGCAATGGCACAAGGAATGGCAAATACGTATAATATGTATGCTCCAATGAATAACACAAATATGGTGAGTCCATATAATATGAGTCCTAACAAGGGAAGTCAATATTAAGAAGACAGGCAGGTAAAGAGATTTACCTGCCTGAGTTTTTAAGTTGGGAAATGAATAAATAGTATTATATGTGTATAATATATTAACTATAGAGTTAAAAGATGGGCATTTAAGTTATAGTTTCCCAGTGAATTTGACAAAGAAACCAATTTAACTTAAAATATCCATAAGTCCCTTTAATATTTTGGACAGGAGGAGTCGGATGATATTACCACTTGCGAAAAATATTCAAAGGTATTTTTCAACAAAGAGAATAGCAGTTGCACTGTTGGCAATTGCAGCGACAGTATTATTGGGGGTATTTACTTTTTCAGCTTTTAGTACAAACGTAATAATCGATAACAATGGAACTCAAATTACTGTTAAAACAATGAGAAATACCGTGAAAGATGTGCTTACGCAAAGCGGCATAGAAGTCAGCGATTTTGATTATGTTAGTTTACCACTTGACATGAGATTGATCAGAAATAAAACAACTAGAATACATATAAAATCTGCAGTACCGATAAATGTTTTCGCTGATGGGAAAGAAACTACTGTAATGACAAGTAAGAATACTGTTAAGGAAGCTTTGCAAGCCAGTACTGTCGGATTAGGCGTTCAGGATAGGATAGAAGGCGTAAATCCTAATGACAAGGTTTATAAGAATATGAAAGTAAAAGTTGTCAGGGTAAGGCAGGAAAAGGTAAGTCAAAATGAAATCATACCTTATGGAGTTCAGAAGAAAGCTAACAGTTCGATGGACCGGGGTGTGGAAGAAGTAATAAGTAAGGGTAAGAATGGCGTATGTGAAAAGACATATATGGTAGTCTATGAAGACAACAAGGAAATTAAGAGACAACTTTTAACCAATACTATTGTTTCAGAGCCTGAAAAGGAAGTCGTTGAGTATGGGACTATAGCAACTTATACGGCATCAAGAGGAGATACAATCAGGTACAAAAAGATACTTGAAATGTCTGCGACAGCTTATACTGCATCTTATAGGGATACAAAGAAGCATCCGGGTGATGCTGGATTTGGAATTACTTATACAGGTTTAAGGGTAAAAAGAGGAATTGTAGCAGTTGATCCAAAGGTTATACCTTTAGGAACAAGGCTGTATATTGAAGGAATAGGAAATACTCCTGATTATGGATATGCAGTTGCCGCAGATATCGGAAGTGCAATAAAGGGAAACAAAATTGACCTGTACATGGACGGACAGAAAGTAGTTGATAATTGGGGACGCAAAAAGGTAAAGGTGTATATCCTTTACTAGAAGACTGATATCTCTAATTAACTTCTAAAGTTAGAGCAGGCATAGAATATTTAAAGTGTTTTTGGACATTAGAATTTTGTAATGGTAAAAAGCACTGGTAAATGAAGTATAGTTTGGTTATAATATTTGAAAGGGACTTATATTGAGCCGGGATTATTTGTCCCGGCTATTTTTATTTAGCTTCCTTAAGTGATTTTTATTTTGAATTTGGAGTTGTGACAATGGGATTAAATACAAAAGAGTTAATTAAAAAATATGGAATTAAATTGACAAAATCTCTAGGCCAAAACTTCCTTACTGATGATAAGGTAGTTACTCGTATTGTGGATACTGCTGAGATTACTTATGATGACCTTGTTATGGAAATAGGACCCGGAATAGGAAGTATGACCGGGGAGCTTGCGTCTAGAGCAGGAAAGGTTGTAGCTGTAGAAATAGATAAATACCTTATTCCGGCGCTAAAGGAGAATCTGAAAGAGTTTTCAAACCTTGAGATAATTAATGAAGATATTATGAAGGTCAATGTAAAAGATATAACCGTTAATGGGCAGAATATGAGAGTAAAAGTAGCGGCAAATTTGCCTTATTATATAACTACACCTATTATAATGAAGCTATTGGAAGAAGAAAACGACATTGAACTAATGGTCTTTATGGTGCAGAAAGAGGTTGCACAAAGAATGGTTGCAAAACCGGGTGGCAAAGATTATGGAGCCTTGTCTGTAGCAGTTCAGTATTATGCGCAACCTGAAAAGGTTTTTGATGTACCTCCCCACTGCTTTGTTCCGCAGCCGGAAGTTGATTCAACTATTGTAAAACTAAAAAAGAACAAAATGCCGCCAGTAGATTTAAAGGATAAAGATATGTTTTTCAAGGTTGTAAAGGCATCTTTTGGACAAAGAAGAAAAACGTTATTGAATGCACTAACCAATTTTGGGGGATTTAACAAGTCAAAAGAGGAAATACGGGAAATATTAATTAAGTTGAATATTAATGAAAATGCTAGAGGAGAGACTCTTTCAATAGAGCAGTTTGCAAGTTTGTCTAACCAATTTTGTTAAAGAAAATATTTATTGTAAAAACATGGGGAGTTTAGCTCCAGGGATTCCGGAACACTTACTATGTAAATTTCTTAGGTAGAATAAACCGCTTATATGCTTTTAAAAAGCATAAACGGTTTATTTTTTTGTGCATATCAACATATATATAGATAGATGAGTGCTAAAGGGCGTAAAAATATTTATTTTTAAAATTAATAAAATGAGTAGATCAAACATTGTGTAGAACTGGGGGGAAAGAAATGGATAACAAGTTTAGGTATCAAAAGAGTTTTTTAATATTTGATGAGGAAGATAGCGGTTTTGGTACAGAGCAAAGACCTTCGGGTCACGTAAAAGTTGAGATAAGGGATGGCAGAGGGAAACTTTTCTGCCAGGTGAGTAATCTTACCGAGGATAAGGGAAAAGTTGAGTATAAACTTTTCGTTATAATGTCTGATGATTCACTTGCAGTCCCTGTGCTTGCAGGAAATATTGAGTTGAAAAGAAACAAAGGTGAATTGGAGTGGGGCTTTGATCCTTATGATGTTGATAAAACAGGAATAGCATTCGATAGATTTAATGTAGTTGCTATACTGGCTGATTATGAAGATAGTCAGAATAATTCTGTAGTTTGTCCTCTCGCAGCATATAAGGGCAGTAAAGTTGAATGGAGGCGGAAATTAAATAAGGTTTTAAAAGAAGAAAAATCTGCAAAAGAAATCCTAAATCAAAACCCGAAGGATGACGATATAATTAATAAGGATAAATGTGTGAAAGCAGAAAATGAAAGTAATAAAAAGGAAGTAGACAATAAAATTAGTAAGCATGATGAATTGTGTCAAAATGTAGCTGAAAATGGTGAGATCAACAAGGAAAACGAGTTTGTAACTGCACAAGAACCTGTTGTCACAGTTGATAACGGGATTGTATCCAAAAAAGATAACGATATTAAGATTGAAAAACCTGCTGAGTCTGCAGAAAAGAATAAAAAGAGTAATGCCATAGAGCCAAAAGTGGACAAATTGATTCAAAATCAAGAAAACGCTAAAAGCTATTCTTCTTTTGACGGAAGTAAACTTTTTGGCATGTATTCAGGGGATGGTAAAGATAATAACAGCTTTAATACAAATTGCATGAACTGTATGTTTTTTAACAACAAGAGTACCCAAAAGCCTGATATAAAGGAGTTTGGTTATGAGGAATTATCCAAGCAATTTGATTTGACTTTTGAAAGATATTCTCCTTTTTCAGTTAAGAGAACAGATTACAATTGGTGGAAGGTTGCTAGCCCAGTTCATTTAAATAATATATTGTATACGTTTGGAATAAAAATTCCTGTTCTGTTTAATCCTTTGGTACTGATGGCTCACTATAAATACAAGCATTTAATAGTGGGGATATATCAAGATGAGAAAAGAGAAAGGGATTATGTTGTTTGTGGGATTCCCGGAGTGTATTGGGTGGACGAAAAACCTTTCGGAAATGCCTGTAGGTGGGCTCAGGTAGAAGGCAATACCCCAGTATATGGAGCATTTGGATATTGGATTGTTTATATAAACCCAAAGACTGGCAAAATTCTTGCAATAGAGGAATAGCTACTAATATAAACGAAAGACGAGGAGATAGTTTATGGCTATTGAATGGAGAAAAAGCTATGAAATAGGAGTGGAAAAGATAGACTCGCAGCATAAAGAATTGTTCATAAAAATTAATAACCTTCTTGAAGCATGCAGCACGCACAAAGGGAAGGAAGAGGTGTTGAGTACCATTGATTTTCTGGGAGATTATGTGATAACGCACTTTTCTGATGAGGAAAAGCTCCAGAAAGATAATGAGTATCCAGATTACAAAGACCATAAGTCAGCCCATGAACGATTTGTAAAGGATTATGAAAAACTCAAGGAAAAACTAGATGAAGAAGGTATAAGCTTAAATTTTGTTATGACAGTAAACAAGGTCGTGGTTGATTGGCTTGTTAAACATATAGCGAGCGCTGATAGAGCGTTTGGAACTTTCTTAAAGTCTAAAGTGTAGAGGATTTTGACATAAGACGTAGGAAGCAAATTGCTTCTTAAATTAAAGGAGGTTTCCCTATGAATGTTTGTAAGAACTGCGGAACTGAGTTTCATGATGCCTTTGAAAGGTGCCCCGACTGCAATGCAGGCATATGTGATTTACCTGAAGAAAAGTTGGTACATCTGACAAACGTTTCAAATGAGTTGGAATGTTCATTTGTATTGGGCTTATTGAAGCAGGCTGGTATTATGGCGGTTAAGAAAGCAGTGGGAATGGACGAGACTGTTGGATTTACTCTTGAGGGAATAGAAATACTGGTAGTCGAAGAAGATTTTGAAGTAGCCTACCAATTGCTTAATTCAGGGGTTGATGAAAAGGCTCTGGAAGATGAGGAGTTAGAAAGTGAAATTGAATTGACTGAACGTGAAACTGAAACATAAGTAGGACATTAATGAAGGGGTTGACTCATTCCTTGGTCAACTCCTTTTTAGTACAATTTTTTAGAATAAAACTATAGATAGCGACTTGACATGGGGAATATAAAAATATAGTATAGAGTTATCATAGAGTGTTACACTTAGTTATATAGATAGAAAGTATATGGGATATAGAGGTGAATAATTATGAATGCAAATCTGGACAAGAATGAGCTGATGAGGATTGTTAGTAAGGTTACCAGTAATGCTGATGAAGTTAAAATTGCTACATTAAGCGATGAACTTACAATTTCTCAGGTAGTTAAGTTTTTTGAGAAACAGGGAAAATCCTTTACAAAGACAATGATTCAAAACTATGTAAGGGTCGGAGTGCTGCCGCCACCAATAGGGAAGAGGTATTACACCAGAAATCACTTAATTCTTTTGACACTTATAGACAATTTAAAGAGTGTTTATTCTCTGGAAGAAATAAAAATGATATTAAGTCCTGTGCGCAATGATCCCGACATTTTTGAAGACGACGTGATAAAAACAATGGATATATACAAGGGTTATGTTGAAATGAGAAAAGAGGTTTTAGCACGTTGGGAGGACTCCGTTCCAAAACTTTTTGACAGGGTGGAAAAGCTTGTTAATGAGGAAGGCGTGAGGGAAGAGGATAAAAGTGCTGCCACCCAGTTTATGATAATTTTGACTGTTATGGCAGAATCCATAGCCATGAAGGATCTGGTCAATGAAGTGATTAAAGAGTATTACAACAAATAGACAGTACTTGGCACAGCAGGTATTGGATTAAATATAGGTGAAATATATTACCAAATAAATAAGTGTGATATAATTGTATAAAATAAGTAAAAAGGGGAGTGACAAATTTGCAAAATTATAATGACTATAATTATGACAATGCCATAGACAGAAAGAGTGCTCTTGCATCACAAATGGCAAGAGTATTTGGCTGGATGTTTATCGGGTTGATGGTTACTGGGTTAACTGCATTATTTACAGCTACGAGTCCAGCAATGCTAAGAATTATATATACAGGTAGATTTACTATTTTTGGTCTTATGATTCTTGAACTGGTTTTTGTATGGTTCATATCAAGTAGAGCTATGAAGATGGAATATGGAGTAGCAGCTGCCGCATTTATATTGTATTCGATACTTAATGGGTTAACGTTGTCTTCTATATTCTTTGCGTATACATTTAAATCAATAGCTTTGGCATTTTTTATGTCAGCAGGCTTTTTCGGATTTATGAGTGTATACGGTATGATAACAAAAACCGATTTAACTTCTTTAGGTTCTTTGTTTATCATGGGGTTGGTCGGGCTAATTATAGTTTCGATAGTTAATATTTTCCTTCATAATCCTACTTTATATTGGATAATATCTTTTGTTGGTGTAGCTATTTTTCTAGGACTTACAGCATATGATAGTCAGAAAATCAAGGACATCAGTATACGTTTTACCGGTACTGAGAAGGAAAGAAATGTAGCTATAGTTGGAGCACTTATCCTGTATCTCGATTTTATCAATTTGTTCCTATATATATTAAGGATATTGGGTAAAAGAAAGTAATAAATCTTATCATAAAATTTAAATGAACTGATTTTAAAACTAAAATCCGGCATATCTAAAAAGGTTACCGGATTTTTCCTAACTTATGAATTTGTAAACTATGATTGAGATTTATAAACTAGAATTGTAAAGCTTGTGGGGGGTATTTGTATGAATTATTTTAGGAAATTTTCATTTGGTGTTGCAGTTCTTTTACTGTCAGTAACAGTTTTTCAAAATCCAATAAAAACTTATGCTGCAACAACTGTTACTATTGATCCTAATACGACTTACCAAACTGTGGAAGGCTGGGGAGCAAGCATATGCTGGTGGGGAAACCAGATTGGCAGTTGGTCTGCTTCGAATAGAAACAATTTGATTGAGAAGATTGTTAGCCCGACTGATGGACTTGGTTATAATATATTCAGATACAATATTGGTGGTGGTGACGATCCCAGCCATAATCACATGAGAGATTATGGTGAAATAGAAGGATATCAAAATGCATCCGGTACGTGGAATTGGAATGCAGATGCTACCCAAAGAGCTGTGTTGAGTAGGTTGGTAGAAAGAGGAAAGTATTATGAATCTGATATGATCCTTGAAGCTTTTTCAAACTCTCCACCATATTGGATGACAAAAAGCGGATGTGCTTCCGGAAGTACTGATGGTAAAGATAACCTGAAAGATGACTATTATGATGATTTTGCTGAGTATCTTACTGGGGTTGTAAAACATTTCAAGGACGAATGGGGTATCACATTCAGAACATTAGAACCCATGAATGAACCTTATGTTAACTGGTGGAAGGCTAGTGGTTCACAGGAAGGTTGTTCCTTTTCCTATAGTAATCAGCAAAAACTTATAAAAGAAGTGGGTGCAAAATTAGTATCCAAGGGACTGACCGGAACAAAAGTGAGTGCTGCTGATGAAAACAGTATTGACACGGCGTATTTAGGACTCTCAACTTATGATGCAACTACACTTTCGTACATGTCTCAGGCAAATACACATTCTTATAGTGGAAGTAAAAGAACTCAATACAGAGACCTAGCAAAATCAAAGGGATTAAGGATCTGGCAGTCGGAATCAGGACCGTTAAGTTTTTCAGGAAACATGGATGATTCTTGTATCATGATGTCAAAGCGTATTGTTTCAGACTTGAAAGATATGCAGTGTGTTGCATGGCTTGACTGGCAGATAATAGATGGGGGAAATTGGGGAAGTATATATGTAGACAATTCTGCTCAGACGTTTACACTTACTGAAAAATTCTATATGCATTCAAATTATAGCAGATTTATCAGACCCGGTTATAAAATCATAGGTGCTGATAATGCAAATACAGTTGCTGCAATAAGTCCTGATAAAAAGAAGCTTGTTATAGTAGCTACAAATGACAGTACATCCTCAAGTAGCAGTTTTACATTTAACCTGTCCAAAATTGCAAATGTAAATAGTTCAGTTGAGGTGTACAGAACATCTTCGAGTCTGAGCTTGGCAAAAAGCAACATTACAGCATCAAACAATAGTATTTCAGATACATTGCCAGCCTATTCGATAAATACATACGTTATAACTCTTGGTGACAGTGCTACTCCTACCCCTTCACCTACAGGGCTTAGTAATTATGTATATGGGGATTTGAATGGCGATACACTTGTCAATTCAATTGATTTTGCTTGGTTGAGAAACTACTTGCTGGGCTATACCAGTGTATTTTCATATGAAAACGGTAAAAAGGCAGCTGATGTAAACAATAACGGCACTGTTGATTCAATTGACTTTGCTATTTTAAGAAGCTATTTATTGGGTATTATAAAATCTCTTCCTTTAGCAAATTAAAGGTATTAGAGAATGTGGGGGGGCATTTGTATGAAAAGAAGAGTTTCCTTATCTTTGATTTCAGCAGTTTTGTGTTTAACAATTGGTTTGAATTTTTATTTTAACGTATCTTGCCAGCTTTCAACCAAAGCTGCTTCGTTTGCAAATGGTGCCGATGTAAGCTGGTTACGGCAGATGGAGGCTCAAGGTTATAAGTTTTATGACGATAATGGTGTACAAAAGGATTGCCTTCAGATTTTAAAGGAGCATGGAATCAATTCAATCCGGCTGAGAGTATGGGTAAATCCATCCAATGATCCTTACAGTGGTCATTGCAGTAAATCTGAAGTAGTTGAAATGGCTAAACGGTGTAAAAATATGGGGTTTAGAATCATGATCGATTTTCACTATAGCGATACATGGGCAGATCCTGCAAACCAGAAAAAACCCTCAGAATGGTCAAGTCATGGCACTGAGCAATTACTCAGCGACATATACAGTCATACATATGATGTCTTGAATACTTTGAAATCCAGTGGAGTGACACCTGAGTGGGTACAGGTGGGAAACGAAACTAATAACGGAATGTTATGGGAGGATGGAAAAGCATCATATAACATGAAAAACTTTGCACAGATGATAAGCAGTGGGTATGATGCTGTTAAGGCTGTATTTCCTAATACAAAGGTTATTGTGCATTTATCAAATGCATATGATAACAGTTTGTTTAGATGGATGTTTGATGGGCTTAAAAATAATAATGCAAAATATGATGTTATTGGTATGTCCCTCTATCCTAACACTGATAACTGGTCTGCTTTGAGCAGCCAGTGCCTTTCAAATATGAACGACATGGTATCTAGATACGGCAAAGAAGTTATGATCTGTGAAGTTGGATTGGATTATGCTGCCGAAAGTGTTGCCAAGGAATTGATTATAGACTTGCTGAATAAAGTCAACTCTGTTTCAGGTGGAAAAGGACTTGGGGTATTTTATTGGGAGCCTGAATGCTATAATTGGGCTGGCTATATGAAAGGTGCATGGAATAGCAATGGAAGGCCTTCAATTGCAATGGATGCATTTTTAAGCAATAACTGCGGTTTGCCAACGGGAACACCAACACCGACTAGATCAACACCGACACCAACACCTGTGATTTCTACTCCTACGCCTTCAACCACCGGGCCTAATAATTATGTATATGGGGATTTAAATGGTGACACACTTGTCAATTCAATTGATTTCGCTTTGTTGAGAAACTACTTACTTGGCTATACCAGTGTGTTTTCATATGAAAACGGTAAAAGGGCAGCTGACGTAAACAATAATGGAAATGTTGATTCCATTGACTTTGCTATATTAAGAAGTTATTTATTGGGCATTATAAAATCTCTTCCTGTACCAAGGTAAATGATGATGTGCTTCAACGTAACGATAGTTTCAACAATTTAATTTAACTAAATACAAATTTAAGTTGATTTATATTTCCAGCATTGCTAAACCAGCAGCTGGATTTCTTTGTTAAGGAGTTATTATTTGTATTAGACAAAAAAATGAGCTTTGATATAATTGTATTATCAGATCTTTGGAGGAAAGGGTTAAAAGTCATGGAAAGAGCGCTGCAAACACTTCGTAGATACTTTGGATATTCGTCATTTCGTCAAGGTCAGGAGAAAATCATTGAAAGCATTATGAATGGTTTCGACTCACTGGGGATAATGCCTACCGGCGGGGGAAAATCCCTTTGCTATCAGATACCTGCGCTGCTGATGGATGGAACTACTATTGTTATATCTCCTCTCATTTCGCTTATGAAAGATCAGGTTGAAGCATTGAATAATCTTGGGATTTCTTCGGCATTTATCAACAGCTCTCTGGAGTGGAGGGAGTTGGAGCATCAATTGCGGCTTGCCCGTAAGGGTGAGTTTAAGCTTTTATATGTTGCACCGGAAAGGCTTGAATCCGAAAGGTTTATAAATATGCTGGAAAGTATAACTGTATCTATGGTTGCTATTGATGAGGCGCACTGTGTATCCCAATGGGGACATGATTTCCGGCCCAGCTATCTGAAACTGGCTCAGTTTTTGAAACAGTTGCCGAATAGACCTGTTGTAACTGCATTTACAGCAACAGCTACCGAGCGGGTAAAACAGGATATTATAAAGCTATTGGAGCTTAAAACGCCAAAGGTCTTTGTTACGGGATTTGACCGCAGCAATTTGTTTTTCTCGGTGAGAAAAGGCGCCAATAAATTGGATTATGTAGTAAAATATCTTGAATCTCATAATAATGAGGCGGGAATTATATATGCAGCTACCCGAAAAGAAGTGGACAGGCTGTATGAGGTTCTGCATAGGAGAGGTATACCAGTAGGGAAATATCATGCTGGTATGACGGATGAGGAAAGAAACAGAAACCAGGATGACTTTACCTATGACAGGATACGTGTAATAGTTGCAACCAACGCTTTTGGAATGGGTATCGATAAGTCTAATGTCAGGTTTGTAATTCATTTCAATATGCCGAAAAACATGGAGTCGTACTATCAGGAAGTGGGACGTGCAGGCAGAGATGGCGATGAGGCAGAATGTGTACTTTTATATGGTGCACAGGATACGCATATTCAAAGGTTCCTTTTGGATGATAGTCAGCTGCCGCCGGAAAGGAAGCGGCATGAGTATGCAAAATTGCAAATGATGGTGGATTACTGCCATACTACAAAGTGTCTTAGAAAGTACATTTTAGAATACTTTGGAGAAACGGTAGCTTCAGATAATTGTGGTAAATGCGAAAGTTGCATTAGTGACAGTAATCTTTCAGATGTTACTCTAGAGGCACAAAAGATATTTTCATGTATTAAGCGAATGGGTGAACAGTACGGAGCGCAACTGGTTTCGAGTGTGCTGAAAGGGTCAAACTTAAAAAAAATCAGGCAGCTAAAGTTTGATAAGCTTTCGACCTATGGAATAATGAGGGAGTACACTGTTGAAATGTTGACAGATATGATGAACAGGCTGGCAGCAGATGGGTATCTTTTTGTTACGAAAGGTCAATATCCCGTTGTTAAGCTTAATCAAAAGGCTTATGATGTTTTGCAGGGTAATGAAAAGGTATTTCTTAAAGTGGATGGAATTCAGAAGACTTTATCAGTTGCTAAGAATGAAGGATTTGAAGTTGTGGATAAAGACGAAAAATATGAAAAGTATCCACAGGCAGAAAAGACTTTACGAGGAGAAAAAGCTGCAAAAACTGAAAAGATTGAGGAAAAGATAGATCAGGAACTTTTTGATAAGTTACGAAACCTTCGCAGGATGCTGGCTGAAAAACAGAATTTGCCCCCCTATATTATCTTTCACGATACCACACTTAAGGAAATGTGCAGGCATCTTCCCCAAGACAGGGATACTATGCTTGATATAAGTGGCGTTGGTGAAACCAAGTTCGATATGTATGGAGAGATATTTATTGAGGCAATACAAAAATACATTGCTGAGAGGAATTACAGCAATTCAACCGATGTAGAGGTAGAGAATCAAAAAAAAATGCACGAACGCAAGATTGCAGGGGTTTTGCTTCGAGATGAGCAATGGAGCGTACCTAAGGTAGTTGTTAATGGCATTGAGTATTCGTGGAATGAATTTGGGCAGAAACTCCTTGAGTGGGAAGGGTTGAAGTTTATAATTGAGGTGATTGGAGAGCGGGAAGGGGACTAACGATTGGGCAATTTAACTAGTCCACGCTCACCTATAAACCCTTCAATATTCCTTAATAAAAGTAAATTCGTTAAGTTGCTATTTAGCTGTTTTCACATAGGTTGCTTTTTGATACCTGCCACTTTTTTGGGGCAGTGCAATGGGAGATATCAAAATTGTTGTTTTGGTTCAAAAAAACTTATATAAAAGATAAAATTTTTACTTGTGAGCTTCAAATTATACAAGCATAGAAATAATATTTGAACTATTCCTAAGTTAAATAGCAATTGTATTTTGTGGATTAATATACTATATTAATAGTAAGTAAATTATAATAATTAGGAAAAATAATTTTTAGGGGAGAATATCATGAGGAGACAATTTAGAAATATACTTTGTATTTTAGTAAGCACAATTGTTTGTATTCTTTCAGGTTGTTCAGTGACTGAGAAACCCGACACACCTGACACTGAAAAAAAAGTACCTCAAGGTGCAATTGAGTTAAAGCTTATGATAGGAAATGATAAACAATGGATATTTGATGAGGTTCAGAAAATTCTTGATCAAAAGGCTGTAAAAGTAAACGGTAAATCAATTTATATATCAACAGAAAAAGCAGGGACCGGCGAAGCGATGGAGAAAGTAATAACCAAGGGAGCGGATTATGTCGGTTGGATGCCTGCTTCAAGTACTCACATATTATGGGCTAATGAACGTTGGTATGCTAATGGAAATACCAAACCTATTGTTGACGAAGACTATACAACTGTTTTTTTGTCACCTACCGTTATTGCAATGCAGGAATCATTAGCTAAAATTATGGGCTATCCCAACAAAAAAATCGGATGGCAGGACATATATGCCTTGTCCACGGCAGCTGACGGATGGGGAATGTATGGGAAGGCGATTTTAAACCCTGTTAGATTTGCTCATACACATCCTGCAAAATCTAATTCCGGGTTAAATGCTCTGATAGCTGCAGAATACGCCTTCAGCGGCAAGAAGAAAGGCCTTTCCATAGACGATGTAAAAACTAACAGCAGCAAACTCAAGCAATTGGAGCAGACAATT
This sequence comes from Acetivibrio cellulolyticus CD2, assembly GCF_000179595.2. Classification (NCBI taxonomy): domain Bacteria; kingdom Bacillati; phylum Bacillota; class Clostridia; order Acetivibrionales; family Acetivibrionaceae; genus Acetivibrio; species Acetivibrio cellulolyticus. The sequence goes on along the minus strand of NZ_JH556653.1, from coordinate 1,802,144 downwards.
GTTCATTATGGTGAAAGTACATCCCTTTTGCAGAAAAAGATTGTGGAAAAGGGTCCGTCATTTATCCAGTATGCAGTTTTGTACGAGTATATGGTGGCAAGTATGAACGTTAATTCTCCAGGGAAGGATAAACTCGTTGCCATTTACCCAAGTGAAGGTACAATATGGGGAGATGTTTGCTTTACAAAAGTTTTATCTGATAATATTACAGAAGATCAGAGCAAAGCGCTTGATGAAGTGAAAAAGATACTTCTTTCTAAAGATCTGCAGACAAAAGGAATGAATGAGTACTTCTTCAGACCTGCAGATTCTAGCATTCCGCTCTCAAACGCCATATCTGTGCAAAATGGGGTTAATCCGAGTGAGCCTCAGACTACGCTTGAGTTACCGGGTATTGATGTAATAAACGGAATACTCAATGACTGGCAGACAAATATGAAGAAGAGAGCAAATGTGCTTTTTGTAATAGATACCTCAGGAAGTATGTCCGGCGAGCCTATTGATAATGCCAGATCGGCAATCCAGAACCTTTTCAACAAGGAAGCACAGGAAAAGAATTATACAAGTATTGATGATGAGGATACTATAAGCTTGATGACTTTTAATACCGATGTAAGTGATGTCTATACAGTTAAAGGTAAGGATATAAGTGAAATGAGCGTAGTTATCGACAGCCTTTCTGCAAGTGGGAATACTCACCTGTACGATGCAGTTGATAAGGCGATTACCGAGCATCAGGCACTTAAACAGTCGGAGAGTGAAAAGAAAATTGATATAATAGTAGTGTTGTCAGATGGCGCAGATACCAACAGTCAAATTCAGTTTAGTCAGCTGGAGAGTATGCTTAAACAAAAAGAAGGAAATCTTCCGGTAATAATTACAATTGGCTATGGGAATGTTGATAAAGATGTTTTAGAGTCGATATCCGATAAAACCGGAGGAAAGTATTACGAAGGCAACCCAGATACTATTAAAAAGGTTTTTGAAGAAATAAAGACATTTTTCTAATAAAAGCTTCAGGGCGTAATAAAAATAATTGTAGAGGTATGAAACGATGGATAAAAGAAATATAAACCGATTTTCAAGGGCAATATTCAGCACTCCTAACGCGGTAATTATTGGCGCTACAGTTATATTATCGGCTATTTTCTCTAAAGCGGGGAGATTAGCTATTCCAGTTATAGTAATGGGTGTGATTTTACTGTTTTTTTCAGTTTTATATAGCCTTATTTTTAAAAGTAGCTCAGATTTTGATGAAAACAGCATGGATCTGAAGGAACTTAGTAAGGTTAGGGATAATTTGACACCGGTTATTAGAAATATTGTTCAGGTATTAACAAGCCTGAAGAAAAAATCACAGGATAATGTTAAATTTGTGATTATATCAAGGTTTATGGAAGAGATTGTGAACTTCGAAGAGATAATACCTGAAATTGTAAAGAGCTATAGAAAGGGTGCGGAGTTTCTACATGGCAGAGATGGCAGAATAAACTCAGAAATAAGGACTCTTCAGGATAAATTGAGGAATGCTACAGGAGATAACGCAAAAGCTATGTACCAAAAAGCCCTTGATGAGAAGCAGCAGACTTTAGACGAAATGATGGGCATTAAAGGCAATTTGGATGAATGTGAATCCAAGCTTCATTTTATCTTAAGCGCACTGCAGAGAATAGAGACTATTATTGAGTCGTCGGAATTGAAAGAGAAAATGAGTGAAGAAGATACTCAAGACCTCAATCAGAATGTAGAAGCATTTTCCGAAAGCATAAAAGATATATCAAAATTAATGGAGTTGTGAGGATAAAATTTGGGGGTGAGCTGAATTGAAAAATAAAATTATATTCTTTGCTATTGCGATTGTTTCTATTGCTGTAGCAGCGTTTATCCTCTTCTCGGGAGGCGGAAAGGCTGGAATAGATGTAGTCAGTGACAAGAAAATTACTTTAAATATTATAGGTATGACGGGAACCGGAACTGAATTTTTAAATAATGCCCGGGATGAGTTCATTGCAAAGAACCCGAATATAGAGATTAATTATATCGGGCTCGGAACTTTTGAAGCTGTTGATTATGTTGTTGAAGGAAAAAATGATGTTGATGCATGGATAAGTGCCGATGAAACGGGTACTGAAATGCTTAAATACAATTACTCCAATGAACATAACGGAGAAGACATAGTGTTGGAATCTACTCCTATTGTTGCATCACCTCTTGTTATTGTTGGGTGGGAGGAAAGAATGAATAAACTGGGGAATGTATCTATATCTTCCCTATATGATATTGTTTCACAGGGTAAGACGTGGGAAGCAGTTGGAGGAAAACCGGATTGGGGGTTTGTGAAATTTTCCCATACAGATCCCATTGAATCTAACTCTGGTGCACAGTTTGTTACACTGCTGATTCATGATTATTATAGCAGAAATGGTGGGACAAAGAAAAATTTAGCTGTTGAAGATGTAGCAAATGAAAGCCTTAAACAATATATGAAGGTATTTGAAAAGAATACCGAGAAGCAGGAAGATGGTTCGGGTAAATTTATGCAATCTCTTGTTACCTACGGACCAAGCAGGTATGATATGGGTGCAATTTATGAATACTATGCGCTTGCCAATATTAAAAATGCGCAAGGGCGATGGGGAAACCTCAAAATTGTATACCCACAACCTACGATATGGAGTAACAGACCATTTATAGTCTTGAAAGGCAAAAATGCAACTGATGAAAAGATTAGTGCATGTAAAAATTCAAGGAATATTTGTTGAGTAAGGAAGTTCAGGAGAAAGCTATGTTGGAAGGTTTCAGACCTGCCAATATGGAAGTGTCAGATATATCTGCACTCGAAAATGAGTATGGAAAATATGGATTTAAGAAGGATATTTCGACAGCTGTACCAGCTCCTGATGTAAAAGTAATTGAAGCTATTCAGTCAATGATTAAAAGGATACAATAAAAAGAATCAGCGGATGTAACACCGATCGATGTAGGACATTTGCATAGTAAATTCCTTAAAAAGAAGAAGCTGATACCAGCATAAGTGTATCAGCTTCCTTTTTAATGCCTAAGAAAGTGTATTTCTTTCTGGCATCAAAAAAGTCCACCGAAAGGCTGTTTGCTGAAGAGAAATACCCTAGCTATAAATCGGGGACTTTTTTATAATTTCAGAGCAGATTTTAAAATCTGCCCAGTATTTTCTTAATGGCACAATTAGTGCCATAATTAAAGTGTAAAGGGAGGTTGGAGAATTCAGTGATTACCAGTCTTTGGAATAGGGCTTTTTGGGTATTACAAAGCAGCAAATAATGTATGCAATTACTCCAGCTCCTGATGTTAAAAATGCAAGAAGTACAGTTATAAGCCTTACAAGAGTTGAATCAAGACCAAAATATTCGCCCATTCCACCACATACACCTGCTATTTTTTTATCTGTATCAGAAAGATATAATTTTTTCGCCATTGTTAAAACACCTCTTAATTTATTTTATTTATTAATATATACGTCATTGATTGTAGTATTGTCTGATTAAAATTGAGAGGGCTAACTAAAAATTAATTAGAAAAATTTTTTGCATGTACATAAAAACAATAATTAGCCTCGAATATCTAGATGAGAAAATTGAAGTTATGTTATTTTTGCTTGTAATAAAGTTTACATACAAAATTTATAGGGAGGAGGGCATGCATTATTGGCCTGAGGATTGGCTTGCGTATTTTTACAGAAAAAAGTTTTATTATGGAGGGTGAGTAAATGAAAGGAAAAGTATGGAGTTTGCTTAAGCTTGCAACTTGTGCGGTACTTATTATAAGCACAACGGTATTGGGTACAGTTTCTGCGGAACCACAAAGTGTGCCATATGAATGGGGTAATGTTAAAATTAGCGGCGGTGGCGGATATGTTTGCGGAATTGTTTATAACCCTGGTGAGAAGGGTCTTGTTTATGCCCGTACCGACATGGGCGGGGCATATATAAGAAATAAGCAAACATTAGAGTGGGAGCCTATTACTGACTGGGTATCGCCGGATGAATGGAATCTGCTCGGATGTGAAAGTATAGCTACTGATCCAGTCGATACAAAAAGAGTTTATATTGCAGCAGGTACATATACAAATAGCTGGACATCAATGAATGGCTATATTCTACGCTCCAGCGATTACGGAAAAACATGGGAGAGAACAGAATTACCTTTCAAAATGGGTGGAAATATGCCGGGACGTTCGGTTGGTGAACGTTTGATGGTTGATCCTAACAGTAATAACATACTGTATTTTGCAGCAAGAAGCGGTAAAGGCTTGTGGAAAAGTACCGATTATGGTAAAACATGGGCGCAGGTTAGCAGCTTCACAAATGTCGGAAATTATGTTGAAGATCCGAATTATGAATATTCATCTGATAATTTGGGATTGTGTTTTGTAACTTTTGATTCAGCAAAGGGTACTAAAGGTATACCAACAAAGGACATTTATGTAGGTGTTGCTGATAAAAAGAATCCTCTGTATGTCAGCCATGATGCAGGTGCAACGTGGAAGCCGGTTGATGGACAGCCTACAGAAAGTACTTTTACACAGCACAATAGTAAAGCCTTGAAGATTGGTATACCTCACCATGGGGTTATAAGCAGTAAAGGAATTTTATACGTCACATATTGTGACAGAGGTGGTCCTTATCAGTCTGATGACGGTGCAGTCTATAAATATGATACAAATACAGGTGTATGGACAGATATAACGCCTCCTTCAGACTATAACTGGGATGGTTCACCAAAACATGAAAACTGGTACGGATATTCCGGATTAAGTATTGATGCACAAAATCCTGACACACTTTTAGTTACATCACTTCAGTCATGGTGGCCGGATAACTATATTTTCCGTTCAACTGATGCAGGCGCAACATGGGATCCAATATGGAAATGGGGCGATTCGTATCCATCAAGAAATATGAAATATACTATGGATATTTCAAAAGCACCCTGGCTTACATTTGGGAAAAAGATAAATGCTGCAAGCGGCGGCATGGTAACAGGCAGCGATATAGTTGATAATCCCGCACCAAAACTTGGTTGGATGATGAATGCTATTGCGATTGATCCATTTAATTCCAATGAAATGATGTATGGTACAGGTGCTACTATTTACGGTACAAAAAATTTGACAGATTGGGATAATGGTAAATTTGTAAATATTGAAGTTATGGCAACAGGAATTGAAGAAACTGCAGTCTTAAGTCTAATATGTCCACCAATTGAAGGTGTAGAGCTAATAAGTGGCGTTGGTGATATCTGTGGATTCGTACATAAAGATTTAAAAGCAGGTCCGGAGATGATGATGACAACTCCTAGATTTACAAGCACTACAGGTCTGGATTACGCAGAGCTAAATCCTAAAATCATGGTAAGGGTTGGTAATACCGATAAAGAACAATACGAAATGGTCAAAAAGAGTGTTGCTGTTTCAGAAGATGGTGGTGCAACATGGTCGGAAGCTCAGCCCAATATTAGCTATACATTCCCTGCAACTAATGCTGATGACATTGTACAGGGGGGGACTGTAGCAGTGTCTGCTGATGGTTCTACATTTGTCTGGTCACCGAGCACAAGCCAGGGAGTTGTTTGTTATGTAAATGGTGGATGGAAAGCTGTCAGTACACTTCCGGCAGGTGCAAATATTTGTTCAGACAGAGTTAATCCCAAAGTATTCTATGCATATGCAAAAAATACTTTCTATGTAAGTAATGATGGTGGTCAAACATTTGAAGCTGTAAAGACGGACCTAAAGCCATATTCTGCTAAAATCAAAGCTGTTCCTGGTAAGGAAGGTCATGTTTGGATTCCAGGTCCTTCGGAAGGTCTTTTTTGCACAACTGACGGCGGTAAAACGATAGAGAAGGTTGATGGCATCACAAGATCTGACGTAGTTGGATTTGGTAAAGCCAAAGCTGGAGAAGATTATCTTGCTATTTATATCTGCGGTGAAACAGATGGTCTATATGCTGTCTACCGTTCTGACGATATGGCAAAAAGTTGGGTGAGAGTAAATGACGACCAGCACCAATATGGTTCTATAAACTACTCAATTACAGGAGATCTAAGAGTTTATGGGCGTGTTTTTGTTGCAACAAACGGGAGAGGTATTGTATATGGAGAACCAACATCAGGCTCTATAATACAAACACCAACGCCAACTAGAACTTCTGTTGTTACACCAACACCTACAACTACATCAAATTATATTGTTGGTGATGTCAACGGCGACGGAGCGTTTAATTCACTTGATTTTGGTATTATGAGACAATATTTACTTGGAAGTGTAAAAAATATACCTGCAACTGGTGATGTTAACGGCGATGGTTCTATAAATTCAATAGACTTTGGATATATGAAGCAGAAATTACTTGGGTTTATAACTGTGTTTCCAAAATAATGGATACTTTGATTAGGTTTAACCTAATTTAATATCATACATTTATGTGACTCCGCCCTGTAAGGATGATGCTTGCAGGGCAATTTTCTTATGTAGAGGATAAGTATTATAGGGATTGCTTTTGCAGTCTGATTACCATAGAATTATTCAGGGGTTTTGTGTAATATTGAAGTAGACGATATATATTTATAAGTGTTGAAAATATTGCTTATGTAAATTTATTTTATTGTGATATCTCAATGCACACTAAATTAATTATTTTTTCGAATTTTATATTGTGAAGGGAGAATGATGTAGTTGGATGTCCGAAATCTTTTAAACTTTAACAAAAATAAAGTTATGGATAAAACTTCTAACGACGAGTTCATTTCCACATTAAAACAGATCAAGGAAGGCGACAGACTATTAAGAGAAGACTTTTTATCCAGATACACTCCTTTCATGTTGAAAGCTGCATCAAAAGTTGCAGGTAGATATGTAGATATAAAAAATAGTGATGAGTACAGTATTGCACTATCGGCATTTAATGAAGCAATAGATTGCTATGACATGACAAAAAACTATAACTTCCTTTTGTTTAGTGAACATGTTATAAGAAAACGGCTTATTGACCATATGAGAAAGAATAAGAGAAACAAGGAACTTCCGTTTTCATACTTTGAGAACGACGATGAGATACTTGAAAATTATACAATCTTTGGTTCGAATATCGGTTTTGAAGATGTTGAGGTAAGAGAAGATATTATTGAGTATAAGGAAGCTTTGGCAGATTTTGATATAACTTTTATGGACTTGATAGCTAATGCGCCAAAGCATGAAGATTCAAGAAAACTGTGTATAAGAATTGCAAAAGTTCTTGCAGATGACGAAGAGTTATTTCGGTTATTGCAAAAGTACAAGAATATTCCGAGATCTGAGCTGAAGAAGAAGGCCAAGGTGCACAGCAGAACAATAGGAAATCATAGAAAGTATATTATTGCTCTGTGCTTGATTTTAAGAAGTAATCTTGAACTTTCCAAGAGTTACTTAAGTCTTACAGAGAAAGGAGGAAGCTGATTATGAATAATCTTGGAGTTATATATGAAATAAAGAATGATAAGGCAATTATTTTAACCCGCAATAGCAATTTTATAATGCTAAACAGACGCGAAGATATGTTTTTAGGCCAGCAGATAGCATTTGACGAAAAAGATATTTACAGGCCAGTAAAGAACATTTATAAATATGTTTCCATTGCTGCAAGCATAGCTGCTGTATTTGTTTTGCTTTTTACGTTCTTCCGCTTTGCGCCTGTGAGCACTGCTGTATTTGGGTATGTGACTGTTGACATTAATCCAAGTTTGGAGTTTTGCATTGATAAGAATTATGTAGTGTTGAAGGCAATTGCTCTTAATGATGATGCAGCAAAGCTGATTGAAGGTCTTGAAGTTAAGAACAAGACAATCGACAGCGCTTTAATAGAAATTATTAAACAGTCAAAGAATTATGGCTATATCAAGACAGGTGAAAAAACTGACGTGCTGATCTCTGCTGCGTTAAATAATGCAAAGAGGGATAATACTGATTCGGATACTAATAAGTCAAAACTGGATAGATTATTGGATGAAATCGGGAAAGAGATATACGGGTATGATAGTAATATTACCGGCATAATGCTTCGAGGGACCTCTTTTGAAAGAAAGACGGCTCAAAAGTATGATGTCTCAATGGGAAAATACTGCCTGCTTCTTAAAGCCAGGGAACAGGGAATAGATATATCGATAGATGAATTAAACGCTATGAAAGTTTCAGATTTAATTAAAGAAATTGATATGGAAAGTGAAGAGTCAAAAACTCCAATTATTACGGCAGAACCGCGAAATACAATGCTGCCTGAGGATACACGATCGACTTTGATCAATAAACAAACATTCTTACCAGCAGCGACACCAAAGTCTGGGGTTACGCCAGCAGCACTGTTATCAACCAAACCTGCGTTACCGGGAAAGACAGCTAAATCTGGCGTGGAAAAGACATTTATACCTCAAGCATTGCCGACCTCAACACCTTCAAACACTGTGCCCGTTCAAAGCATAAAGGGTGGCAACACAAAAAGTCTAAAAATCAAACATTACAGTGATGATCACAATGCTTCTACCCAAGGGATTCGTTGGGATTTTGTAATTGAGAATACAGGTCATGAGACAATTGATCTGAGAGATGTTAAAGTAAGATACTATTTTAAAGAAGAAACCGATAAAACTATAAACTTTGGAGCTTACTTCTATAGCTTGGGGGATGAAAAGTCTGATGTCCATGGCAATGTTTATAAGCTTGCAGGAATGGATAATGCAAATAGATACCTTGAAGTAACATTTGATAAAGGAAGTATTTTATCAGGCGAAACAGCATGGGTTTTTGGGGTGATAACACGAGAAGATTGGAGCAAATTTAGCCAGAATGATGATTATTCGTTTAACCCCGAAGCCAAGACATTTTGTGATTGGAATAAGATGACTGCGTTTATTTCCGATAAGCTTGTATGGGGAATTGAGCCTAAATGATATGTTCACTGTTATTTAAAACGTATTGGAGATTGAATCATTAATACTTATATCGCGGCGGAATTTCTGCCGTGATATAAGGTGATAAATTTATTAAGATAATGTACTTATTTGGTAAGAGAAAAAATATTGGAACAAGTCTTTAAAATATTATCTTGAAAAATTGAAAAGTAAGTGCTATTATAGTAATATAAATAGACAATGGTATTTATTTCTCGTGCTTATAGACTATATTAACACATATATTTGTTGCATATTGGATAAAAGCTTGAAAATTTTTTCGTTTTTTAGCTTTTTAGCCCCCCAAAAGTTAATAATACTTACGAATTAATTTTATATAGTAAGAAAACTATACATATTTATTACTAATATTGTTAGCGTATACAGGCTTTACTTAGTCTGGACTTGAATATAATTTTTATGATAAAATTTTCTTTTGGAGGTGCTATAGTAAAATAAAAAAAATTGATTTTGTTTGTAATAGTTGTTGTATTTGATTATGGGGTTATGAGGATTTAATTTAAAGCATTTTGTTTTATATGTTGCTTATAGTATATCTTTAGAAATTCATTTCACAAACATCTTACCCATTCTTTGCTGTATCTGATGTAACTTCCTACTATTACCCATTGTGATACAAACACAATTAAGTTGTGTTTTGGTTAAGTTAACCCGTTAGCTTAGCTCTATAGATTTAAAGTTTTTTAGCAAGTTATTTTATCCTAGGAGGTGAAGATAGTTTTATAAACTAGCAATAGTTTACACTTCAATTCGCTTAATGGAGATGGCAGAATGTAAGAAACCGGCTATTAACCGGTGCACCGTGCGCCTTTAAGACTGTTAAGGTTACAAGGCTTTATCCGGGTTTATTAATTAGTGTTCAATTTCTGAAGGGAGGATATTTATAACATGAAAAAAACGGCTATATTTTTATTGGTTTTTTCATTATTAACGGCATCTATGCCAGCTGCTTCAGTTAGTGCAGCTACTGAAAGTTACAAAGACAGATTTAATGCGATGTATGAGGACATACATGATTCATCAAATGGATACTTTGATTCAGAGGGTATACCTTACCACTCTGTTGAAACAATGTGTGTTGAAGCTCCTGACTACGGTCATGAATCAACATCTGAAGCTGCAAGTTACTATGCTTGGCTTGAAGCTATGAACGGTAACCTCAATGGTAAATGGGATGGATTGACTGAAGCATGGAGAGTAGTAGATAAATACTTTATTCCATCAGAAACAACTCAGACAGGTATGGATAAATATAAACCATCAGCACCTGGAGGTTTTGCTAATGAGTATGATCTTCCAGACAACTATCCAGCTATGACAGATAACACAGCTGTTGGATCAGACCCTATACATCAGGAACTTGTTTCAGCGTATAATACTTATGCAATGTATGGTATGCACTGGTTGGTAGACGCTGATAACTGGTATGGTTACGGCGGAACTGGTCAAAATTGTACATTTATAAACACTTATCAAAGAGGACCACAAGAATCATGTTTCGAAACAGTGCCTCATCCATCAATTGAGAACTTTACATATGGTGGAACACAGGGATATGCAGACCTCTTTATTGGAGGAAGTACAGTTCCAAAGTGGGCGTTCACTATCGCATCTGATGCTGACGGACGTTTAATACAGGTACAGTACTGGGCAGATAAATGGGCAGATAAACAAGGTACTAGCTTAAGCACTCTTAATGCAAAAGCTGCTAAATTGGGTGACTACTTAAGATATTCAATGTTTGACAAATACTTCATGAAAATCGGAGCACAAGGCAAGACTCCTGGATCAGGATATAGTTCATGTCACTACCTCATGGCTTGGTACTATGCTTGGGGTGGCGGTGCAAAGGGTGACTGGTCATGGAAGATAGGATGTAGCCATTCTCACTGGGGTTATCAAGCTCCTTTGGCAGCATACGCTTTGGCTAATGTATCAGATTTCAAACCAAAATCAACAAATGGTGCTAAAGACTGGGCATCAAGTTATCAGAGACAGTTGGAACTTTATACATACCTACAATCAAATCAAGGTGCTATAGCAGGTGGTGTTACAAATTCATTACGTGGACAATATAAGACTTATCCAGCTGGATCGTCAACATTCTACGATATGATTTATACTGAAGCTCCTGTTTATGAGGATCCACCAAGTAATCAATGGTTCGGTATGCAAGCTTGGTCAATGCAACGTATGTGTGAAGTTTATTACGAAACAGGAAATGAAATGGCTAAAGCACTTTGTGACAAGTGGATAGCATGGGCTGAGCCTGAATGTAAAGTATCAGGAGATACATGGCAAGTACCTTCAACATTGAAATGGTCAGGTCAACCTGATAAATGGACAGGAACAAGATCAAATAACACAAACCTCAATGTTGAGATATTGAATTATGGTAATGATATAGGTGTTACAGGTTCAACTGCAAATGCATTCTTGTTCTATGATCAAGCTACTCAGAAGTGGAACGGTGATACTGCATTAGGTAAGAAAGCAGCAGATAAGGCGCTTTCAATGTTGAATGTGGTTTGGGATACTTGCCGTGATGATAAAGGTGTTGGCCATGAAGAAACAAATGGTTCACTCAGCCGTATATTTACACAGACAGTATACATTCCATCAGGTTGGACTGGAAAGATGCCTAATGGTGATGTAATTAAGTCAGGCATTAAGTTCATAGACATTCGTTCAAAATACAAACAGGATCCATGGTATGAAGGAATTAAGGCTCAGGATCCTAATGATGAGAGCACTTTCTATAAATTTACTCTCCACAGATTCTGGCATGAAGTTGACTACTCAGTCGCTTTAGGTGTAGCTGCAATGTTTGGTTACGACAGTCCTACCCCTACTGGATTGAAGGGTGACGTAGATCTTGACGGAGCTGCTAATTCAATCGACTTTGGTAAAATGAGATTGTGTTTACTTGGAAAGTCACCAGCTTTCACAGGTCAAGCTTTAGATAATGCTGATCTTAATGATGATGGTGCTTTCAACTCAATCGACTTTGGTTATATGAGAAAGAAATTACTCTCACAAAATTAAACTTTATAATAATAAAATTAAGTTATTTGTAATTACGGCAGGAGTTTAAGTATTTAACTTGAACTCCTGCTTTTTATATAAATATAGCAAAACACTCAAAAATTTATAGAATAATATTATTTTTAATTGGAAAGTATCATAAATAAATACTTATAAATATTGTCTGAAATAATAAATCTGGGCATACTAATAATAAAAGAGAAATTATTGAAAAAATTTTGTATAAAAGTATTAGTATTATGATAAAATTATATGATTTTATGACGAAATATAGTATAATATAAAAAAATGTGTCTGTGCCTATAAAATAGGAGTGAATTTTGAAGGAGCTGATACTTGTGGCGGAGAGAAACAAGGTGGAGGTCAGAATTGGCGGAAAAGACTACACTTTGGTGGGTGTCGAGTCTGAGGAATATATGCAGAAGGTTGCTCTGTATATTGACAAAAAAATGAATGAGATAATGCGGATTAACAACAAGCTCAGCACTTCTATGGCTTCTGTTCTTTCTGCAATTAATGTTGCAGATGATTACTTCAAGGCTTATGAGAATGTAATTAACTTGAACAAGGATCTCAAAGCTGCAAATGAGGAGATTGAAAGATTAAAGGAAGAAAACCGAAGGTTGACCAATGAAAATGCAATTGTTAGCAATAAAAACACAAACTTTCAGTTAGAGCTTGCTAAAAGAGAAGCAGAGCTGAGTGAGGTAAGGAATTCGTTGGATAAGATTACAAATGCCCGGCTTTAATAAGCTAATAGTTGTAAATTATTAATAAGCGCCTTATGCGCTTTTTTTATGTTAATATATTATTATGCAAGATATAGAAAGGCTGCTCAGTGTATATTAAGATAAAGATTGTCAAACCAACCTTTTTAAAGGTCAAGTGAAAAGTGAATGATGTTACCTGAGAAAAATAAATGTTGAGGGTGATAAGGTTGAAGATGATATTTATATTTATAGATGGATTCGGCATGGGAGAGGCAGATAGCGATAAAAATCCGATTTACAGAGCAAATACACCTGCACTGGATTATATTTTAAAAGTCGGAAAGGTGATGGCTACTGATGCATGCCTAGGCATACCGGGGCTTCCCCAGAGTGCAACAGGGCAGACTAGCATTTTTACAGGGATTAATGCGCCTGAGATTTTAGGAAGGCATCTGCATGGACAGCCTACAGTTTCCTTGAAGAGGCTTATAAATAAAAATAATTTATTTATGGAGCTTCTAAGAAGGGGCTTAAAGGTCACAAATGCCAATGCATATAGAGCTGAATACCTTAATAAGATGCTTGATCCTAAAGAAAGGAAATTCAGGCCATCAGTAACTACAGTTATGACACTTGCCAGTGGTTTAAACTGTAGAACGGTGGAAGAATATAAATTGGGGAAAGGCGTGTACCATGACATAACCAGTAAAATTCTGGTGGAAGGGGGCTATGTTGAAAACACCATTTCACCTGAGAAAGCAGCTCAAAGACTTTTTAATATAAGCAGGGAATATGATTTTACCATGTTTGAACATTTCATGACAGATATCATAGGGCATAAAATGGATATGGAAGAGGCGGTTTTGGAGATTGAGCTTCTTGACACCTTTTTGGGGGCTTTAATAAGATTTGTCAATCTGGATGAAGATGTTATTTTTATTACCAGTGATCATGGTAATATTGAGGATATTACAGTAAAAACGCATACATTTAATAAGGTTCCAACGGTGATACTAGGTAGAGCAGATAGAATTGCTTCAGTAAAAGTTGAAACGTTGGTAGATGTGATGCCGGCAGTATTAAAGATTTTTGAAACGTCAATATAGGAGATAAAATATGAGTTTAGATAGAGTAGAGCTTTTAGCGCCTTCGGGAGATTGGGAGGCATTTTTAGCAGCGGTAGAAAATGGAGCTGATGCAGTTTACCTTGGAGGGAAGTTATTTAATGCAAGGCAATTTGCTTCAAACTTTGATGGTGAGAGGCTGAGAGAAGCGATAAGATACGCTCATGTCAGGGGCGTAAGTGTATACCTTACCATGAATACGCTTATGTCTGATGAGGAACTATCAGAAGGTGTGCTGTTTTTGAAGGAAGCATACCTTGCAGGTGTTGATGGATTAATTGTGCAGGATTTAGGCTTTGTAAGGCTTGTTAGAAGTCTTTTTCCAGACCTTCCGTTGCATGCCAGCACTCAAATGACAATTTACAACATAGATGGAGTTAAAATACTTGAACGAATTGGCTTTGAACGTGTTGTACTGGCAAGGGAACTTTCTTTGGAAGAAATAAGGGATATTACCCAAAATACCTCGGCTGAAATAGAGGTTTTTGTACATGGAGCTTTGTGTATATCGTATTCAGGCCAGTGCCTTATGAGCAGCATAATTGGCGGAAGGAGCGGCAACAGGGGAAAGTGTGCACAACCTTGCAGACTGCCTTTTGAACTTGTGGAAAAAGAATCAGGTAAGGTTAAAAATATTGGATATAAAGGCTCATATATTATGAGCCCTAAGGATTTGTGCAGTATTCAAATACTAGACAGACTTGTTGAAGCCGGAGTTAAATCGTTAAAGATTGAAGGAAGAATGAAAGGCCCGGAGTATGTTGGGATTGTTTCAAGGACATATAGAAAATATCTGGACAGGCTTATTTCAGAGCATAAAAAGTCAGGCAGGCAATATTCCGTGGAAGATAAGGATATAAAGGAACTGACCCAGGTGTTCAATCGGGGAGGTTTTTCAAAAGGATATCTTGAGGGTAAAACCGGCAGCAGCATGATGAGCTATGAAAAGCCAAAAAACTGGGGTATATATTTGGGAAATATTATTTCTTATGACAGGGCTTCAATGGCTTTGAAGTTGGTGCTTAAAACTGATATATCAATGGGCGATGGAATAGAAGTCTGGAATGGAGAGGAGCAAAGCCCTGGCACTGTAGTAACCGGGCTTGAGGTAAATGGCAGAAGGGTTGAGAATGCAAAAGCCGGAGAAATGGTATCAATAAGAAGCGTTAAGGGAAATATATCAAAGGATAACAAGGTATACAAGACCTCGGACAAAAGGCTTAATAGTGATGCACTTGAGACTATTTCCGGAAAGTTTTACAGAAAGGTTCCTATAAATGGAACTCTTTATGTTAAGAAAAATGAACTTGCAGTTTTAACAGTCAAAGATATGATGGGAAATTATATTACCGTAAATGGCACGGTTATACCTGAAGAAGCTGTAAATAGGCCGCTTACAAAAGAAAGAATATTGGAACAGCTCAATAAGACCGGACAGACGCCCTTTGAATTTACAGATGTGGAGATTGTGCTGGACGAAAACCTGTCCATGCCCATAAGTGAGATTAATAATATCAGGCGAAGTGCTTTAGAACAGCTTGAGACAAAAAGGATTACACCATACTCCAGAAAATTGTCGGATGATTTTGATGAAAAACAAAAAAGTCTGATGTATTTCCCGGGAAATAGTCGAAATAAAGATAGGAAATTGTCAATTTCGGCATGCATATATAAATTCAATGATAAAATAAATTATTGGAACCTTGGGGTTGATAGAATTTACTTGCCTTTTGGAGCACTGTTAACTCAAAAAGGGAGAGAAATAGTTCCGAATTTAAAAGGTAAGGGCATGGAAGTTTACATTTACATACCTTCAATAACAAGGGGAAATTATGATAATCTGATCAAATCAGAGCTGGATGAAATGCTGGATGCAGGAATAGATGGTTTACTGGTGGGAAATATGGGGCTCCTGGGGCAGGAAAAATATATGTCCCAATTTAATATTGTAGGAGATTACTCTTTAAACTGTTTTAATAGTTCTTCCATAAAGCAATTAGCTGAATTAGGCTTAAATGGCATTACCTTGTCTCTGGAATTGACACTGAGCCAGATAAAGAATCTTGCCGATATTCCTGAAATTGCAAAAGAGGTAGTAGTTTACGGAAGAATACCTCTAATGACAAGTGAGTATTGCCCTGTAGGCAGTATAGCCGGTGGATTTGACTCAAAGACAAAGTGTAGTGGTGCATGCCAGAAGAGTGAGTATTATTTGAAAGATAGAATGGGTGCACAATTTCCGGTCGTGTGTGATAGGATTGATTGCAGAAGCACAATTTTTAATACCAATGTTTTACTTTTGGAAGAAGGTATTGATAAAATAAAGAAAGCAGGCGTGGATATGATCCGGCTTAATTTCACTGATGAAACTTCTGATGAGATGACCGAGATTGTTAATATGCACAGAGCTTTGGCAGACTTGGGAAATGAAGCGTTAAACCCCTATAGAGGATTAGTTGAGAGAATAAAGAAACATGGGTTTACCAAAGGCCATTATTTTAGAGGAGTATAAAATTTTAATAAAATGAAAAATAGCTTGGGAATAGCCGAAGTTATATTTTCAGCATTCCTTGGTTTACATTTTGGAGGTGTCTTGATGGCAGAAAATGTTGAGGTTTTTTTGGAAGTGTGCAGAGAAGGTGCTGTTATACCGGCATATGCTAGAGAAGGTGATGCAGGTATGGATGTGTGTGCAGCAGAAGAGGTTTCTATAGCGCCAGGGGAAACAGTAATTATACCAACCGGGCTCAAATTGGCAATTCCTGATGGTTATGAAGTACAGGTTAGACCAAGGAGTGGGATTTCATATAAGACTCCGCTGAGGCTTTCAAATTCTCCGGGTACCATTGACAGCGGATACAGGGATGAACTTGGGATAATAATGACAAATACTTCAGAGAGTGCTTTTAATGACAATATATATGGTATTGATTCGAAGGGGAACAGCAAAGGTACATACAGGATAAGAAAAGGTGACAGAATAGCTCAGATAGTATTGCAGGTTGTACCCAAAATGAGGTTTACAGTGGTAGATTCGGTTAAAAGTATCGGTACCAACCGTGGAGGTGGTTTTGGCTCCACTGGAGTAAGATAAGGTTTTATTAATGGGAAGTGTTGATGAAAGATCTGGAAGGGCATTATGTCCTGCTCGGTTTTGTGACATTGCCCGTCAAATTCCTGAAATGATAGAGAGTGTATATCAACAGATACACACTCTCTATCATTGGGGAATATATTTATTTTGCACTGTCTTATGAAATCATAAAGACAGTAAAGGTAAAAGCTTTGCTACTCGTTATTTTCGCCTACGACGACCTTATCACCCGTATCGGCAGTTTTCGCATCTTCAGTATCAGACTCATCAGCATTTTCAGCATCAGCGTCTTCATCATTGTCACTTTCTTCATCTATTACTACTGCACCTGTTTCAGAATCGTATCCAATGTTCTGGTCAAAGGTTTCTGCTATAAATCTTAAAGGTACCATAGTCCTATTGCTTACCATTTGAGCAGGTACATCAATTTTAACTTCTTTACCGTTTACCAATACAATGTCACAATCCAGATTAATAGTAATAACAGTAGTAATCTCTCCGTAAACAGAATCATAAACAGCTTTAGTTACTGTAACGGTTTTAGTTTCGGCATACCATGCAACATCTGCTCCAAGAGCATTGGTAATAGCTCTGACAGGGATAAGTGTTCTGCCGCCTTTGATTACAGGAGGAACATCAAATTTTACTTCTTTGTTTTTAACAAACACTGGAACTGAATGATCGTTATTTTTCCTTTTTTCTGCTATAATCTTTTTCATTTCATCATTTACAACGGGTCCTTTTTTATGTAATTTTTTATGATCTTTAACCTGTTTATCTTCGTCCTGGACATCTGTAGTTTGTACAACATCATTAGTGTCGGCTGATTCGTCGGCTTCTTGTTCAACATTTACGTCAGGTCTTCCCTCGGGTCTACCCTTGCCGATTTCATTACCTTTAGCAAAAACTGCAAAGGAACTGGATACAACAACCAAAAGTACTGAAATGCAACAACACAAAAACCTTTTCATTAAAAAAGCCTCCTTCAATATTATATTGGTAAAGTAATAAAAGCGGAAAAAAACTTATATATATTTAATATAATTATTAAGTTTTCTTCTCGTTATAATTATTCGGAATGAATTTAAGTTTTTTTAAGGTATTTTTATGGTAATATAGTACTATTTTATATAGGAGTGTTTTCTTATATGCTTTGGAAGCACCTTGGAGGGTAACGAATGGATTCTTCAAACGTAAGTCTGGCTGATTTTTTGAATATACCAAGTGTTGATATTATGGGAAGAGCTCAAAAATTTTATCAATTTGCAACAGACTTAAAAAGTGTGGGACCCAAGCAATTTAAACGGGTTGCCCTTGAGGGGTCAGGACCTGTAAGAAAGGTTGTTGACAGCTATACAGGGGAAATCAGGGAAATGATTTATCTATCATCGAATGATTATCTGAATCTTACAAGACATCCGAAAGTAGTTAAGGCAGGAATGGAAGCCCTCCAGAAGTATGGAACCGGTGCAGGGAGTGTTCCGCTTCTTGGTGGAACTTTGGATATTCATGTTGAGCTTGAAAAAAGGGTTGCGAGATTTTTACGCTGTGAGGATGCCATTATTTTCCCATCAGGGTTTGCCTCAAATGTAGGGGCGTTGATGGCTCTGATGCAAGAAGAAGATGTGGTAATAACTGATATGTTGGTTCATGCGAGTGTTATTGATGGGTGTAAAAATACAAATATAAAGTACTTCAAGCATAATGACGTAAAATACCTTGAAAATGTCTTAAAAAGAGTAAAAGGCAGATATAGGACCAAACTTATTGTAGTAGATGGAGTTTATTCAATGGATGGTGATATAGCTCCTTTGAATAAAATAATTGAAATTGCAAAGTACTATGGTGCATATGTTATGCTGGATGAGGCACATGCAACAGGTGTGATTGGAAAGAATGGCAGAGGCACACCGGAACACTTTAATATGGAAGGAAAAGTAGATATAATTTCAGGAACATTTTCAAAATCTTTAGGCGGAGAGGGCGGATTTATTGCTTCGAATAAAGAGCTAGTTGAATTATTGAATTTCTATTCGAGGACTTATATGTTTTCGGCAGCTATTACTCCACAGGCTGCTGCATCTACTATAGCAGCAATTGATGTTGTTGAAAATGAGCCTGAGCATAGGAAAAAACTCTGGGAGAATATAAGATATTTCAGAAAAGGCCTTCAAAGTCTGAAATTCTATCTTGGTCATTCAGAAGCTGCAATTTTCCCGATAATAATCGGAGATGAGCTAAGGGTGGGGGAAATGTGCAGAAAGCTTCACGAAAGGAACATTTATGTTAATCCTGTCTTGTATCCGGCGGTTCCTAAAAAACTTTCCAGGATTAGGATCAGCATGATGTCTTCTCTTTCAAAAGAACATCTCGATTGCACTTTGAATTCTTTAGAGGACGTAGGAAGAGACCTTGGAATTATAGGGCATAGGAGAAAATTTATAAAAATATCGTAATTATCGTGGTAAGTGAAAGTTAAGGAATAAAATATTAATTGCCGTTTTACACCTGGATATTTTGAACAAATAGGTTTTATGTGGAATTTATCCCTGACTTATTCAACGGTAGCCACCTATTATTAGTCAACCCATTTTACTATCCACATTTTTATCCATATTCTCTTTATAGAGGCTAAAAGCCCGAAATTCTAACAGTTCACTGCTTTTAATAATTAATTTTATTACATCAGAGAACATTCGGTAAATATCATTAGGAAATAAAAAATGATACTTTACAATGGAACTAGTTTGTCATATAATGTATATATCGAACACATGTTCGATATATCGAAGGTGCCTTTTGAATAATTAAAATAAGTAGAATGAAAATTTAACCAAGTTTACTAGTAGAATGAAAATTTAACCCAAACTTAAACCTTTATACTTTAACTCCGATCTTTAAGGGCAACTTAATAAATAATACTTATTTATATTCTTAATTTGCCGATAAGGCTTATAGAGTAATTATAAAAGTGATTAGGGTCTCTAAGTGTTAAGATCGCAGATTTTACTCGTCATGCTGCCATTATTTAGGGATGCGAATAAGAGGCAGGGGTTTAGGATTATATGATAAAGATTTAGGCACTACTTGGTTCAAAGGGGATAATGCTAAAATGAAAGATTTAGATTTAAATCCAGAAGAAGAGAACAAATTTCGGTTTCATATTTCAGATAGGAGGTTTTCTTTTATGGGTAAGCTTTTTGTAGATGTACTTATACAATTTACTACTGAAGGAGGGAAAGTACCTCTGGGTATAAGGTGGGATGATGGACGTATGTCCAGTATTGATAGAGTTATTGATGTAAGGAAAAACGATTCGTTAAAAGCAGGGAGCAAAGGTGTAAGGTATACTTGCAGGATTAAAGGTAAACAGATGTATTTATATTCGGAAGATGACAAATGGTATGTAGAAACTACTCAATAACGAAGTAAGAATAGCATAATATTATATTTGCATATCGAACATAAGATTGACTAACGTGGAATGTTTTTTGCAATTTAAAGTTCCACATTTGGCCTTCTTATGTTTTTAGTTTGCCAATTTATTTATATAGTATTACATAAAAAATAAATATCCATAGCTCCAATTGGATACAATTGTTTCAACCTAGGCTTAGTTTTATTAGCGTATGAGCATGTGCTATGATATTGTTTCTTTATTTAAAGTGATACTCGTGGTATAATAAATATATAAAGAATAATATATTATGGATATTATGCCTAATATAAGACCTGTATCTGACCTGAGCAATTGCAATAAAGTTTTAAAAGGAGATTGCAATTGATGAATCTATATTCTTGACAAAGAATGGAATATGTCGGATTAAAAACTATTTTGATTAAAATTTTAATTTTTCAAGACTCATTTCATTTGCCAATTGATAAAGTTTAACTATAAATCTTATATTACATTCCTCAAAGGGGGAAAGATTAATGTTAAAAAAATGTTTGACCAAAATGTGTTCAGCATTTCTTGTTTCAACACTTTTGGTTGTGCTAGCTTTTTTTCAAGCATCGGCTGCTAATTTAGTAACTCCAGACTTTGAAGCGAACTTTTCAAATTATGACTCTAGTTTATGGGAATCACCAAGTTGGTCAAATGGTTCTCCATTCAATTGTGTATGGAATCCAACCCAGGTAACATTCTCCAATGGCAAAGTGGTTCTTAACCTTGACAAGGACAATGGCTCTTCATATACTTACAAAAGTGGTGAATATCGTACAACCTCATTTTTCGGCTTTGGTTACTATGAAGTAAAAATGAAAGCAACAAAAAATATAGGTGTTGTCTCTTCGTTTTTTACTTATACCGGACCATCAGATGGCAATCCCTGGGATGAAATTGATATAGAATTTCTTGGAAAAGATACAACAAAGGTACAGTTCAACTGGTTTAAGAATGGTACAGGTAACAATGAGTACTTTTACGACCTTGGATTTGATGCTTCCCAAGCCTTTCATACATATGGATTTGAGTGGAGACAAACCTATATAAGCTACTATGTAGACGGTGTAAAAGTATATACAGGTACAAGAAATATACCTCAATCTGCAAGCAAAATTATGATGAATTTATGGCCGGGAATAGGAGTAGATGGATGGTTAGGAGCTTTTGATGGCAAAACACCGTTGACAGCTGAGTATGAGTATGTTAAATATTATTTTGACGGTGCTCCTTACACTACTAATCCAACCCCAACTTCCACATTTATAAATACACCTACGTCTACCCAAACGTTTCTACTTGTTGGTGACTTGAACGGAGATGGAAGTTTTAACTCAATTGACTTTGGTTACTTAAGATTGTATCTGTTGGGCTATATAAGGGAATTTCCTGTTGAAAACGGCTTAAAAGCTGCTGATTTAAATGGAGACGGAAGCGTAAATTCTATAGATTTTGGATATATGGGCAAGTATTTGCTTGGCTCTATAAACAAATTCCCCGTAGGGTAAAGATGAGTATCTTGACGAAAATAATATACACATTAACATTACATAATGCAAGTTTAGCTAACATGCTCACTTTACTATACTGTAAAGAGAGGGTGTTTTTTTATGATTTTATAAAGCTTACTTTGGATATTATTAGAACACAAATTTAATCTTCCAAAAGGAGGATAAGCAGAGAAAAAAGCGAATAAGTTATGTTGAAGAAATCGAATAGTAGTCTTATATGGGTTTAGTATGAGCATAATGACTGTTTGAAATTAATTATAATAATGGGGGAGAGAGATGAAGAGATTATTAAGTTTAAGTCTGGCAATAATTTTTGCACTAGTATTTTTAAATGTTCCTGTATTTGCAAAGGATACGCAAAAGGAAATTTGTGTCTTTATAGATGGGGTGGCTGTCGAATTTGACGTGTTACCTGTAAATCTTAACGGACGTGTTTTGATTCCCTTTCGTGCTATTGCAGAGGCCTTAAATGTAGAAGTAGGCTGGGATGGTTTAACTAAAACGGTAAAGGCTTCGGATGCCGATACATCAATAAGCCTTCAAATTGGAAACAAAACAGCTTATAAAAATAAAGAAGCAATTAGCCTTGATGTTCCACCTACGATAATAAACGGAAGGACGCTTATTCCTATAAGATTTTTTAGTGAAGCTTTTGGATGTGAAGTTCTATGGGATGCAAAAACAAGTAGTGTGCTTATAACTTCACCGAAAAAAGCTATGGAGGTCATTGGTTTTTATGCTTTAAGTAATAATTGGGCGAATCTTTTTGGAAAGTCTTATCCTCAAACAGGTATTGGAAATACGGACCTTGTAAGTGAACTGGCTGTTGGCTGGTATGGAATGGACGAGAAAGGAAATCTTATTCAAGACAATAAAATGGGATGGAAGAAGCCGGATGGATGGGAAAAGGCGCTGGAGGCTGCAAAAGCATATAATCTTAAGACAGAAATGTGTATTTATATGGGGGATGGTGATAATTCCCTTACAAAGTTGATAGAGAATACCGAATCGGTTTCAAATGCTGTGTATAATATTGCTGCTGAGGCATCCAGTTATAACGGAGTAAACCTTGATTTCGAAGGCCTGGGGCTAAGCCAGACGGGGCAGGATCTGGAAAGGGTAAAGAGTAATTTCAATTACCTTGTAAAGCTCCTATCGGAGAGGCTTAAAAAAGAAGGTTTGAGTCTTACCCTGACATTGCATGCGCCAAACAGTTCTTATAAGGGTTATGACTATAAAACATTGGGTCAGCTGGCTGACAAGATAATAATTATGGCACATGATTACGGTGTGAAGCCGGAGCCTATAAATCTTGTAATAGAAGCGGTAGAGGAAGCTAAAAAAGAAGTCCCCGCAGAAAAGCTCTATCTTGCCATTTCAGCTGCAAGCGAAAATGAAGAGAGCATAAAATCCAAGGTGGGAATAGCAAAAAGATACGGACTAAAAGGAATATCCCTGTGGACAATAGGGCTGGCATCCGATGAAATGTGGAATTCCTTAAAGCAGGTTATTGAGTTAAGACAGGTTAAGTAAGGTTAATAATATCGTTTTTGATCTGATTTAGTTTTTTTAAACACTCCAGCTGTTCACTGTAGGGTATGGTGTTTAACCCGCTGGGATTTGAACATACGAAATCTATAATTCCATCGATAAGACTTTTTTCTTGAATTCCTGATTGCACTTTGAGCGTGCTTTCAGGAATTTTCATAATATATGAGGCAAAAGCCTTGTAAACGCCTATTCCAACAAAACATACTATTTTAGGTTTTATTCGATATATTAATTCTTTTAAAATTATGGAGCCTTCTTTGAATTCAGTAGTTGTAATGTCTTTTGCAGATTTAGTGGTTCTAGATACAATATTGGTAGAACCGTAGCCAAATTCTAAAAGCCTGCTATCCTCATCCGGGTCAAGTTTATATGGAGTCAACCCGGATTCATAGAGGAGTTTCCAGAAACGGTTGCTCTTATTTGCATAGTGATGTCCTGTTGCTGCTGACAGTGTACCAGGATTGTAGCCTACAAAAAGTATACTTAGATTGTCTGAAATTATGTCCGGTAGAAAGCCTTCATTATTCTGATTAATCATTTTATCACCTCTAAATTAAAAATAATTTCCTTTTTCAAAATGTTATTGCAGAATTTCGGAAAATGTTTGATAATACTTATTATGTACATACAATACTTGGAATACAAGAGGTGAGAATAATTAGCGTAAATGGAAATCTTGATTCTCTAAAAAAGTCTGTAATTGAAGAATTGGAAGCAGTTTGCCAAATGCAGATAGACAAAAATGATTTTGTTCCCCCGGAATTGACAGATGCCATCTCCGACATTAGCGGCAGAATTAACCGTGAAATTTCTGTATTTATTGACAGGAAGGGCAATATAGTAGATTTAAGCGTTGGGGATAGTAGTACTGTAGCACTTCCTGAAGTAGAAGGCAGAAGGGATAAATCAAGGCTTTCGGGCGTCAGATGCATCCATACTCATCCAAACGGTGCCGGAATGGTTTCACTTGTTGATATAAATTCCATGCTCAAATTGAGGCTTGATGCTATGGTAGCAGTTGGGGTTATGGATGGAAAGATTACAGAGATTTTTGTCGCTATACCCCAAAAATCTGATGGAGGCGAATTTAACAAATCACAGGTCTATGGTCCTTTTAAAGCGCATGATAATCGTTTTGTAGAGCTTTGGAATCTTATAGAAGAGCTTGACAGAACGGCTGGTGATACATTATACGCTAATAAGGCAGATGCTGAAAGAGCTATTCTTGTTGCTTTGGAGACTTCAACCGGTAATATTGTAAATGGCAAAAGTATTGGCGAAAGATCCTTGGATGAACTGGAAGAGCTTGTTTGGACAGCTGGTGCAAAGGTAGTAAAGAAAATACTTCAAAGAAGGCAGGGAATAGATTCTGCTTATTATATAGGCAGGGGTAAATTGGAAGAGCTGTGTCTTATCAGGCAGGCTTTAGATATTGATCTGATTGTTTTTGATGATGAGCTTTCAGGAGCTCAATTGAGGAATATTGAAGAGCTCGTAGGAATAAAAGTTATTGATAGAACAACGCTGATTTTAGATATTTTTGCCCAGCGGGCGAGGTCAAAAGAGGGAAAGCTCCAGGTAGAGCTTGCGCAGTTAAAGTACAGGGTATCGAGGCTTATAGGTCTTGGAAATCAACTATCGAGATTGGGTGGAGGTATTGGGACAAGGGGACCGGGAGAGAAGAAGCTGGAGGTTGACAGGCGGCACATAAGGAGAAGGATAAGCTATCTTGAATCAGAACTCTCTGAAGTTGAAAAGCGTAGAGGGTTTATGCGTAAAAGCAGAGATAGGGATTCTTTGCCGGTTGTGGCTTTAGTTGGCTATACAAATGCGGGCAAGTCAACTCTAATGAATACTCTCTGCAAATCGGATGTGCTTGCAGAGGACAAGCTTTTTGCAACTTTGGACCCTACAGCTAGAAACCTTAAACTTCCAAACGGAAGAGAAGCCCTTCTTATTGATACCGTTGGATTTATAAGAAAACTGCCGCATGAACTGATAGAGTCCTTTAAATCCACATTGGAAGAGGCAGTATACGCAGACGTATTGATTCATGTTGTTGATGTTACGAGTTATGAGGCTCAGGAGCAGATTGAGGTGGTAGACAATATTTTGAACGCTTTGGGCGCTTCAAGCAAACCTATTGTAATGGCTCTAAACAAAGTCGACATGCTTGAGGAGAGAAAAAGAGCTCCGATACTTAATCCTATGGGTAAGGTTATAGAAATTTCGGCAGTTACAAAAGAAGGCTTTGAGGACTTGCTAAAGGCTATTACCGACGTACTTGGGCAGGATGAAGAGGAACTTGAATTGTTAATACCGTATCATGAAGGTTGGGCAATATCTTATATTTATAAAAATGGAAAAATAATCAGTCAGAGTCATGAGGAATCAGGCACCTTTTTAAAGGTTTCAATGTTGAAATCAAAGGTGGATTCTTTAAAGAAATTCAAGGTTTGAAAAATAATTTTTTAATATATTTCCAATACAATTGAATAAAATTTACCAGTATAGTATTATAATATTATATAGGGAATATGAACTAATGTATTCCTTATCATTTCTCCTAATGAAGGTAAATTTAATATGAAAGGGGTTTTTGCTATGTTGGTAAAGAGCTTTACAGGTGGCGTTGTGTTCTCTGGAGATAAGGTTCTCCTTCTCAAAAACGGGGATGACTGGGTGCTTCCACGAGAAGTATTGCATAATGGAGAATTGCCAAATGAAGTTGCCCTTGAAAAGATAACCCGAGAGTCCGGAGTCCAAGCTGAAATAGTTTCAACAGTAGGTCAAACAAGTTATGAATGCTTTTCTACTTCACGTCAAACACCATTCCTAAATAAAATTACCTGGTATATTATGAAATCCCAAAATGATAAAGTTATTGAAGAAAAGGGCAATCAAGATAGTGTATTTGTTAATATCGATGAAGCAATGAACATGATGAAGTACAGTCAGGATAAGTCATTGGTGAATTTGTCATTTACAAAGTTTAGAGAAGGAACAATATAGTTATAAAAATAAAAGGACCATGAGTCCAGTAGTCTGGCGCTTATGGTCCTTTATTTATGAATAATAACAATAAAATAATTTAGAATTTAAAAGCATACTTTCCTATAATGTGATCAAGAGGAACACAGCCTATAATTCTGCTATCGCAGCTGGAATTTCTGTTGTCCCCCATAACAAATACATTTCCTTCAGGAACGACAACCTTTTTGTCACCGAAATAGTTCATTGGCTCTTTTATATATGGTTCTTCAATGACTTTTCCATTTCTATATAATTTGCCATCAATATATTCCAATGTGTCACCAGCTTTGCCGATAACTCTTTTAATCCACAAAATATCTTGTTTTTCTTTTGTAATCATACTTGTAATTGCATTGTATTTAAGACTGTCTGTTAAGTCATCTGTAAGTGTTCTTGATCTATTAACACGGCTGTCAATAATGACAACATCCCCATATTCCGGAACAGAACCAAAAGTGTGTATAAGTTTGTTCACCATAATTTTATCATTCTCATAAAATGTAGACTCCATAGAACATCCGATGATTTGAGTGGGCTGAAAAACAAATGTATTTATAGCTAAACCGATTAAGACGGCTGAAACAATATACGCTGCCCAACTTGCAAGTTCTTTGACAACACGCTGCATAAATAATCCCTCCTGAAATAAAATCTCTACTAATATTATACACCATTATGCACTAAATTCTATGAACTTTTTGTTAATTATAAGTTTTTATATTTTATTGGTAGTGATCAGCTTTATGGGTTATAATTATAGAATACAAATATTAACGAATGAAACAGAACTTACAAATTTTTGCGTGGCTTTTTGAAATCAAATAAGTAGGGGCAAAAATTGTAGCTTAAGTTATTTTCTTCATTACTAAAGGTGGTTAATTTGGATAAGGAATACAAAACAGTTTTTAATTCTGCAGTTTGTGAAATAGAAGAAAAGAAGTCCAGGTTTATAGCTTCTGTAAAGCCTGTATCAAATGAGGAAGAGGCGTTGTCGTTTATAAACGGTTTAAAGTCTAAATACTGGGATGCTACGCACAATGTTTACGCCTATTCAATTGGTGGTAACAATATTATACAGAGGTTTAGCGATGCTGGAGAACCTTCGGGTACAGCAGGTCTTCCAATGCTTGAAGTAATAAAGCGGATGGAGGTCCAGAACCTTGCAGTTGTAGTTACCAGATATTTTGGAGGGACTTTGCTCGGTGCTGCAGGACTTATTCGTGCATATGGAAAAAGTGCTGCTTTAGGTGTAGAAGCTGCAGGAGTTGTTGTTAAAAAACTTTGCAGGGAAATGAGCGTTATTGTTGAATATACTTTATTCGGAAAGATACAAAGTTTACTTATCTCTGAAGGCTATACAATAAAAGATATTGTATATGAACAGGATGTAGAATTAATCGTTTTTGTATTTGTGGATGAAGTCGACAAATTTATTAATATTATGATTGAAGCGACAAATGCCAGAGCAATTATTGAACCAGGCGACGATACATACATAACTTTGGATTTGCAAGGAAAGCTAATTCTATAGGAATGATGAAATATCGAAATTAATACTTCTGTCCTGCAGGAAGGAGAGCGGATAAAATGATGGAAGAGGAAATGCTTGAAAAGAAAGTATGGGCTGTAATAGGAGTTAATGACAATCCGGAAAAGTATGGGAATATGATTTATAAAAAGCTTAAATCTCATGGATATACGGTGTATCCTGTTAATCCGAATTATGAGGAGATTGAAGGAGATAAGTGCTATAAGGATTTATCTTCATTACCGGAGGTTCCTGAAGTAATTGACATGGTTGTATCACCAAAAAGGGGAATTGAAGTAATTGAAGAAGCAGCAAAAGTTGGAGTAAGTAATATATGGTTTCAACCGGGAACTTATAATAATAGCATAATGGATTTAATTGATGAAAAGGGGCTAAACGCCGTACAGGCATGTGTACTTGTAGCCCTAAGGTAAGGAATAGCTTAATTAAGAGGCTATATGATAGATTTCCGAAAACTCAATATTTATAGCCTCTATTATCCTCATCTGATTATCATGCCCAGTAGTTGAATGGTTGCTGTCAGATGATTCAATATGTTTTATCGGTAGATCAATGTGGAATTCACTGCCAACGTTCGGCTCGCTCTTTACTTTTATATTTCCATCATGAAGCTCAACAAAAGACTTTACTATAGAAAGCCCCAAACCACTTCCTTCAATTCCTTTTGTCAAAGAGCTGTCAACCTGCTGGTAACGCTCAAATACATTATGGAGCATATCTTTTGGTATTCCGATACCTGTATCCTTTACGCTAATATGCACTTTATCATTTTTGGCTGATACAGTTATTGAAATTTTGCCTCCTGGATTTGTAAACTTAATAGCATTTGATAAGAGGTTTAGTATAATCCTTTCAATTTTATCAATGTCGACTGCAGAAATTATTTCCTCTGACGTAGTATCAAATTCAATAGTCAGTGATTTTTGTTCAGCATACGGTATAACTGACAGTGAGATTTCTTCAACAAGGTAAACAATATTGCAGTTAATCATATTGGATTTTATGTAACCGGATTCAATGCGGCTTAAATCCAGCATATTGTTAATTAATCGCAGGAGCCTATAACAGTTTTGTTTTATAGTTGTTATGTGTTTACTGGATTTTCTTCTGTCAACTTCTATAACGGAGTTTTTTTGCTCGATAAGCTGAATTGCACCTAATATAACAGTTAAAGGAGTTTTCAATTCGTGGGACATATTGTAAAAGAACTCAGATTTTTCATTGGTGCATTTAACGGTAGTATCGTAAAGTGAAGCAATTTTTTCTAATACTTTATATTGAACATCAATTTCCTTCTGGTATTTGTTTAATTCTTCACCTTCTTGCTTTTCATCTTTTTTGGTGTTTGAAGACTGATTTTTTAGCATTATTATATTTGTTAAGAAAAGTACACCAAGCAGAACCCCTTCTAAAACTACATTATACTTAAACTGTATGAGGAAAATACTTGGGGAAAGACCTATGCCAACTTCTTTATATGCAATAAAGGAGCTCAAATTTAAAATTAAGAGCAATGCAATTATCAAAATATTAATAATTCTTATGATTACATTTGAAGCTTGTTTTATGGCCAATTAACATCAATCCTTATAGTGTTATTATTTTACAAAACGATTAATGTACATAAAGAATAGCATAATAATGGTACAAATACATAAAATACCATACATATTTTATATAAAAATTCCATATCTGTAAATACATTTTTTAAAAAAGTAATTGAAATTGCAATATATATTTTAAAAAAACTTTATAAATTGCGTTTTTAATATTATAATTTTATAGGGATATGTTTTAAAGATAACCAAAAGTAACATTAGATAAATTTTGGGGGTGCGTATCTGGCATCATATAACCAAAGTGAGGTATAATTTATCTTAAAAGTTGTTATCCAATTATAAGTTTTTATGGAGGTGTTTTATGTCAGGGCATTCAAAGTGGGCCAATATAAAACGTAAAAAGGAAAAGACCGATTCTCAGAAAGGTAAAATATTTACCAAGCTTGGCAGGGAAATTACCATTGTTGTGAGACAGGGAGGACCTGAGCCTGAGTCTAATTCAAAGCTGAAGGATGTTATTGCGAAAGCAAAGGCTGCAAATATGCCTAATGATAATATTATCAGATGTATAAAAAAAGCTGCCGGTGACGTAGATAGCGCGAGTTATGAGGAAATAGTATATGAAGGTTATGGACCTGGAGGTGTGGCAGTTATAGTTGAAGCGATGACCGATAACAGAAACAGGACGGCTGGGGATGTAAGGCATTTCTTTGACAAATTTGGCGGCAATTTGGGGACAACCGGTTGCGTGTCGTTTATGTTCGACAAAAAAGGAGTAATCCTTATTGAGAAAGACGGCAAAATTAAAGAGGACGACCTTATGATGGAAGCTCTCGAGGTTGGTGCAGAAGATTTTACTGCAGACGAGGATGTTTATGAGATTACTACTTCTCCGGATGAATTCTCAGCTGTTAGAGAAGCCCTAGAAAAGAAGGGCTACGATTTTGTTGAAGCTGATGTAGAAATGGTACCTCAGACAATGACCAAGCTTACAGACCCAAAACAAATTGAGTTTATGGACAGGCTTATTGAGCATCTGGAAGACTTGGATGACGTGCAGAACGTTTACCACAATTGGGATGAAGAGTAAGTTGTAAAAGGAAGCTAAAGAACTTTAGGAATGCTGAAAATATAATTTCAGCTATTCCTTAGTGAAAGTTCTTTAGCTCATCCTCTGTTATGACGTCTACGAAAAGTTTTGGAAGTTCATTTTCATTTGAACACCCTTGAGCATAGTACCAGTCGAATACTTTTTTCTCTATTTCTTCTTGACTTCCTTCAATGCTGTGTGGAAATACTGCAACCAATTTGTTTGTAACTTTATCTTTTAATCCTACATTTACAGGTTGTTTATTACTCATATCTCAATCTACCTTTCAAAAGTTTTTTGTAAGTACATATGCTATTAGATTTTCTTGATATTGATAGATTTATTCATGCTAACCCCATTTAATGGCTGCTAATAATTTCCCACATCTATTAACAATTTCAAAAAAGTTTGGTATAGTAAATTTACTGCAACAAAAAGGAGTGGTTTGATGGATAATACGGTTTATGATATTCTTGAAACTAGAATTAGGAGTGAGATAAACAAGAATATAGAGAAGCTGGGAGTTAGAACTCAAAGTATATCTATTGATGCAGACGAAGATTTAAATATCAAAATCGTCCTTGTATCTGATGATCAGGAGATCGAAGGATTAGCAAGTACTTTTTAAAAATGTTTTTGCAAGAGTTTTAACTTATATTATTTTTGCGTATTACATATTGCGCGCACATAGGAAAAAGGGTTGTTCAAAAATCAAACAACCCTTTTTTCTTTATTTGCAATTACTTGTTAGTATAGTTGTTTCCTGTATAAGCCTCGAAAACCTTTTTAACGATGTTTCCGCCGATCTTACCTGCATCTCTTGCTGCAAGGTCACCATTGTATCCCTGTTTTAAGTTAACGCCAACTTCAGAAGCTACTTCATATTTCATTTTATCAAATTTGGTTTTGCTGTTATTGTTAGCCATATTTATAGCCTCCTTAAATTTTTTTAATCACTATCAATTTGATAGTGTACTAATATAATGTGCATTAATCATTAATTTATAAGGTGAAAATGATGTCAAATGAAGTCTGCTTTTCCATGCTGAAAGCTTTTTTAAAAGGATTTTGCCCTTATTACTATTGCAGTAACTCTATTATCGAAAAGTATATTTGAAATAACAAGAAGGGAGTTATCGCACAAGCAGTTGAGCAATTAGTGCGACACTCCCTTCTACCTTACCTTAACTAACTTATACCTTGTCTCTTACAGTAGGTGCTTCTCTAAAGAGTAAGCTTATACTATACAAACCTGCAAGACCTACTATTGAATAAATCGTTCTTGATAAAAATGTTCCTGTTCCACC
The DNA here is from genome assembly GCF_000179595.2 of Acetivibrio cellulolyticus CD2. Classification (NCBI taxonomy): domain Bacteria; kingdom Bacillati; phylum Bacillota; class Clostridia; order Acetivibrionales; family Acetivibrionaceae; genus Acetivibrio; species Acetivibrio cellulolyticus. The sequence continues at coordinate 1,770,144 of NZ_JH556653.1, read as the reverse complement.
AAATAAACCTGCTACAAGGTCGTATTGAAAAAGTCCAACCAGCAACCAGTTTAATGCTCCGATAACTACTAGTACCAGAGCAAGTCTATCCAAAGGCGTTCTACTCATAATTCAACTTCCTTTCTTTTTTTTATATGTGTAGTATTTCACAGAATTCTTTAATAATGTATAGAAAAATATGTGCTATTTACTATTGAGAACAATTTTGGTAAGATTATTCCGAGTCTAAAATTCAAAAATAATTGGAGGGATTGTTATGGCTGGCTTTTGGGACAATGAAGAATTAGTTGGAAAAATTGAAAAGAATAATCGTGAGGAAATACAAATTAAAAAAGTTGAAAAAAAGGGTAAGAAATATATAGATATAAGGGTTTTTTGGTCCGATGGCGAAAGTGATGAGTTTAAACCAAGCCAAAAGGGAGTAACTGTGCCTTATGATAGCTTGGATCAATTAAAGGAATTAATAAGCAGTATTGAGTAAAAAGTACAGACTGCGTATTGAACTTTACTTTCCTAGATAATCTATAACGGTTTGCGAGAATATTTCCATACCTGTTGCAATGCAGCTTTCATCAACATTAAATTTGCAGCTGTGAAGGTTTTCAAAGTGGTCGGAGGATGGGCTTGTACTGCCTAAATTGAACAAGGCACCAGGTGTGCTATTTAAGTAGTATGAAAAATCTTCAGCTAGCATGGAAGCTTGCTCGTTTAATATGATATTTTCGCTATTTATAACTTTTGAGGAAGCATCAACAACCATATCCACCACTTTTTTGCTGTTTATAACAGGAGGGTAACCCAGTTTATAGTCAAAAGAATACTCTGCTCCAACTCCGCCTGTCACCGAGGAAACGATTGCAAGCATTCTTCTGGAAATCTCCTTATCTAATAAAGGGTCGAATGTTCTGACAGTACCTTTGATAATTGCTCTTGATGGAATAATGTTAAAAGCTTTGCCCGCCTGAAAGCTTGTTACAGATAATACGGTACTTTTTAGGGGATTTATATTTCTTGACACAATAGTTTGAAAAAGGTTTATTATATTTGTACCTAAAACAATCGGATCAATGGTTTTTTGTGGCTCGGCTGCATGACCGCCCTTGCCGATTATTTCGATTTCAAATTCACTAGGTGATGCCATTACTGGGCCTGGGCTTATGGAGATTTGTCCGGATTTTATGCCGGGTGATACGTGCAGTGCAATTATGGCATCTACTTTTGGATTTGTAAGAACGCCTTCGTCTATCATCACTTTAGCTCCGCCAAGACCCTCTTCCGCAGGCTGAAATATGAATTTTACATTGCCTTTTATATGATCCCTGAATTTACTAAGGATATGTGCGGTGCCAAGCGCAATAGCAGTATGTACATCATGACCGCAAGCATGCATAATTCCTTGGTTGGAGGAGGCATATTGAATATCGTTTTCTTCCAGAATTGGCAATGCATCCATGTCGGCCCTTATTGCAATAGTCATTCCGGGGGATCTTCCCTCTAAAAGCCCTGTGACTCCAGTGCCAGCAAAACCTTTCGATACCTTTAAGCCAAGGCCTTCCAAGTACGCGGATATAAGCGATGAGGTTTTGAATTCTTCAAAACCTAATTCCGGATATTGATGAATTGTTCTCCTAATTAATACTATTTCATTTAATATATCTGATGAAATCTTTTTTATTTCTTTGGTAAGCATGATTATCACCTTAATCTTTTAATAGAAAATCGCTTAAGGCCATTATAGCATTTCAATTATAATTTAGAAAGGAGCAATTCCTATTCCTGGTTCTTTTTTTTAGTTTTTTCTTCATAAAATACACAGTCGGTAGTAATTAGTGCAGAATTCATTGTGACATTATCCAGAGAACACTTACCATCCTTTTGGTGTATGCAATTGGATGAGCAGTTGATAGTTGTCATAATATCACTCCTAATAGAAAGTTTCAATAATATCGATAACGTTCCATATTATATTGTACCCGTAATTGATTTAAATATTTATGTAGCAAATTTTTTTTAATATAGAAAGATTGGGCAGTTTTCAAAATGATGCCATACATGCAAAAGCCGCACCTTTAGAAAAGGTGCGGTTTTATTTGAATAACTGCCGGTTACCCGGGTAACCTACAGCTAGTAGCTGACTAAATAGCACATTATTAGGTTGATATGCATATTCTAAATGGATGAAAAACTTGTAAAACCCTGTTTTTTTTAATAAGCTTTTATAAACACAAACTGTCCATACTATATTTATGTAACTGCATAAATAATAATTAATGATTTTTAGTAAAATTTACTGTATAAGTTCACTAAAAATGTCGTTTATCTAATGTATAATATGAATTCATAATAGAAAATGTGATAATATTTATCTTATGTACAATCAGAATAATTTATTATTACAATATAAATATATTTTTGGAATGAAAAGTAAAGTAAATATGTAAAAATAACTTGTTACTGGAGCAGATAATGAACTATATAAGTATTCCTAATATACCTGAAAATAAAGTTACACTGGCTATTGTTGATGGCAGAATAAGCACCAGTCTTGAAAAGGGACTTGCAGATAATGAAATTCAAATAATTAAAACTAAAGCGCATGCATCTTTGTATGCGTCCGTAGCATATCATCCGGATATGTTTTTCCATCATTTGGGTGGGAGAGCCATAATTTATGCACCCGGCACTTGTGAAGATACAATTAGAGAGCTTGAAGGGCACGGTTTTGATATGATAAAGGGGGAGACAGAATTGGTATCTAAGTACCCCGGCAATATTTCTTACAATGTGGCAAGAATTGGGGGACATGCATTTCATAATACAAGATATACCGATAAGGTTTTAAGGGATTGGCTGTTTAAAATGGATATTGAGTTGATACATGTAAACCAGGGATACGCAAAGTGTGCAATTTCTGTTGTAGATTCAAATTCTCTTATAACTATGGACAGAGGGATTGCAAAGATCGCTGAGAGAAAAGGTTTTGATGTTCTGGTTATTGAAGAGAAAAATATTTTGCTTCCGGGGCTTGATAATGGTTTCATCGGTGGTAGTTCAGGTTTGATAGACAGGAGTAAGTGGGCTGTAACGGGTAATTTTGAGGAACTGACATCTTTCGGTGAAATAAACAGTTTCTTAAGCAGCAAGGGAATTGAAATCATTTCTTTATCAAATCAGCAGGTTACTGATATCGGATCTCTGATTCCTATTCAGGTTCATCAAATTTAAAATCCAGGCGGCCAAAGAATAATAAAATTATTTGTAAAATTTGGGGTTGAGTAGCTTATACGGAGGTGGAAATTAATTATTTATAGCTGTTGAAGATGATATGCACTTGTAACTTACTATATTTATTTGCATATAATGTACTAAGAAAATTTAAAAATATAGAACATAAGGTTTATATGTTTAGAATTTTTGAAAACAACTTGCAAATGGTAATAATTGCATATATAGCTTACTGCATACAACAAATTACTAAGACATATACTACGTTTGAAGGGATGTGAAGTTGATGCAGTGTCTTTGTATTGGGGTTAATAACTGTGCAGAAAGTGTAAAAGGCTATATAACAAATGAATTGGAAAAGCTGAATAAATTGAACATAAATTATTCTGTAAATGATAATGTTGATTTAGATGGCTCGACTTCTGTAATATGCACACTTAACCAGGAAGAAAAGGCCACACCCGAATATGGCGAATTGATATTTGGTATATCAAATGGTCTGGCAGACTATATAATTGAAGAATATGAAGAAAAACTTATTCTCAGAATAATCAATAGCAATTACTGCTATTTTAATTCCATAGAAAAGAAAGAAATATTGAGATTAGCTCTTATGATTATTAAAAATGATGATAAAAACTTTTTAAACAGTTTATATCAGATCAGAAGAAGAAATATAATCATTAGAAAGCTGGTCGATTATTTTGAGAGTTCAGATAAAGTAATACTGGACGGTTTTGTGAACTTTAGGTTGAAAGATTACATGAAAGACCTGGAAGAGATTGTTGACAAAGCTGTAGATGACTTCCTTACAGAGAGGGAGTACAAGGAATTTATACATCTCTTAAGGTACTTTGTTGATATACAGGAGCCTAAATTCAATGTAATCCATGTTTTAATAGGCTACGATAGCAAATATATCCTTCTTGACGAAAACAAGAGGGAAATAACAAATGAATGCGTTCAGGAATTTATGAATGATATACCTGAAGGTGAAATCAATTATGATGATCTGCTGGTTAGCTCCCTTATAACCATGGCACCAAAGAAAGTAGTCATCCATAGTGCTAAGAACTTTAGAAACAAGGAGCTACTAGAGACAATAAAGAATGTCTTTTGGGGTAAGGCTATAATATGCCCTGAATGCGAACTTTGCCTGGTAAGAGTAGCTAGAAGTGAGAATAAAAATTAAGGAATTGCTGAAGTTATATTTTCAACATTTCTAAAGCTTAACATAGGTTTAAACCTTTTAAAAGTAGGATTACTGCTATTTGAAAAGCGGTAATCCTACTTTTATTGACGACCTTCTAGAGATATATGTCATGAAGTGTGTGAGGACTCTCATTATCTTTCAAAATATTACTTTTTGAAACAAATAGTACTAATTTCCTACATGATTTTTCTTAATATATATTGACAATATAATATCAAATGATAAAATATATCGTGTAATACAATATGATGTATAATATTAAATCAAATGACACATAATATAGCTAGAGAAATTAAATATTGCTCAATCCTTCAGAATTTATATATTTTTTGTTGTTATTTTTTATTCTTCTACGGAAGATAAAAAGTGAAAAAGCTAATGAAGACCATAAAAAAAACTAAAGATGAATATCCAGGGAAATATAAAAGAGAGTTTAACTCTCTTTTTCCCTTTTTAAGGAACTCTAGCTTATTCTAGCTTGATAATAGAAAGGTTTACGGTGTAAATATATATTTGATGAATTCTTTGTTTTTATGTTAGAATTCAGTTTAAGCATTGTTAGGTCAAGGCACCGTAGTACAATTATTTGTTAATGTTATATGAGGTTTGCAAATATATATAATATATAGAAATATATTTGGAATTACTGGAGGTATATCCTTGAGAGTTGTAGGTTTTATTGGACCAAGTGGTACGGGTAAAAGCCATAGATCTGTGTGGGTTGCACGCGAAAGAGATATAGAGTGCATAATAGATGATGGTATTTTGATAAGGGGTGCACAGATAATTGCAGGGACTTCGGCCAAAAAAGAGAAAACGAAGATTGCCTCAATAAAGAGGGCTTTGTTTACAGATGACATGCATGCTAATGAGATGATTCGCGCTTTTAAAACCTATAATCCAGCATCGGTGCTTATTCTTGGGACGTCAGACGGCATGGTTGAAGCGATTGCAAAACGTTTGGAATTGCCTGAGATTACTGAAAGGATATATATACAGGATGTAGCGACTGAGTTTGAAATAAAACAAGCGCTTTCAACAAGAAGAGAACAGGGCAAACATGTTATACCTGTTCCAACCTTCGAGATAAAAAAAGACTTCTCAGGGTATTTTCTAGATCCTTTGCAGGTTTTCAGAAGAAAAGGAAAGGGAAGTTTCCAACTCATAGGAGAGAAATCAGTTGTAAGGCCTACTTTCAGTTATATGGGGAACTACACTATTTCTGACTATACTATATATCAGATTGTAGAGCATGTTACATCCAATATCGAGGGTGTAAACAAAATTTCACGTTTCAGAGCAGAAAATCATACAGATGGCATATATATTGAGATGGATCTGGTTTTAGTCTACGGATGTTTGATAAGGCCGTTACTTAAAGAAGTACAGTCTAAAGTGGCTGAGGAAGTTGAAAGGCTAACGGCTCTGAACATACAGAGGTTGGATATTACAGCAAAGAGTCTTGTAGTGGATTATAAGAAGATAGCAAATGCGTTATAGCTATAAGCTGTATTATTAAAAGTAACAATAGAAAGAAAATTTATATTCCCCCCTCGATTGAGGGGGGTTTTTAGTATTTTACTGCAACTTGGCATTTTATAAAACACTGGTCGGCTGCAATTATTTCAGGCTGCAGTATCCGACAAACTTTTGAATGCTTCTTATAAGTGCATCCTTTGAATTTCCCCAGGGCTCATCATTGTAACGGTAATCAAATTTCTTTGTAAACCAGTTAACTTCCTGTTGTATCCTTTCCATATTCTGAATTTGCATGGACAAAAGGCTGTTCACAAAAATAGCAGTGTCTTTTGGACTAAGATACTTTTTGGTACTTACGAGTAACTGCTTCAGATGTTTCAAACAAAAACCCTTCTGATTGTTGAACATGGATTTGAATTCTTCTTCCTTAAAGAACAGGTAGAATATTACATCTATATACCTGTCCATTGTCTGCTCCAATCTGCTGCATATGGTACAAGAGCTTTCAAGCTCAGAAAGCTTGTTTATCAGATCATCTACAAGCTTTTCCGTTTCTGTCTGTTTGGAAGACACCTTATTGGAAAGATTTTTTATCATTGATACTTCAGAATCTTTTTTTAACTGATCAGCTTTATCGGTGTACATTTTTTTTAGTTTGGAATTTTGTTCACACATATGAGTATCCACAATGAGACCCAAACCCAGACGGTTTGCCTGTGTATTGTAAAGCAATTCAAAGTGGTTTTTGCAGAAGCCTTTTTCGTTGGTTATCATTCTTCCATCCGGTTCCATAAGGAAGGGGCCCAATACATATTCAATATTTTCATCTTCAAGCTTCTTTTCCAGTACACATATGGGACATTCGCATTCTGTTTTGAAAGCATCGGTGACCGGTATTGTATAAATCTTTTCCTTCATAAGATATATCCTTTCAAATTTTTTAAAAAAAATTGCCTGTTATTAAAAACTTATTTAAATTATAGCAGAAAAATAGGGTATTATATATAACGAATACAATAGAAAAAATAAAGATTGGTGGTCATATGGATTACAGGGGATATAAAATAAGTCAGGAAGGCAATAGAATAATTGTTCGGAATATTAAGGATTTTGATCCGGTTCATACATTTGAATGCGGCCAGTGCTTCAGGTGGATCAGGCAGGATGATGGAAGCTATACGGGAGTTGCAAGAGGCAAAGTCCTGAATGTGAGTGTCGATGACGGTGTACTTATACTTAAGAATACTGATCTGGATGATTTTAAGAATATTTGGTTTGATTACTTTGATCTGGGACGGGATTATGGAAAAATAAAGGAAGCAATAATGAAGGATAATACAATGAAGGAAGCTGCAGCTTTTGGTTGGGGAATAAGGCTTTTAAAACAGGATATCTGGGAAGCTTTGATATCATTCATTATTTCAGCAAATAACAGAATTCCAAGGATAATGAAGACAGTTGGGGCGATATCAAAGGTGTATGGAGTGGAGTTGGAAATGGACGGGAAAAGTTATTATTCTTTCCCGGAAGTAGATAAGCTTACACAATCCTCCATTGAAGATCTTGAGGTATGCAAGGGCGGATTTAGATGTAAATATATTCTGAATTCTTCCCTTATGATTAGCGAAGGAGATATCAGTTTGGGCAATATATCTCAAATGGATACAGACATGGCAAGAGAAGAATTAATGAGGTTTCCGGGTGTAGGACCTAAAGTTGCTGATTGTGTTTTGCTCTATAGCGGCACAAAGTTTGATGTATTCCCAACTGATGTGTGGGTTAAAAGAGTAATGGAGGAACTGTATTTTAAAAGAGATGCAGGGTTTAAGGAAATACAGAAGTTTGCCGGCAGTTACTTTGGAGACTTAGCAGGTTTTGCACAACAGTATCTTTTCTATTTTGCGAGAGAAAATAAGATAGGAACTTAAGTAGATTGGTATAGGTGGCATTTGGGCAATATTGCCATGGGTATATCAGGCAAAAAGCCTGGAAAGCTTTAATTTAAAGCACTTAAAATTATAAGATAGAAAGAATTTTAGATTTTTTGAGAATAACAAAGGTTAATAAAAATATCCTATGTTTAACGACTATAAATGTATATTGCTTTGTTTGTTTTAATAGCTTGGGTGATGATATAATAAGTTTGTAAGTTAGCTCGAGTTAAGATTAGCCTAGAATGTTCGAAATAGCCTATAATTTTGAACCTACATTAGACGTAAGGGAGTTCGGAGTTTGAAATCAAGATGTCAGGCCCCAACCTAATTCCGACATATACCTAAAGGTATTTGCAACGGCAGGGGAAGGCAGAGGTTATCAGCAGAACACCCACCTAGCATGGGCTAGGTGTCGAAATATAGGGGAAACGGCATTTTGGGTATTAAATATATAAATTTTAAGGCTTCGGATTATCCGGAGCCTTAAAATTTATGTGTAAATTACATTGCTCTTCCAGGTATTATTGCGTCAATTATTCCATAGATCAATGCTCCGATTACTGCACCCATTATAGTAACACTATATCCAGCGATGAAAAACTTGGTTGCATATATTATTACTGCTGCGAGAATAAAACCGGAAATTCCTCTGCCAAATGGCGTTGCATTTACACCAAGTAATTTTAATGCCAAATAATCGAGAGCAGCAAGAACTACTGAAGCAAACAGGAGTGACCATATTCCTGAGATTGTAAAGCCAGGGGTCAGTGCAGCTGTGATTCCAAGTACAATTGTACCTACCACAAGTCTTATTATAAAGTGTGTTATATTAAATCCTTCAGCCCTTGCATTATAATGATTAGCCATTATATCACATCCTTTCGTTAACGTTTACATCGTAAAAAAATCCTAATCATTAATATTATTTATAATTATTAGTTTTTTATTCAATCATTATCAGCTCATTATGTCAATTTGGCAAAAAGAAGATGTTTTTTTATCGGATGCATCTACCGCAGGCGGCACAGTTGCCTGAGCAGCCTCCAAAATTGTTATTATTGTTATCGTTAGTTCTGGTAATTGCTGGCCTGTCCCCAGCGTTTACTTTAGATTTGTCATCATCTGTAAAATTAGCCAGAACAAACTGAGCTGCAGATATTGCCAATAAAGTACCGAATAAAATGGCAAATACAATTTTCTTTGCATGCTTACTCATAATATCTATCCTTTCTTAACCCATTATTTGTTTATTTAAGAGAACCACGTTTACACTTGCTTCTGCATTCACCGCAATTAATACATTCACTTTGTCTAATAACTCCATTTTCAATAGCATCTACAGGACAACTCTTTTGGCATAACCCGCAATTGGTACAAAGTTTTTTGTCAATATGTGCAGTGGCACTTCTTAGTTTTAAACGGCTGCTCAATGCTGATACAATTCCCAAAAGTGCACCATAAGGGCAAATTACACGGCACCATGCTCTGGATATAAACAGTGAAGTAAATAAAACACATACTAGAATTCCTATGGACACAGACGAACCAGATAAGGCAAATAGTGTAGCAAATGGGTCTAGCCAGCAAAATAATGCCATTCCGGTCATTGCAGTTAAAACTATAAGGAAAGCCATAAACCCATATTTAAAATATCTGGAGTATTTAAGTTTTACAAGCCCGGATCCGCCTTTATTGAGCTTTAATTTTGTTCCTATCTTAAACATGACTTCCGATACTGCTCCTATCGGGCATACATTACCACAGAATATCCTGCCTGCTAAGATTGCAAGGGAAACAGGTAGCAGAGTAAATACCAAATAATATATAAATTCGCTGTTGTCAATATTTGTAAATATCAGAGGCAAATTTTGAAATGCTCCAATAGGACAAATACAACCGGATGTATAAAAGCCAAGCAAAGCAATACTTATTCCTAATAAGGCATATCGTGCAAATTTTCTTTTGGAAGTTCTCTGAAGCAATAACGCTGCTATTAGCAGTATTAGCATACCAAGGAAATTTATACTTAAAAATTTGCTTATTATATTTACATCTCCTTCTATTGCAAAAGCGTATCTAAGGGGAACTGCTATGGAAAAAACTATTAATAGAAATATAATCACTTTTTTATAATCTGACATTTATTCACCTCTTCCAATCTTTGCTTATAATTATAAAATATTACTTATTACTATGTCCACAATTTCAACTTAAGCACTGAATATATTTTTATTATAATTTACTTCGATTTTTAAATATCCGCGAAATTAAGGCAAAAGTTCGGCAATTCCTCGTTGGTTCCAAACTATGAAAGCAGTAGATTGTTTAAGAGGTTGGAAAGTCTAAAAAATAACTGCTTATTGTATTTACTTTGATATCTGCATTTGGTAAAATGATATAAATATCTTAAAAGATGATGATTGAGTAGAGTAATTTGGCTACCCCATAAAGAGAGGAGATGTCAGCGGCTGAAAGCAGCTCCTGGGCAATGGACTGATGAAGTGCACTCATGAATTGGAAGGTTGAAAGCGTGTGTAAATGCGAAGGTAGACCTTCACGGAGACGCTCCGTTATGCAGCATAAGATGGTTTTTCCAATTAGAGTGGAACCGCGTTTAACCTCGCCTCTATATATTTTTATAGGCGGGGTTTTTTAGTTGAGTAATTTGCAGGTTTATTGTCTTAAAATAGAATAGCCTAAACCTTACTGAGACTTTACTTAGTGAAACATGCATATACTTTAATGTAGACTTTTAAAATATGACTTTGGGGGGAAATATAATCATAATCTTATCTAATTAGGGGGGGTTGAACATGTTTAAGCAAATGTTGGAAGATGCAAGATCAATAGCTCAAAGAGATCCGGCAGCAAAAAACTCATTCGAAGTAATTTTGCTGTATCCTGGGTTTCACGCAATTTGTTTCCACCGTTTGTCACATTGGTTCTATAAAAACGAAATGTTTTTTATTGCCCGTATGATTTCTCAGTTTGCAAGGTTTCTCACAGGAGTTGAAATTCACCCCGGTGCAGTAATTGGTAATGGCCTTTTTATAGACCACGGTATGGGGGTTGTCATAGGAGAGACTGCTGAAATAGGTGATAACTGTACTATATATCACAATGTTACACTTGGCGGTACAGGCAAGGATACCGGCAAAAGGCATCCTACAGTGGGGAATAATGTTTTGATAAGTACGGGTGCAAAGATACTTGGCCCATTCAAGGTTGGAGATAATTCAAGAATAGGTGCAAATGCAGTAGTGCTCAACGAAGTAGAACCTAACACTACAGTAGTTGGAGTTCCAGGAAGAGCGGTGAAAAGAGGAGATAAAAAAGTCAGCGCTTCTTTTGAACTCGATCAGGTACATATTCCGGACCCGGTTGCACAGGAGTTGTGCAAGATACTTTATAGGATTGAAAACCTGGAAAACCTTGTTACAAAAGAACATGGCATAGAGCTTGATGATGCAATAAAGCAAATGCCTAGAGATATATTCGAGAGAGAATGCCAAAAAAAAGTTAAGGAAGGCGATAGAGATGAAAATTTATAACACTTTGACAAGAAAGAAAGAAGAATTTGTACCCATTAATGAAAAAGAAGTCAGGATGTATTCCTGCGGACCTACTGTATACAACTACTTCCATATTGGAAATGCAAGGCCGTTTATTATATTTGATACAGTGAGAAGATATCTGGAGTATAGAGGATATGACGTGAAATTTGTACAGAACTTCACTGACATTGACGACAAGATGATAAAAAGGGCTAATGAGGAAGGAATTACTGTCAAGGATCTTGCAGACAGGTTTATAAAGGAATACTTTATTGATGCCAAAGGTCTCGGAATTGATGAGGCTACAGTTCATCCAAAGGCAACTGAGAATATTGATGCTATTATTGATCTGATAAAGAAGCTTGAGGAAAATGGGTTTGCATATAATGTAAATGGTGATGTATACTTCAGTATTGGAAAGTTTAAAGAGTACGGCAAGCTTTCTCATCACTCCTTAGAAGATTTGGCAATTGGCTCAAGCGTAAATGTGGATGAAAGAAAGCAGAATCCCATGGATTTTGCAGTATGGAAGGCACAAAAACCGGGTGAACCTGCATGGGATAGCCCATGGGGCAAAGGAAGGCCAGGTTGGCATATAGAGTGCTCAGCAATGGCTAATAAATACCTTGGAGAGACAATAGACATTCATAGCGGCGGACAGGATCTTATATTCCCTCACCACGAGAATGAGATTGCACAGAGTGAGGCTGCCAGCGGCAAACCTTTTGCAAAGTATTGGATGCACAATGGATTTATAAATGTAAATAATGAAAAGATGTCAAAATCCGCCGGAAACTTCTTTACCGTAAGGGATATTGTTGAGAAGTTTGATTATGAAGTAATCAGGTTTTTTATGCTGTCTGCACACTACAGAAGTCCGATAAACTTCAGTGCGGATCTTCTGGAACAAGCTCAAAACGGCCTTGAGAGGATATACAACTGCCTTGATAATTTGGTATACCTTGGCGAACATGCCCAGGCAAAAGAAATGTCAGATGAAGAGAAGTCGCTTCAAAGCAGACTTTTGGAGATAAAGGGCAAGTTTATTGAAGGTATGGATGATGACCTGAACACTGCAGATGCCATTGCAGCAATATTTGATATAGTAAAAGAGGTAAACTCCAATATCACTGCAAGCTCAAACTCTTCCAAGGAAATAATTGATTTTTCCCATTCATTGATAAGAGAACTGGGAGGAGTTTTGGGTATAGGCCAAAAGCAGAAGGAGAACAATCTTGACAGCGAGGTTGAAGCTCTTATCAGCCAGAGACAACAGGCCAGAAAGGAAAAGAACTGGAAGCTTTCCGATGAAATAAGGGATAAGTTAAAAGATATGGGAATAGTACTTGAAGACACTCCGCAGGGAGTTAAGTGGAAAAGAGTTTAATGATTTTTATCCTTATGCCCCTCGTGCTTTATTTAAAGACGGGGGGCATAAATTTTCCGGCAGGATCTATTCTGTATTCATTTTGTTATTAAATATTGGTTTATGAGTACAATAATATTTACTTGTTAAAATGTGTAGTATATAATACAAATTATTGTATGCAAATTATGCCTAACCTATTGGCGTATCATAATTTGCGATATATGGAAATCTTTGATCAAGGAATGTAAATTATGATTGAGAATATGTTTGAAAAGTTTGTAGGTCAATTTGACTTTCGTGAAAGTGAAATTAACAATATGGCACCTTTGGTGCTGGCATATATAGGTGATGCGGTATATGAGGTTTTTATACGTACGCTTTTAGTAAGCGAGGGTAATATTCCTGTACATGTACTTCATAAGCGTTCGATCAATTTTGTAAAAGCTAAAGCGCAATCCGATATTATCCATAGAATAATGGAAAAATTAAACCCGGACGAGCTTGATATTGTGAGAAGAGGAAGGAATGCCAAGTCCGGCACCATTCCAAAAAATGCTGATGTGACAGAATATAAATATGCTACAGGTTTTGAGTCGTTAATAGGGTATCTGTATTTAAGGAAGCAAAACGACCGTTTGATGGAAGTATTGAAGATGGCTATTTCAGAGGGCTGATTTAAGGAATTTGCGAAGCAAATGTCCTGAAATCCAGTGGGGCTAAATGTCCCAAGATTTAATGGCACTCTGAATTTTTGCTATATATCGGCTATTACAATTTGGTTATAATGAGATAAATGTTGGTAGCATTTATCTATAAAAACAATATGTAAAAGACTAAATTTTTGAGAAGAATAGAAATGGTGAGAAAAATTATTAATCATTCTGAATGCAAGCAGACTAAGTATATTTGTAAAGCATTTGAATAGCGTGCTGCAAATTACTGGTAATACTATAAAAGAAAGAGTTGAATAAAATGGCGGATAACAAAAGAAAATTTTATAATGATAGACCACAAAAAAACAGTGAACGCACGGAAAGATTCGGTGAACGCAAAGAAAAATTCAATGAACGACCAGAAAGATCCGGTGGACGACCAGAAAGATCCAATGAGCGGCCGGAAAGATCCAGTGGACGACCAGAAAGATTTAACGAACGACCTCCAAGGATAGAAAATAAAGAAATGGAGGACCTGAATGAAGGCCTGGACAAGCTTGAAGGAAGAAACTCAGTGCTTGAGGCTATAAAATCAGACAGGACTATAAATAAGATACTTGTATCAAAAGGCGACAAGGAAGGCTCCATAAAGCAGATAATTGCTCTGGCAAGGGAAAAGGGAATTATCGTACAGGAAACAGACCGGGTAAGCCTCGATAAAATCTCGACAACCCATTCACATCAGGGAGTAATTGCCTTTGTAGCAGTCAAGGACTACGTTGAGGTTGATGATATTTTGGAAATAGCGCAGTCAAAAGGGGAAGCTCCTTTTATTATAATACTGGACGGAATAACCGATCCTCACAATTTAGGTTCAATATTGAGGACTGCAAACGCAGTTGGAGCCCACGGCGTGGTTATACCGAAAAGAAGAGCAATAGGCCTTACTGCTGCTGTATCAAAGGCATCAGCAGGTGCTATAGAGTATGTACCGGTAGCCAGGGTAACCAACATAGCTCAAACGATTGATTATCTTAAAGAACAGAATTTGTGGGTGGTCGGAACAGATCAATCCGGAGAAAAGTCCTTCTATGAAATCGATTTGAAGGGGCCTATAGCATTGGTAATAGGTAGTGAGGGAGAGGGAATGGGCAAACTCGTCAGCGAAAAATGTGATTTTGTTGTGAATCTGCCTATGAAAGGTCAGATTTCGTCACTCAATGCTGCTGTAGCCGGAGCTATAGTTATGTATGAAATTCTGAAGCAAAGGGGTAAGTGAGGGAAAACCGCCGATTTGTAAGTAAAGTTAAAAAGAAATTTTGAGAATTTGCAATTTATATGTACGAAAAAAAACCAATTTGCCGATATTTATATAGAGAATATTCAAAGGATCATGTTATAAGGTTTGTAATATCTGATTTTTTGGAGCGGAGGATAGTACTACACACTCGTGGGGTCAGAATGATACACCATGAACTTAATGTCCAATATTGATGCGGAATTGGTAAAAAGCTTGAAAAGATGAGCTTGACAAGTAATGTATTCTAAAAGATTACTTGACATTGCATTTTTTTTAGAATATAATTGTCATAGTCGTGCCTTATCGACTGACTTTCGTGACTTTTGACTTGAAGGCATGGTAAATATTATCCTCTATTCTTATAGCATTTTTTCTCTATTTTTTGTAATTAAATTATAACAAGAGGGGGCATTATTTTGAAGTCAAATGCACAGGTTGAGGTAGTTAGATCTTTTAGTACAATGCTTGATGAAGAAATAATTGATGAAACAAAATCCGGCAATCTTAAGGCCCTCGAATACTTGATAAATAAGTACAAAGGTTTTGTGCGCGCAAAGGCAAGAACATACTTCCTTATTGGAGCTGATAGAGAAGACATCATTCAGGAAGGTATGATCGGACTTTACAAAGCTATAAGAGATTTCAGAGAGGACAAGCTTTCTTCATTCCGTGCATTTGCCGAGCTTTGCATTACAAGGCAGATTATTACGGCGATAAAGACAGCTACAAGGCAGAAACATATACCTCTAAATTCTTATATCTCATTAAACAAGCCAATTTTTGATGATGAATCCGATCGTACACTTATGGATATTATCAGTGAAGACACTATAAACGACCCTGAAGAAATGGTAATTAACAGGGAAGAATTTTCAGGTATTGAGGAAAAAATGGGTGAAATCTTGAGCGGATTGGAATGCGAGGTTTTGGCGCTGTATCTTGAAGGCAAATCCTATCAGGAAATAGCTATTGAATTGGACAGGCATGTAAAATCAATTGACAATGCGTTACAGAGAGTAAAACGTAAGCTGGAGAAATATTTGGAAGAAACTAAGCAATAATTTGTATAAAACAAGAAATTACCACTAGACTATTTTTTGTTTTAGTGGTATAATTCTTTTTGCTTCGAAATTGCAGGCGGGTGTAATTCAATGGTAGAATATCAGCTTCCCAAGCTGACTGCGTGGGTTCGATTCCCATCACCCGCTCCACGAAATTTAATATGCCCTCATAGCTCAGTCGGCAGAGCGCATCCATGGTAAGGATGAGGTCCCCGGTCCGATTCCGGGTGAGGGCTCCAGTGATAGAACCCTTGAAACGTTAATTGGTCAGTGTTTCGAGGGTTTTTTGTATTGTATCAAGAATAACCGCATCTACGGAAAAATTTACAATTATTGGTCCGAAAGTAGGCCTAGAAGTAGCTAAATTGGTTTGTGATTGTTGCTGCTACGATGTAGTAAATCCAATGCTTTAACGGCATCTGTTTTATTTGTGGTAAACAATTATTTTTGAATAGGAAAAAATTAATTTATTACTATTTTGTTGATGAGCTATAAGGCATTTTTGTATTAAAATTACTTTCTTTGTTATCGGTTAAGCCCTACCTTTTTATAAGTTTCTTAAGTATTTACTAGAAATAGTTTGCAACACTAAAAGTGCAAGCTATTTACATAGAATATGGAAATCAAGATATCTATATCTTTTTCTAGGGTATTTGTCATGTTCCATCAAAGCTAAAGTATTACTTTATTGTCCTAATGATGTTTATAATGGTTTGGGCTAGTTCGTATGACAATAATTCAAGGATTCAGGGTATTAATATAAAATTAATATAAAATAGAAAATAATGATTTGTAATAAGATTAATGTTTGTGGTATAATTTGTTTGTTGTACCATTAAAAACTTTGGATGATAAAAATTGAGTAATAATGGGTATAGAAGATTCTTAGCTAATTTGATATAAGTCCATAATAAATTAATAAGAAAATTAGTAGTCCAGCCATATGATGTGTATATTGTGTAGTAATATTTATGATAGAAAAAGAAGTAAAGAACTTATTATTCAAAAATCACTTGTATATATTTATATAGTTAATAGATTTTTAGAATATAAATAAAGACTAATGCAAAAAGAGTATAGGGCATTAGGTAGGGATTTTTGAATGGAAATAATCTAATTGTGTAATGGATGACCCACTTGGGAGGACTCATATGGAAAGTTTTGCATTATGGTATGAAGAAAAACAAACAAAAGAAACTGCAACTGAAGCAAGTATTCAGTTCAATTTGTTTAGAATACGTGTTAGTGATTCTAAGTTTTCATTAAAAAAACAGGATGTTTTTCTTGATATAGGCATTAAGATAAATGTAGACAATATTAATAAAATCTTCTTTTTCCTACCTTTTGTAATATCAAAAAGTGAGATAATGGATTTGGGGGGGAAATTACAAGATCAGATTATACTTACAGGAATATTCAATGAAAATTATAAACTAACAACGGGAAACCCAAAACATATTACGGTAAACAAAGATCAACCAGACGAATTTGCGGTTTACTTTTTGGATGTTACGAATGATGTAGAATTAAACAATAAATATAATGGTTCAATTCTTTGTATTAATACTAAAAATATGAATCAAAATAAGCGATATTATTTGCGGTTTAGAATTTTTTCGAAAAGTTTAAAGATGTTACAAAAAAAATATAATCCTAAGAATTTATTGCTACAAAGTGCAATTACGACTAAAGACGTTATTGATTTTAAACTTAATATTCTGAGAAGTTTACCGTTGTCACTAGTTGAAGATATGGAAAGTGTAAAAAATAAGAGATTTATCGTTAGTGACATACGTTTCTTTTTAATAACGAAAGCTGAATCTGATGTAATTGATAGTAATATAGAGGTATATACATATCGGATACTAGAATCCAAAATTTGGGAAAAATATATTGCAAAACAAAATTTAGACAAAGACATGATTGTTTACCATTGGAAATCAAAAAATAATTCAGATTCATATAATATATTAATTAAAATTCAACATTATGTGTGCAATTTTAAAACTATTGCGATATATTTAGTTATTTTATGTATAATGAGTATATTTTTCAATATTGCATCAAATTTGGTTTATCGAAGTATAGAAGCGTATGAAAGCAATATAAATACTGCAGAGGTTAATAATTACAACGAAAAATCAAATAATAAGATAGTAGAGGTTAATAAAAACTATGAAAAATCAAATAATAAAAAGTAGCCAAGTATTATTGTTATCAAGCTTTCAAAATCAAAAAGAAACTTTTTGCAGATATGTGAATCGGATTTATTTTTTTTTAATGAAACTTAATATTGAGTACCCTGGATTTGCGGGTTGGTACTATAATAAGGTAATACCCAATATTACTAAAACTAATCAAAAAGATATACTTTTATTTTTAGTAAATGAAACAATTGCAGGAGTTTCAATTATAAAAGCAGAAGATGAAGAACGGAAGATATGTACATTAATGGTTAATAGTAACTTCCGGAAGAACGGAATTGGTATGATATTATTTAACAAAAGTTTTGAAATTTTAGGAACAGAAAAACCTGTTCTTACTATTTCAGAAAATAGAATAACTGAGTTTTCGAAACTATTTTCATATTATGGTTTCGAGATGGCTTCTGTTTGCAATAATTATTATAAAGAGGGAATGAGCGAATATTGTTTTAATGGGAACTTACATGGAGATTTTTATAAAAGAGAAAGTATTATATTAGATAAGAACAAGCAATTTGTTAATTTTATATAAATATATGAGGATAATATGTGTACAATCTTGCTACCAATAAAACCTGAATATGTTAAGAGTATATTTGATGGAGAAAAGAAATATGAATACCGAAAGACAAAGTGCACACGAGCTAGTGTCAGCAGAATTATTATCTATGCAACTTTTCCGGCTAAGAGAATTGTAGGAGAGGCTAAAGTTGTGGAAATAGTAGTTGATACGCCAGAAAATGTTTGGGAAAATACAAAAAAATATTCTGGTGTAAATAAGACTTCATATGACAAATATTTTCAAAATAAAGAATTTGCAGTTGCATACCGACTTGATGAAGTTGTTAAATATGAATATAAATTAGATTTGAAGGATATTGGTATTACTTTTATACCTCAATCCTTTATTTATATTGATGAAATAAGTTTTTCAAAGCAGAAAAAATCCTTTTTAGATTAGGAAACCATTATGAAAATAAGAGTAATAACAGATTTTTATGATATTTTGGTAAATCAAAAAACATTGAAAGTAATTCCAGATAATATAGAATTTTTCAAAGAATTAAGGGAGGTTCTTTCCGTTGACTTAGTAGTGTCAAATTCTAGTGATCAAATAAAAATAGAACTTCAAAAATATAAATTATCTGATTTATTTGAAAATATTATTCCAATTAGGGATATCAGCGAAATAAAAAATCTTTTTTCAAAGTATGGTAAAAAGTATGATTTAATACTTTATTTCAACAACTATTACAAAGAATCATTTATGGAAGATAATATAATTTATTTGCCCATAGATCTAAATAGCGAGTTAGATAGATATATTAACTTTAGTTTTGTTGGTCATGCTAAGAACAAACTTTTATATAATGAGTTGTCTGAGTACTATAATATTGCGATTGATAAAGATACTGAACAGGAAGTTGAATTTCTAAACAATATTTTTTTAGATCATTATGGCAAGACTGAAAAGGTCTTAGATTGTTGTTGTGGTATAGGAAGACATAGTGCTTTGTTAGCAAAAAAGGGGTATCAAGTTACAGGCATAGATGTCTCGCAAAATCAAATAAAAAATGCTAATAGATTCAATTCCCATATGAAAATAAACTATATTAACGGTGATGTAAGAGACTTTGCATTACCAGAACATGATTATGATTGTGCTATCTGTATGTGGACATCATATAATTATTTTTCAACCGATTCTGATATTCGAGGTTTTATTAAAAGTGCGTATGAGCATCTTAAGAATAAAGGGTTACTTGTTTTAGATTCAAAGAATTTTTTTCCCTTAAAAAAGTTTAGGACATATATAAGAACAACCGAAGATAAAAATATTGAGTTGAGCTTAATAATATTTAAAAAAATAATTAATAATATACAAAATGGACATTATTTATATTTATTAAGAGATAAGAAATGTAATAATTATAGTTTTTTTAAAGATGAAGAAATTGCAAAAATTTATTCAATAAAGGATTTAGAGAGTATATGCAGAGGGTATTTTAGTATTGAAGCTGTTTATGGAGATTTTAATAAGGAAAACTATTATGAAGAATCAAGCGATAGACTTATTATTGTATTATCTAAGGAAAGTAGATAACTTTTACCCGTTTCTTGGGGCGTAACAATAAACATATTGGAATCGCTATCGTAAAAGTGCTCCACTCTGGTGCACCTTTACAGCTTAATAATGCTGCATAAAATGACACCACCACTAATGCCTTTATTCATTGACGTTCAGCAGTTAACTAATGTATTGTGAACATTATACAATCACAGCTTTCAATTCACAATAAATATTTTTTTAAATATCAAGGTACTAAATTGAAAGGTATTTTTGAGGGCCACTTTTCTTTTCTCATGAAAAGAAAGAATACTTATCTACAAACAAAAAACCGACTCGCATTTGAGCCGGTTAATCCCTTCATTTTCTGCCATCTTTTATTCGATATCCTTCTCCATTCATATTTAGAATGGTCGATCTATGTACCAGTCTATCCACTAAGGCGGTTGCCATTATTGAGTCTCCAATAAAATCAGGCCATTTGGAGAATTCCAGATTACTTGTAACGATAGTGCTTCTTACCTCGTATCTGGCGGCAAGTACCTGAAAAAGCAGATTTGAGCTACGCTGATCTAGTGTAAGGTACCCAAGTTCGTCTAAAACCAGCAATTGGCACTTATTCAAGGAATTAAGCATACTTGAAAGGTGCTTTTCCGACTGGGCTTCGGATAATTGTGTTACCAGATCGGACGCTCTCCTGAATCTTACCGAATAACCTTTTCGTATTGCTTCCATAGCAAGAGCAGTCATAAGATGAGTTTTGCCAGTGCCACTGTTACCTATTGCAACAATGTTTGTACGATTTGCAATAAACTCGCACTGAAGTAGCTCCATCACTTCTTCACGTTTTAAAAATGGCAACCGTTCTTCACTGAACTGAAATGTATCAATTGTTTTCTGTATTAGGAATCCTGCAGCCTTGATTCTGCGTTTGATTAGTTCACGATCCTTCAAATCAGTTTCAAGCTGCAGCAGGTGCAAAAGATTTTCTTCAAATGTAGATGAAGTTTTGACATGTTTCCTAAAACTTGATATAGCAGGTAAGTTCAGTTTGCTTGATAATCGCTGAATTTCAACTTCATTTTGTGATATTTCCACTAACGTCATCTCCCTTCGTAATCAAGGAATCATATATTTCAAGTCCCTTGTGTTCTACAACTAAGTCATCCGTTATCTTCACCGGTTCTTTTAATTCAAGCAGCATCCGTACCAGATTCAAAGAAGGACTCTTTGTATTGTTAGCCTGTGCAATAGCTAAAAGCAACTGCTCCTTTTCAACCTGACGTCCCAGTAACAGGATATCCACCAACTGTTTCTTGGGATCAATCTCTCTGCATAGTCTCAGAAAATCAGAGCATTCGTTTGGCATAATGCCTTGTTTTAGAACTACCGCATGATTTATGGCTCGTGGCTTTCTCTCAAGGATTTCAAGATAATGATCAAGAATATATTGGTGGTCATTCTTTTTAAGTGCTCTATTGTGCTTGTAAACTTCTTGTCCATGATAAAATATTGATATATGAAAAGGAGATATGCGCAAAGTTACTTCTCTTCCGGCCAGATACTTAGGTACAGAATATCGTACATCCTGATAACGTACAGTAAGATCAGTGTGAACCAGAGCTTTAACAATGAAGCCTGTATCAAGCGGTGATTCTGGTAGCATCAGCATGTGGCTGCGTTCATCTTTAAAGCGATCCCATATTGTATTTTCCTGTCCTTTGATAACATGAGTTCTGGCATATTGAATACACCGATTTGTGACATGCTCCTGAAGCTGTGCATAGCTTTCAACATATGGCATAGGAGTAAACGCTATTCTTCTGACTATTGAAACAGCATTTTCAACTACACCTTTCTCCCATCCAGCTGCAACATTACAAAACACAGGGGTAAATCCATAATGTGCTTCAAGTCTTATGAACTGCTCCTGCTTTTCGGCATGCTTACCACTACCGCTTTTGACAGCCGTTCTGAGATTATCATAAATACATTGTCTAGGAATTCCGCAAATATGCTCAAACGTTCTGATATGAGCATCAAGAAAGGAAATCATACTTTTATCGGGATAAACGAACCCAACAATATATCCGCTGTAAGGAAACGCTGCAACAAACACCGAAACTACTGTTTTAGTTCCTGATATCACTGCGGTCATATCACCCCAGTCAAATTGTACTGATTCTCCTGGTTCATGTGATATTGGAATAAATATTTCCGGAGTTCTGCTTTTAAGTTCTCGTACATACTGAGTTATGGTTGAATAGCCTACAGGAACACCTTTTTCGCGTACAAGATATTGCCAGATATCTCTGAGACTTAACTGCTGCTTACGCGGCATACTTTTGTTTTTTTCGAGCATAGCAATAACCTCTGTCTCTACAAGTCTTCTAATAGGCGCAGAACAAGTCCGTGTCTTTTCAACATCAGGAATCACCGCTCCCTTGCAATATTTCCGTACGGTTCTTCTGCTGATTCCAAGCTTATCAGCAATATTTCTCATGCTATGCTGTTCCACAGTATACAATTGACGTATGGTTTTATACATCTGCATATCAATTGACATTTAACTCATCTCCATTCCTGGGTTTCCCTGGGGAAATCTCATGTAAAGTCAGTGCAGCATCAACAATACCGCATAAACGAAGCATCAAAGCTCTTGCTGATAAAGCTATTTCTTTTTGGGAAATGATTTCTGTAGGGTTGAGTTTGGATATCTGTTCTTCAATATCCTTAATACAATGGATTAAGAGCAAAAAATCATTTCGTAAGATTCTGATTGAAGCATTGCAATCCTTTTTATCTTTTACAGGTGAAGCTTTCACACCTAACTCCTGAATTTTTGTTAATGCGTGTCGTGGCTCACTGATAATCTGTTCTTTCAAGGATTGCGGACAATCTTGCTTGTTTAGTGCCGCAGTCAACACTTCTACTCCCGACTTTGGAATACTATCTCTTAATACATTAATTGCAAAGCCATGCTGCATTTCGTTGGGAAGTCTGGAGATTTCCTGAGCACTATGGGGACACAACTGCTTCATAATTACCATTTCACAAACTGCAGGGTGAAGTTTGGTTGCAAGGCTAACCCTTTTGTTTACCCACGCAGGTGATTTCCCAAGAAGTTCGCTGATTTGAAGTTGTGTATAGTTGCGTGCCTTAATCAGCTGTGATATTAATATTGCTTCACTCAAGGCAGAAGATGCTCTTGGAATGGATGACAGCAGCAAAGAAAGTTTATGGGAATCATCCTCATCAACAACAGGTACAGCTACTGCATTAATATTTTTGGCGCCTATTTCTTTTAGTGAAAGAAATTCACATTCACCAGAAAGCAGCCGTTTAGTGCCATCCGGACAATTACCTATAACCGGAGGCGTGACAATTCCGTACTCGCGAATGAAACGGCTGCAGCGTTCAATATCCTGTCTGGTCACAGACAGTGCAAGCACTTGATTATCTTTAATACATGATGTTTCAATCTGAAAAACTTGATTTTGTACTTCATTCATAATGAAGCACCTCCCTTCATGATAAATCGTATCAAAGGGAATGGTGCAGAGATATATACAAAACCATATTATCAAATCAGCAGGCAGCAATATTTCATAAATCGTTCATATGGCAAAAGAGATTCTTTAAAATGGATATCGAGGATTGGGCTGAAAATATGTGCAAGCACTGGAGCTACCGCCTTTTTTATACTCTTTAGCTTTGGAGATGTTTTGCATTTCGGTGATCCTGGCAACGCTGTCTTCAATAAGGAATTTTCATCATATTGATTTGCATAAAGTAAAGATTGCAACAGATCAATATTAGCAGCCATTCTTGAAAATACTCTACTTATTGTGGAATGACTAAAACCCGGTATTCCAAACTTTTGGGCTGTTTTCATGGCAGCCTTACGCATCGATATTCCTGTAAGATAAAGTGCGATGGCATAGAAGTAAACAAATATGGGGTAAGGCCTGTATGAGAACTTAAAAGCTGGCATAACAATGATTGGATTAGAGTTATCTGCCACAATGATAGGACATTTAACCTGTATTTCCCGATAATTAAGTATTAAACGTTGAAAATGTAGTTTTCCTGAAATTAGCCTAGCAGAGCGAAGTTGAAGGTATTCTTCGCGAGATATTTGCAGGTAATATGTATGTGGTTTCTTGTAGTTTTGCGGGAATAATGATATATTTTCCATATGTGTGACACTCTCATACATTCTAAAAAAGTCTGCGTTTCTCTGGGAAAAGTTGGCAGGCTTTTTTATTTTGTATTTTTCCCATAGTGGTGCTATTTAAGACAGCGGCTACAAAAAAAGGACCCAGTAAGTGGTCCACATTTATGATAGCAGTGGTGTCATTTTTGGTATACAATTAGATCAGTAATTCCAACATATTTACAACACCAAAATCATCAATGAAGATGTCTACCGTTTTATACAGATTTCATTAAAACCTATACCATGATTACATCAATAGTTGACGGTTAATCCTTACCTATGTTGTAGCCAATCAAGGTTGTTTCTGATTTCTACTGCTTCCGAGTGCAAAGGAAAAAGCTTTATTAATTGGACTTAGGTTAGTTACGTTAGGGGGGATTCTCTAGTGTAACTCTGTTAATCTCAAGGATATACACAACCGCTAAAACTTTAATGGTTAATAGTGTTATAAACCCTAAGTCTTGGTACCTCATCCTCTGTAATATGTAATGTCAGTTCCCTATAATGCCTCATAGTTCTTTTTTCTTTTGAGGTAAAGTTTTATCAACAACATCGATATTACTGGCTTCATTTTCAGTCCATTCCTCTGCTAAATTCACGGTATTAATATTGGAAAAATCCAATAGATCTTTAATTTTAAAGTTAAATTTTATTTTGTGGGGACACTTTAATTCCCAATCTAATAAGTTTGGTTTGCATAAATAAATATATCGTCGGTCTTGGTAAGCTAGCGGAAATAGTTTTCGAAATAATTTTGTAAAAATTTTATTGCAACAGGTCGATAAAATTTGAAATTGTAAAAAACTATCAGCTATAGTAATTGCCCTTTATTTACAATAATGATATTATAAAAATTAGATAATTTTGAATTAAATTTTGGAGGTATCTTGTAATGGGTAAACCTTTTGAAGGTACACTAGAAAAAATTGAGGAAACAATTGATTTTGCAAACAAAACGGAAGTAAAACTAGTAAGTGATTTTTTTAATAGGTTAGAAAAAAAACCATTAGTTATAATTGGATCCGGAGGCTCAATAACAGTAGCTCATACATTAGCTCTTCTTTATGAAGAGGTTGGAGGGATCTCGAAAGTTACAACTCCTTATGAACTTCTTATGCTTCAGAAAGTGCTAAACAGCAGTAATATATCTTTGGTTACAGCAGGTGGAGGTAACCCAGATATAATTTCTTCATATAAGCTTATAGAAAAATGTGATCCTAGTAATTTACTTGTACTATGTACTAGGAAAGATAGTCCACTAGAAAAGTCAATTAGTGTAAGCGATAATATAAAAGGAGTATTTACTGACTTGCCCTGTGGAAAAGATGGATTTTTAGCAGTAAATTCTATACTTGCATCAATAATAATGTTGATTAGGGCATTTAATGAATCATTTAACAGGCACTATGATATAAGTAAATACAAGTTTGTTACATATGATATGTTCATAAGGGAAAGTAAAATTAAAGAACTTTTAGGTAAAGAAACTCTGATTGTATTATATGGTGGCTGGGGTATGCCAGCTGCGGTTGATATAGAATCAAAATTCTCTGAAGCAGCTTTAGGGAATATACTATTAACAGATTATAGAAACTTTGCACATGGAAGACATCATTGGCTTTCAAAACGTAGTGAAAGTACTGGTGTAATTGCATTGGTTACCCCATCAGACGTACAAATAGCTGAACGTACATTAAATTTAATTCCGGATAAAATACCTAAAGTTAAAATTGAAACAATCTTCAACGATGCCGTGGCCACTATTGATTTGATTGTTAAAGTCTTTTATATTGTGAATGAGTTTGGGAAATTTGTTGGAATAGATCCAGGGAATCCAAAGGTACCTTTATTCGGACGTAATATATATAATTTAAAATATTCTATTGATAAAAAATGTATTTACGACAGTAAAACAATTAAATCTAAGGAGCAATTTGCGATAATAAGGAAGACAAAGATACAATCATTATCTGATTTATCTGAGCAAGAAATTAAATTTTGGAGAAGTAAATATCAAGATTATATTGATAGGTTATCAAATACAACTTTTGGTGCTATCGTTTTAGATTATGATGGAACTATATGTAGCTTAGATGATAGATTCAAAGGACCTTCAGAGGACATAATAGAAGAATTAACAAGATTATTAAATGCGGATATTCTTGTAGGCATAGCTACAGGTAGAGGTAAATCTGTAAGAAAAGATTTGAGAAATTCTATACATAATGAAAATTGGTGTAAAGTTATTATTGGCTACTATAATTGTAGTAAAATCAGCTATTTACATGAAGAGGTTGACTTGTCAGACGATGCCTTTGATGATTATCTGAATAAGTTTTATCAGGTAATGTTAAAGGATAGCCCTATAAGTATTATTAGCGAAATTGAGGTGAGACCAAAGCAAATTAGTATTATCCCACACGATATTAAAAGAAAAAAATACTGTCTGGAATTATTAGAAGAACTAATTGAAAAATTTGACTATAGGGATAAATTAAAGGTTTTTATGTCAAGCCATTCAATTGATTTATTCAATTATCAAGTAAGTAAAGTAGATCTACTAAATGATTGTATTAAAAAAGTAGATGGACTTAGTGTCCTATGTATTGGTGATAGTGGGGAGCATCTTGGAAATGATAGTGAGATGCTTATGCATATACATTCATTAAGTGTTGGAAGTGTTTCAAATCTATGGGACTGCTGTTGGAACATTTCATCACCTAGTGTACATGGAGTCCGTGCCACAAAAAGTTATCTCAGTTCACTTGATGTAGTTGATTCGGGCAAATTTGTATTTAATAAAAAAAAATTTAATAAAGCTAAATAAAAGAGGGTTTGATTATGAAAGGTGAATTAGCTGAAAGACTTTTAAGTGTAGTAATGGGATGGGATGCTTCAAATGTTGCTGAGGAAAGGCCAGTAATACAAATGTTAGCTGAATATAAGTATGATGAATACCAACAGTACTCACCAGGTATGAGATTTATAGAAAGCCTTGCACTTTGGTTAAATCAATTTGATAAGAGTGAAAGAGAACCAGCTCTTAATTTTATTAAAGATAACCTTGTGTTTATTTCATTAGAAGAAATGACACATTTGGTCGCTATTTCTTTTAATGATTTTATAAAGCCTAAGCTTATTGAAAAGGTAGCAAAGTACTTGGAAAAAGATCCTTTTGAACAAATGAAGGAAGTAGTAAGCGATTTGAATTATGAAATTTCTTTAAGAAGATGTTTATTCCTCGGCCTAAGCGATGGTGCACATATTGATATTTTTAGACGATATAATAATTCCTTAAGTAATGAACAAATTTGTTTAAGCTATGATATACCAAATAAAAAGTTGTGCGAGCTTAAGGAAGAACTCAGCAAAGATATAGACGAGTCTCTAAAAAATAATAACAAGGATTTACAAATTGAAAAAAAGTTTAATACAATTGTTTTATTAGATGATTTTACCGGAAGTGGAATAAGTTATTTGAGAAAAGAAGGAGATGAATGGAAAGGTAAAATAAGTAAAGTTATCAGTGAAATAAAGAACCAAAAAAATATATTTTCTAAAAAAATAGATGTATTTATTGTTCTTTATATAGCTACTGAAAAAGCAAAAACTTATTTGTTAGAAGTACTTCAACAATATAAAGAAGATTTTTGCAAAGAAACAAATTTTACACTAATTACCGTAATGAATCTAGAAGGGATCAATGTTGAAACCGAAAAGCATAGCGACTTTTTAGAGCTAGCAAAAAATCATTTTGATGAAATAATTATAGATAAGCATTTTAAAAAGGGCAATTATAAAAGGCCTTTCTTGGGATTTGATGAGTGTGCATTACCAATAGTTATTTTTCATAACACCCCAAACAACACTCTTCCGATTATATGGTTTGGTGACAAATGTAAGGTTAAAGGACTGTTTCCTCGAGTAAGTAGGCATAAGGAGGAACTCTATGAAAAGAATACGTAATCCTTTTTTTATGAAATACTCAGAAAGCATAGACTCCGGAGATTTGTTCTTAAGATTATTCGAACCTGAAGTTCTAGATATACTTAACAAAGAAAAAATATGGAATTCTATACAAACTATTCGTAGTTCGCCAGGTGGTGGGAAGACAACTCTTTTTAATGTTTTCACTCCTAATGTTTTAAATACCCTGTACCGACTAAGGAAAACAGAAGAATATAATGAATGTTTTAGGAAAATGAAAAACATTGGTGCAATATCTGAAACTGGTCCAGACGTTTTAGGAGTTATTATTTCATGTGCACGAAATTACGTTATATTTGATGATATTATACCAGATGAAAACTATAGTATCGCTTTATTCTTTACACTTTTTAACGTAAGGATTATTTTAGCTTTAATGAGAAGTGCTCTAGAATTAAAAGGATTAAATTTCCCTGCTGATATTGAGAGAATAAAGGTTATAGGTATACCAGATGAATTTCACCATATGATGTCTGTAAGTGAAAACTCAACTATAGGTGGCAGAGAACTATATAACTGGGCTTGCGAAAATGAAAAGAATATATGTAAATTAATTGATAGCTTTGATGTACCTAATAAGCATGATATGTATGGAAGAAATCTACAGTTGCTTTTATATTCCCTTCTGCTTTTTAACCCGCAGAATTTGCTAGTAGATAATCAAAGGGTAGCAGATAAGATCTTAATAATGTTTGATGATGTACATAAACTTTCCTATAGGCAAAGACATAGCCTATTAAGCCAGTTATTTCAATTTAGGCCCAAGACAAGCGTATGGATAGCTGAAAGGCTTGAAGTGTTGGGTATGCAAGA
The DNA here is from genome assembly GCF_000179595.2 of Acetivibrio cellulolyticus CD2. NCBI lineage: Bacteria > Bacillati > Bacillota > Clostridia > Acetivibrionales > Acetivibrionaceae > Acetivibrio > Acetivibrio cellulolyticus. The sequence continues at coordinate 1,741,065 of NZ_JH556653.1, read as the reverse complement.
TTTTTTTGGTTCTGACGGTACTGTCGGAAGAGAATATGATCCACCTATTTACCTTGAAACATACGCATCAAGTATTGGGAAAAAATTTGAAAAAATATTAATAAGTATAGCTGATAGAAGAGTTAGATTGTCAAACAGTAGTAGAATTGCATCATTTAGTGATTGCTTAAAGAATGAATTACTTTTTTCAGATATTAAATTAGCTGAAGTATATGAAAATTCAGTAAAAATAGTAAAGAATCGAATTTTAGAGAAAACAAAAAATAATTCCGATTACAAAGAGTGGATTAGTGAGAGGGAAAAATTTGATGGTTCTCCTAGAGAAAAAGCTTTATCTTGGAAGACTTTAGAAATAATAATTAATAGAGACTTAAATAACGCACAAATGAAACTTGATCTCGGTATACCATATTCTTATGATGAATTAGAAGAAAGAGAGTATAAATCATCAAATATTAAGGAGGCAGCTGAATTTTACTTAGCAGTTGAGTTTGGATTGCCGTACTATTTTGGAATAGATGAACTTACAAGCCTATCCTCTCATAATATTGAACAATTTCTATACTTTGCGGGAGAATTATTTGAGGAAAGCATATCTGCAGAATTAATAAGGAAAGATTATGCTCTAACTCCTGAAAGGCAGGAAAAAATTCTTAAACGATCCTCATCTGTAAGGTGGAATGAGTTGTCTCGAAGGGTTCCATATGGAAGTAATGTTGTTTGTTTTTTAGAAAACGTATGTAATTATGCGTTAAAAGACCTTCAAAAAGGAACAGCTTCATATCCAAGTGCAGGCACAATAACTGGAATAGCAATTAGTGTGATGAACAAGGACGATTTAATTGATAGCTATAATAATCCGAAAAATAAAGCATATAGCTTACTTGCAAATGTTTTGTCATCTTGTTTGACATATAATTTGCTTGAGATGAAGGACATAAGCCAAGGAGGAAAGAAATGGACAGTTCTGTATTTAAATAGATGGATATGTTTGCATTTTGGACTACCTTTAAAACAAGGTGGTTGGAAATCTAAAACCTTAAATGAGTTATATAAATGGTGTAACAACAAGGTCTCTCAAGATATAGATTTAAATCAAATTTCTTTATACTAAGGGGATGAGAAAATGGTTGACTTATACTGGAAGGACTACGTTTTAATAAAGAACGATTTATTCGAGAATTTCTGGGAATCGTTTTTAGAAAGAAGAAAAGGAAGGCGGATTTTATTCATCCTTGGTAAAGGATTCGATCCAAGAATGTGCCACATAATAAATATAATATACCCACTAACAAGAAAATATAATGTTGATTTTAATTGCTTACTAGTTGAGTTTCATGAGGGAGACGACTCACCTTCACTTAAGCACAACAAAATTGTTTCTGGTAATGAACAAAAATTCTATAATATTATTAATAATCCTGATATAATAAATAAAAAAGAATTAATTATTTGGACAGGTAACGGAAATGAAAAAAGAAGGGTATGTTCTGTTAATGCAACAAAGCTTTTAAATAGTAGTGATATTGAGGGGTATACCGATATCATTCTTGATATTAGTTCTTTACCTCATAGCATTTATTATCCCCTAATTGGTAAACTACTTAATTTAATCAAAAAATGCAATGTTGATTGTAATTTTCATGTTGCCGTTGCGGAAAGCCAAGAACTTGACGTAGCAATTAAATCAGTTGGACTTGATGAAAAAGCTGAATATATTCATGGATTTGGAAACCAATCTATGTTTAGTGAAGTAGACCAAAATGTCCCCAAAGTTTGGTTTCCAGTTTTAGGAGAAGGATCAAGGGCAAAACTTGAGAAGTTTTATGAGCTAATTGAACCAGATGAAATATGTCCAATTCTTCCATTCCCATCGAAAAACCCAAGGAGATCTGACGATATTTTAAAAGAATATAGACAATTGTTATTCGATGTATGGAATATAGAGATTAGAAACATTATTTATGCCGACGAACAGAACCCTTTTCAAGTATATAGGCATATTTGCAATGCTGTATTAAGGTATAATAATGCATTAAATCCTTTAAGAGGTGCGAAATATACTGTTTCAGCGGTTTCAAGTAAATTATTGTCTCTTGGGGCCTTATTAGCTGTTTACAATTTAAAGGAAATTGGATTTAATATAGGTTTGGCCAATGTTGACGTGTATGGATATACGTTTAAAGAAAACAATACAAAAAGTTTAAATAAAAAATTTGAATTATTTAATGTTTGGCTTTATGGCAATTGTTATAAATGATAAAATATATTTATATTTAGGAATATATAATATATAATAAAATATTTATAGTACTAGTTACTAATTTTTTATTATTTCTAATATTCAATGTATATAAGGTATGGAGGAAAAAAATGATTAGTCAGTATAAAAAACAAGGCATTTCGGTCCTTGGAACTGGATTAGTATGTTTAGACATCATTAAGCACAATGATCGCTTTTCTTATTTAAATGGTGGGTCATGTGGAAATGTTATATCATCGCTTGCATTTTTGGGGGTAAGCACTACAATTGTAAAAGCTCAATACAAAGATTATATAAATAGTTTTATTAATCATAACTTTAAAAGACTAGGTGTTAACATAGTTGAGTTTGAAATAAATGATAAGCTTTCGCCAAGAATAATTGAAGACATTATAGAAAACGGTAATTCCAAGTACCACCAATTTTATGTTAAGTGTCCAGTTTGTTATAAGGAGTTGCCTAGTGCAGTAATAATAGATAAAAGTGATGATTATATTTCTAAACTTATTGGCAATATTGACCAATACAATCTTTTCTATACTGATCGCGCATCTAAGGGTATAAGATCGATAAGGAATTTATTTAAAAGAAAGAATAAATGGGTTTTTTATGAGCCTAATAGTATACGAAATAAAAACGCTTTTTTTGAAAATTCACTTCAAGCTGATATTGTAAAGTTTTCTTCTGAAAAAGTAAGTTTTAATATAGCTAGTGAATTAAGATTATCTGCTAGGAGTGGAGACACAAAAATTATAATCATAACTGCTGGAGGTGAGGGAGCATATTTTTGCTCTAGAAAGTCTATAGAAGATGATTTTAGCAACTGGGAGAGGGTCCCTGCGTATCCAATAGATGAGTTTAGAGATGCTTCAGGTGCGGGAGATTGGTGTTCTGCAGGAATTATATACCACTTGTTAGAAACTTACAAGGACACTACTGAGCAATTAGCGTATGAAGATATATATGATGCCATTGATAATGCCCAAAAGCTATCAGCTGCTTCTTGTTCTTCCGAAGGTGCTCAGGGACTTATTTATGATGGAGATATTTTGCGAAAGTTTTCACAACTTAATATCAAAATACCTATCGAGCCGAAGGAAAGGCATAAATTAGAAATGCCTTATCATGGAATTTGTCCAATATGCTTACAACCATGTTTTGAGGAGGTATTACAGCGTGAAGTATGCACTGTATCTACTTAAAACAAAAAGTAATTGGATACCATTTTAGATTTACTATATAGTATGCTTTGTTTGTATGGGAAATTGAACCATTGGATATGTTATATTTTGCATATTTGAAAACTATTTTTTCGATAATCAACTTGAAACACCTTGATACGGAAAAAAGGTCTAAATCCATTCTTATTGAATATTGCGGGGCGTTCTCCAGCCCATATAATTTTCTTTTCAAAAAGTTTAACAGTCTTGTCAAGTTCAAACTCACCTAGTACCTCATCATTATAAAAGACCGGTTTCATGGAGTCCTGCAATATTACTTCCAACTCTTCATCTCTATATGTATTATCCAGAATTTTAACAAGCATCATAGATTTTTCTGATTTACGTACATGCAATCTTATAATTGTATTTTTCCCTAAAATGTTCCTCGTTTTTCCCCATTCCTCATCATCAGCCATCCATTGAAGTCTAATATCTTCTTTTACTACTGGTTCATTACCGCATAAGTTCTTCCACGCAATTAAATCAATTGATGCAGTCCACATTATATCTTTGCCTGCTCTTCCCGCAGAACTCCCCGATGCTCCTGTAACAGCTGCTATTTCAATAACATCACCATTGAATCTGCTTTCAAATCTACTTATTTCACTAGATTTACTCATTTTATTCCCCCATATCGATTTATCATTATTAGGTATAAATATCCTGTTTTTATAATAATTTCGAAATACTTATCAACATACTCCAAAGCCGTTGATATGCGATGTTTCCTACTCCGCGAAGCCAGACTTGGCCACGGAACGGTCAAGCCTCATAACTTTGATTTACTCTAAAATCAACTCTATTTTCCAATTCTTATTATATGATCTTTCTGATACAGAACGAATAGTATTAACTATTTCATCAAATAAATCTAGTTCTCCAATCTCTGCTCTTTCAATCATATGTTTACTGTACTGTATTGCTGTATAACTGAAACAATCTTCTACAGAAGCATCTTTTCTTCCATGTTCAAGCAATTCTTTCATCTCAATGATTAATTCTTTTTCATACAAATATTTTTCTCTTTTATAATAATTTCTTAGCATTTTACAATTCAATCTTTGTTTTGATAAACTCGAGTTTTTCCATATTATTTTGCATGGAGCCTCTAATCCAAATCCACCAAAAAGGCAATCGTCAAATTGATTCATTCCGGAACCAAAATAGCCATTAGGAGCATTAACTGCCTTAGCAAATTCCTTAAAACAAGAATGTAAATCATAAATATTTTTACCTTCAATTATATAAACATTCTCCATACATTAACCTCATATCCTTGATTTAAATCAAAAATTCAAAGCCATTCCCATCAACCGTCGCAGGCCGCGGCGGTTGATGGGAATATCATATATCGTCCCGCATGGCCGACCATTAAACTTTTGGATTTAGATCACAAATCTTCATTAAGTTTAATAAACTCTATTCCTGTAACATTGGCATTTTCTAGTTCTTCTTTTATTGAAGCATGAACTATCGTATGCGTCACATGATTTTTCAAATGAAACAGTTTAGTATCCTTTGGAACTTTGATAATATCAATAGCAATTTTATCAAATAAATATATTTCTGCAGAACCAAACTTTTTTACCTCATATTTTGAAAGGTCTTTATCTAAACAATCAACCACATTCAGAATATTCAATGTAAAATAATCTTTAATGACAAATCCATTCGAAAAAATAATTTCTGAATTATAGTAATCAACACCACTAATACAATTATCTTTTAAAATTTTTGTTATCCTGCTAGATACAAGAAAATGGAATCCAGTACCTGTCATAGGGTAGTCTTCTGGTTGCATAAAATTTGAAGAATAATATTTTATTGGATTGGGCGGATCAAATGTAAGCTCTCTTCCCATATTCCAAGGCACATCAGTCCAACCTTCAAATTGCTCCATTCCACAGCTGAAAAATTTTGTTTTTCCAAATGTTTTATATTTCCATAAGTAGTACATCTGATCACCCCAAGCTCCTGCTTTTTAAATCCGTGCCCGGATGGTGCGGTTGCAGGGAATTTCATATATCGTTTGCCATTTGAGACGTCGATGAATCGGACCCTTAATGAATACCCGTGAGCGGCTTTAGCCCGATGAATCGATGTAGGCAGGATGACCCGTAAGCATGCCCTTTACTCAAATGGACTTGTTCTCTGATGTGCGGCGGGCCTGCGGAGCTAGAGCACCACGGATGGTGCTCCTAGAGCCAATCTTTCATACTTTATAACAAAAGTCGTGATATTTATGTTTCAAGTTCACAAATATCATTTCCATTATCGTCCATTAGCATTTGTTCTCTAATGTATTGGTGAAAAGTCTTTTTTAAGTAATATATTTCTCTACAATCATGCCAAAATTCAATAAGCTCCCAATTATTATCAATATCAAAACCAGCTAAATCGCCTGAAAAGTTATCTCCAAAAAACAATAGATTTTTATCAGAGATTGCATATTCATCACCGAATATACTTTTGATTCTAGCTAGCCATCCTCTAACTGAAAATTGACATTCCCTAAAGCTTCCTTCACCAATTTCTTTCAGATAGTCCAAGTAATCTTCTGGTATACCAGGATACTGAAACTTCAATTCACTTATTTGATTATCATCGAATAATATACGATCATTTTGCTTATTATTTGATTCTTCAACCTTTAATAGAAATGCCTTTTCCATAAAATATCTTTGCATTTAATCACCTTCTTTTAAGCAAACTTTTCAGCATAATAAATACTCTTGTTAGTAGTCGTGCGCCTTCGAAGCTCAGCAGCTGACACGATGTCAGCCCCTATAATCTCATAGATTCAGACTCTTTAACAATCTATCTTTATCCTAAGCTATGCTTTATAATTTGATAAGTATACTTGAATATCCCACCTGCACCATTTGGATTCCATCCATCATTAATAGCTGCAATAATTACATTTCTTACAATTGATGGTGTTATCATTGTTTGATGTGGCTCAATCCAGTTGTCAGGTCTGCTCACTCCTAAATTAACAACCAAAACAGTGCGTTTATTCTCGTATGCCAACTGCACTACTAAACTCATTCTTCCGTTAAATGCACCTTGGTTATAAGTTGGCTTTTTACGAATTGTCCATTGATACTCAACATCTTTAACTTTAATAGATCGTAAACCTTTTTGGGGCAAACTCATTTTAATTATATCCTCATATTTATATTTATTTTATTGTTGCCAAAACATAAGTCATTCGATATATTCTTTGTTACCTTTGCTAACAGTTCATAAAATGTGATTCATAACTAAAAATCTCCAAAGCTTTGCTTTCAAAATCCGAGCCAGGACGTTTATCTTATTTTCAAATTCATACTTACTATACATGTTAACCTAAAATAAAATCATCTTAATTAACAATAATTGTATCATACTTTTTAATCTTCCATGCTAAAAACAAATTTTTACAGTCTTTTTAACTTCTTTATAATACATGCAATCGTAATATGCATAATTGCCCCACCGTTTAGCTCAACCCCCTGGTTTTATGAAGTTTTGAAATTTCGGATTGAGGTAGGGCCATTCTTAAAATGTCGTAGGCTTTGTTTTGGTTGAATATAAACGAATATTTGTAGTTACTTAAGTTTAGCCACTTTTCATTAACTTCATCAGGCATATCAGCATATTTGGCAAGGGTGTTAATGGTCTTTGCAGAGGTTGAAAAGAAAATCTTGTACTTTGTATTGTCCCAAATTCCTTTACCACCTTCACCTTCAAAAAGGATTGAAGGATCATTAAAGCCCATGATAACCTGATCATTAAACTTTCTTCCGGTTGTTATGCTCCGGTAAATTGCCGGCCAGGCATGCTTGTTTCTGATAAGTCGCTGCAGCTCGTCATATACTTCAAAACTGAAGTGCTGCTTCTTTATACGGTCCCTTTTAATCTGCTGCCATACAAGGTGCGTTATCATAACTATTTTTACAGCTCCCATTTGCTGATCTACATCATTGTCAGCCGAGGATGCAACATGAAAGACTGTAAGCTTTGAATTTCTAATCCAGTCTGCGGTTTCTGCATAGCGGAACATATTCTTTTTTGCACCTTCAAAATAGCTCCAAAGTTCAGTATGAAGAGCTTTTGCACCATCATGGTTAGTGTGGCCGGCATCTTCCGAGAAGTTTTTAATTAGGTTATACAGCTTATGTAGGCTGCAGCTGCCGTTTCTTGATTTTATCCAAGAGGAAGGATCATCTTCATGTATTCCTTCAGACTCCCACATCTTTATAAGGGCAAATTCCAAAGCATTTTCCATTGCTTTTGAAAAGTCTGAACAAAGCAGACTTACGATTGCTCTGGTGTTTGTGATAGCCTCTTGATATCTTGCATTATCAGCCTCATAAAGTTTTTCACGGGTATCCTCATCAAGTGACTCAGGATCCACCTCATCGATTATAGGGCTTTCAATTATTGTTGGGTCTACATATTTACCTGTCCCGGTTGTATAGTCAACCCAAGTGCCGCCAAGCTTTTTGCAAAGGCTTCTGTATTCGCCGTCAACATCAAATATATAGCCTTTAAAGCCCTGTATGTTTAAAGATGATGTAATTCCTTTTATACAAGTGGATTTACCTTCATCAGATGCACCGGTAACAATAATGTTCTGGTTATCGGTTCCTTCAGCAAAATCTTTGTACACCGCCGTTACATCAGCTATTCTATGAGCGATATAACAGCCTTTGTAATCTGTGATTGTACCGTCTACAAAAGGATAAAGTGCTGACAGGGCATCCATATCCATTACTCTGCCGTTTTTTACGTCAAAGAAACTATTGCCTCCTGCTATCCATGCCATATCAAGAGCTCTTGACTGCTCAAACAGGAGTTCATCTACTGAAAAACCTAGTCCGGGAGCTGTTATATAGTCTTTAAAAGCTCTCAGGGAGGTATTAAAGTCTTCAAAGTTCATGGACGATATTGTGACTGTGAACCAGATGTCAGCATATAGAGCTGCATCGGAAGTGCTGCTTCCGGAAACATCCCTAAAATGCTGAAGAGCCTCAAGAGTTTTAATTTCTTCTCTTCGGGGTTCATCAGAGGCTCTTCCGGTATCATATGCTTCTATGTTTTTCTGAAGCCTGTTCAGTTTCATGCTTGTTAGAAAGTCAAACTTTACTTCTGCTTTCTTAAAGTGCATTGAAAAGTTTACATTAACGCCAGGCTTTCTGGCATGTTTTCCATGAGTTATTCCGTAGATCATACATGGAATGCCCTGGCACGGTACACTCAGTAGAAAGGTTTTAACATACATGCCATCTATGATAAGGTGATCCCGGGTTATCTTTATATCATCTTCTTTACCACGAACTTTCTTAAGGCCAGGTATAAGGTGGCTTTTTGCATACTCTTCAACCAAATCTCCACCTATTACAGTTACTTCATTTTCATCAAATATTTCTAAAGCATCCTTTATAGCATTAGCTTTAAGACGTATAAGGTACTTTACTGATTTAGCCGATTTTGAGAGGTTATAGTGGTGTTCTATTCTCTCATTTTCCAGATCCTTAACCCCGCGGTTTAGGCTATCAAGGGCTTTAAGCCTCTCTTCGAGTTGCGTAGTATCTTCAGCCGAGCATATACCAAATACACTCATTTCGGCTCCCATTCCAAGTAAAGAAAATACATTGTATGAAAAATTATTTGCACGATATTCCTTTTTTGAATCAGGACATACCTCCCAAGGAGGAACAGAAGTCTCAAGAAAGACTATTTCGCTATCTTTTGTTTGTATAACATCATCAAAACTACTTATTGTACAAAGATCATTAAGGCTTTTTATCATAGAGCAATGGGTTTTAAAAAGGACTAATTTTTTAATGGCTCCGGGAGCATCATAGTTAACAACCAGCATTACGATTATAGGGATGCCGAAGGTGAAAATAAGTTTTAAAAGCCAGTACTCTATTGCAAAAGATAATAAAAGGCATATTATCAGTGCTATAAAGAAGTAAATTATGCTTTTTAAAGATACTACTTTACCTAGTTTTATATCTTCTCTTATATCAGCTGGTATGTACCGTTCTCTTAACATTATGAATCACTCCTTTCCTTAGTTGAATTTTTAACGACTTTAAGATTAACTCCATTCTTAGGTGGAGAAGAATGTTTGACAGTCTTTTTTAAGGTGTCATTATAGTAGTGGTATGAGCCTTTAGAATCTTTATAGTATGATGAACTTGTAGATGTAGAGGATAAAGCTTTAGTTTCAGGCTTTTTAGAACTTTTATTTTCTGCATCCTTTAGCCGATCGTCTATATTACTGTTTTTGTTATCAGAATCAGGCTCTTTGTATTCTGTACTGCATTCTTTACTAGATGTTTTAGGTAGATTTGCAGATGAACTTTTTCCGTTTTTAGAGCCGGAGCTGCTGAACCTGTTACGGATTTTTTCAGATGTGCTGCCTACTTTCTCAAATTTATTACTAACCCATTTTTTCGCATCTTCTCCAGCCAGAGTGGCAGGTTTGAAAACCGATTTTGCGAACCATTTAAACCAAATTACAAGGGAGAGGATTATAGCAATTGTAAATATGCAACAGGCCACTATCTGAGGCCCCAAGCCTTGGAAGTCATAGAGATTATTAATCACAAAGTATGATATAAGCCAGGCTCCGTCAAATATGAATGACATAGCTATTGATCTTACAAACAGGTTTAAGTATCCTGTTAAAGCAGTTTCATCACCAGTCCAGGCACACCCGGATATCCAAAGGGAAGAGAAGCCTCCCAAAATGCCCAGAGTTCCATACCTTAGGGTACTTAAAAGCCCCATTAATATGAAGCAGAACATTGCCCAGCACATAATTATTAGACCTGCACCGCCGTTTTACTCATAAAACTTTCATATAGGGGCTTACCGTCATTAAGCGGAGAGCCAAAGGCCATCTTTGCAAGGGATTTACCATCAAAAGAATCAAATCCAATCTTTTTCTCATCAAGATTAGTTAAAAGTATTGCTGATTGGTTTTCAGGTTTTTTATATTCTGCAACAAGTGATTGCCTAGCGACAGAGTTTACAAAGAGGTTTGAGGTTTCTATGATCTTATCTGAGATATATAGGGATAAGGAGCAACCTATAGCTGCAATTATAAAGGATCTTAAAAGCCTTATAGAGCTGTCGCTTCTTTTACCAGCAAATACTTTCAGGACAGAGATTCCTATTCCAAGAGCCAGGCTTATCATGCTAAATGCAAAGCAAAACCACCATAAATTCCGTACCCAGGAAAAATCAATAAGGGTTGGGGTTGAAAATACCCATTTACCATCAAAACTAGTTTTGTTAAGACATGATTCAAGAACTATACCATTTGTTTTTTCAACTACACCGGTTAAACCATCCTCAAAGAATGATTTTATGCTTTCGGTGATCTCTTTAATAGATTCAAACATCTTACCTATCTTTGCATCAACTCTGTACCAGGGAGTATCATCACTTTCCTCAGTTACGGTAGAGGGGGATGGTGGGGGAGTAGGTGTTTGGGCATAGCATGTAGATATAAATACAAAGAAAAAAGCCATTAACATGGCTATTGAAATAAAGCGTTTCATTGCAAAGCTCCTTTCTGTTTTTGGGTATGTAAAAAGCACTAGGCATTCTAGTGCTTTTATGTTCGCTATAATATGAAATTGAAGTTATTCAATTCTATAATTTTTATAAAACTTAAATTAACCCTTAATAGTTCTCATCACCTTTTGTTGCAGGGCAACTATGAATTGTATATCCTTTATAGGATCCAGACTCTTGCTTCTCTACGGTTATAAAAGGAATATGAATTTGTGTCTTCAGGATCTGACTCATTTTCTTTTATTCTATACCTTTAACACTACCTTATTGTGACTTAACCCTTCTATTCCGGAAACCAAAACTCATTAAGTTTACAACTCATATTTAACACATCAAACAATATGGCTTATTAATCAAAGGTGCATATGATAATCTATATTTGAACTCATTGTGTATAACAGTCATAATATCAGCCAATAAACTCCAGACTTATTGTTTTACAAGGTCATATTTATATCGGTTTCATCCTCATTGGTTTTAAATTTATGGTAATAGTACGTCCCCATAATGCCCCTGACTAGACCATAGGTAATAAAAGCCCAAAAGATAAAATTAAAGTTAGCTGTATTTTTTAAAACAATAACTTTCAAAAAAGTCAATACTTCATAATAAAGAAATAGACCAATAGCACATACTCGACTTTTCTTATACAATCCAAAAGCGAGCCCACCCCAAATTGACACATCAATAAGAAGCCTGATGTTTTCAAAACTCCCACGAAAAACTATTGGTAAGATAAGATACGACAGTTCTATTAACCCTACAATAGCACTTGCAATAATGCCTGTCATTATTGCCCCTTTAGCTTTTCCTAAGTTCATCACTAGCCCCCCTGTTTTTTTCTAACATGTATTTTCATCTTGTTAAATAAATTAGTTTTGTTACTTACAACGCCCCACTTGCACAATCGGCGCACCGATGCGCCGCCTTTTGCCCCCCATTTCGTAGAACGCCGGCATACAAGAAGCATTTGAGGGGTTACATAGCTCATATGTCCCCGAAAAGGTTTGGTGAGCGACCCGTGATTCATTACTACCCTTGTATGCGTTGTTCTGTGAAGTGCCACGCCCATCAAAGCCAGAGCCGCACGGATGCGGCGGCCTTAAATAAACAGTTACTGTACTATATTTATGATAACTAAACAAAAAATACTGCAACTATATTTCCAAGCAATCTTGCTATTTTTACTTTAAGCCAATTTGTTTTAATCTCTTTATAGTAAATACAGCATGGTTTGAGCCAACCTTTTTCATTCCAATAAATATAATCAACTGTATTTTGTTCATTACTTCTTTTCTCAAAGTATTTTTGCTGTACTTTGAATGCAATAAGAGAATATAATTTAGGCTTCGAGACTTTTTCTTTCTTGATATTGACAAAAAACTTCTTTGCTATTCTTTTTATTCTGTTATGATGTGTATCAAGAATTTCTTCTCTTTCCATTAAAGCTCCTGTGCTAAATTTTTGCATCCCATCAACATAAGCTCCCCATGTCATTAAAGCAGTTCTCATTGTTTTTAATGCATGATTTGTTGACCCAATACCTGATGTTGCTACAACTATTGCTGTTTTATCAAAAAATGCTGGTCTATGACAATTAAATGCCATTCGATCAATCCAGTTTTTCATAATACCATTAACATCCTCAACATAAACCGGACTTGCAAGTATGATACCGTCAGCTTCATTTAGCTTTTTCCTTATTGATAGTAATTCATCGTTTAATGGACACAATTCTTCCCCTTTGTCAAAACACACTCTACAGCCAAGGCACATTTTCAATTCAACATTCCCAAGAGATATTCTTTCTATCTCTAATACCTTATGCTGTAATTTAGCTATAGAAATAAGTTCTTCTTCTAAAAGACTAATCAAACGTTCTGTATTTCCATTCTTTCTCTTGCTACTGACTATTGATAAAATTCTCATATACTCCTCGTTTACTATCTTATTATTTTCTCCAAAGTCCTTCCCTAAAAATCCGTCCACGGATGGACGGCCTTATGCGTGGTATATGTGGTGCGGCATTCTTCATGCTCCTTCTCCAGAGAATTTACTTCGTGATCTTCTAACCCGCACCTATACTGCCATGCATTGTTAGGTGATGCCATCGTATTAATCAAAGGGATTCGAAGAATCCTTACCTTGATATTCATTCTCACAGAGACTTTTCCTAAATCAAACTAATGCTACTATATGTTACACAAATACCCTATTTTAAATCTTTAAGATACTCGTAGACTTCTTTCGTTGATATTCCTATACTCATAGCTATTTCAGTGATTTTTAATCCATTCTCTTTCAATTGTTTAACTTTTGCTATAGTCTCATTCTCAGACATCTCACTGATTTTCAATAAGGGTTCAAACAAAGACTCCCAGCTGTCAGGATAAATATATCCCTTATCATTAACAATCCTGTCTGTCAAACTCTTTATTTCCTTTGGGGAGACTATTTGATCAGAATCACTTATTGCCTTTGCTGTGACGAACTGATTAACACTTATCAGGGCTGATGAAAATAATTTTATCGAATCGGATATAGGGGTTCCACCTTCCCAACTCCCCATACCATGCATTAGAGAAAACACTGGAAAACCATCTTCTCCCAAATCTACTACAATAGGATCTCCACATAATGTCTCATATCCAATAACAATCCAATTTTCACTCCAAGACCCCTCATCCTCAGATATTAAAGAAACTCCATTTGGATCAACACTATATCCAATCTGTCCTTTCTCTAATTCATCAATGCAAAATATTTCAAACCCCACAAATTTTTGAACCTTGTCATATTCTGATTTAAGTAAGATTAGATCTTTCTTTAACTCTCCACTTTTCTCCATAGTCTACACCCCTTTAATTCTCATATCATTACACTTTAAAACGAACACCATAGCCTTACCCACCAAAACTCCGCCCGTTGGGGCGGTACGATGGTTTCACCTAACGTTCCGCTTTCCCGACGCTGCTGAGTCGATGTGACACTTCGGCACGACGAAGCGGTGTGGTGCTGTCTTCCCGTGCCTGCTCGAACTTCATCGCCCATCTCCTTTTATAAAAGCCAGCAATCCTTTACGGGAAAGCATTGTTATTTGAAGTTTTCCTCTCCTACCGATTTAGTAGCTTTTTAACCAATAATTATCAACATTGAATAAGCTTCAAATTATTTATTCACTTGCATTGTTGTTAGATCAATATCACTGGTATCTCGTCTCTTTTTAAGTAGTTCAGCTACAATCATAAAACAAACAACTCCAAGCAAAAACCATGAAGTAATCTTTGAAAGATGAACCATCTGCCATTTTTCTAATTGATAAGGATATGCCCATGCCCCTAGATACGTGGCAATGTTTTCGGCTATCCACACGAAAATACCTAATCCAGAAAAAACGAGAATGAGAGGAACACTCCTTCGAACTTTTGTATTAGTAAATTCCACTTTGCTTCTGAAGAAAATGAATAATACTGCTAAAACTAAAAATGTTCTCAAATCTTTAGGTATTTTCATCGAGAAGAAATTTAAATATATTACTACACCAACAAAAGCAACAACTGATGTTCTTGGCCATTTAGCAAGTGTAATATTAAGTTTACGCCATAAATGACACAAAAATCCTGCCACACTTCCATACATAAACCCACTATATAGCGGAACGCCAAGAACTTTTGATAACGCATACTCTGGATATGACCAAGCTCCAAATGTTACTTTGTAAAATTCCATAAACAATCCAAGCATGTGAAATAGCATAATGATTTTCAAATCATGCTTTGAATCCAATTTTATTTTAACAAATATAATCTGCAATATAATAAAAAACAGAAGTAAGAAATCATACCTATAAATATATACAAAACGTATTTCTTTGGTAATCGCAAGTGTTACAAATACAATTACCGGAAATAAACTTGCAACTAATACTTTTTTTGAAAAAATGTACAGTCTTTTTAGAACACTAGTAAAATCAATTTCTTTGAAAGGTGGGAAGACCTGATCGAGCCAATAAAAGAACAATATACCACTTAGATTTGCAGCTAAATCTACTATATCGTATGTTCTATTCGGAGAAAACCTTTGTAAATTTTCCTCACAAATTACAAATATGCTTACGAACACAGGACCTATTGGAATGCTACAATTAAAATTTTTAATTACTTTTCTTCCAAGAGCTTTATGGAGTAAATAAGATGTAACACCTAAAAGAATAAAATGCCCTATAGTATCGTAAAATGGTATGACTGCAATCTTTGTAGGTATTATTTTCATGTATGCTGACACAATTATAACTAACAAAACTACAAAATAGCCAATAAATGCATATATCCAGTTCTTTTGAAAATTACCTTTTGTAATAGTCATTAATTAATCACCCAAATAAGATTATATTAAAAACGCAGTACCAAATCCACCAACTTCTTACAATAACTTATATATGACCTACGCTAGCCTGCCCCAGCTTAGAAAAAAGGAGAGGAAAATTTCATATAACGTCTCCCATCTGCGCCATCTGATGACAATCCACCTCCAGGAACTATGCAGTGAAGGTGGTTATGAGCCATCAAATTTTGCCCCCATGTATGAAGTAATGCTATAAAGCCTATCTGTGCTCCAAGATGTTTTTTATCTCTCCCAAGCTCCAATAAGGTTTCCGATCCAGCTTTGAACAGAATTCCATACATTACTTTTTTGTTCCTTAACACAATATCATTTAATTCATGCGGCAGTGTAAGGACTACATGGAAATATCCTATTGGTAGAAGATTCTTTTTCATCTTTTCTACCCATTTGTCACGTGCAGATGCCTGACACTTTGGGCAGTGCCTGTTTCGGCAGGAATTGTATGATATATCTATATGACCACATTCATCGCACTCTTTAGTATGCCCTCCTAAAACTGAAGTACGACAGTTGCTTATTGCATTCATTGCTTTTGACATATATGCTGGTAACTTAACTTCTTCTCTATAACTTTTTCCATATTCCCGGAAGATGTCTGCAACTTCATTCATTGTCGATATCATCCAAAGGACTTTTTATATTCATTCCATCCAAATTTCCAACATGTATATATATTGAGGTCGTTTTCAGAGAAGAATGACCTAACAGTTTTTGAATGTAAAATGTATCTACTCCAGATTCCAGTAAATGAGTTGCAAAACTGTGTCTCAACGTATGTACTGAAACATCCTTCGTTATCCCAGCCTTTCTAACTGAATTTTCAAATACCTTTTGTACAGTTCTTACACATAAAGGTTCATTAATATCCTGCCCCGGAAATAACCAGGTCTTTGGGTGATATAGCTTCCAATAGTCTCTTAGCAACTCCAGGTTTTTTCTTGATAAAACAGTATACCTGTCTTTTTGTCCCTTACCACCTTGCACAAACAATTGTAAGCGTTTGCCATCTATATCATTAACCTTAAGATTAACAACTTCACTTACTCTAAGCCCAGAACTATATGTTGTCATAAGAATTGCCCGGTGTTTTGGATTCGTTGTAACATTGAATATCCTTTTTACTTCTTCACGCGACAATACTTTGGGCAGTTTCTTTTCTCTTTTACAGCGTGGAATTTTGTAAGACTTCCATTCTCTTTTCAATGTTGTTTCATACAGGAATTTTAATGCACTATATGCCTGAGTATTATATGATCTGCTCATTTTACGCTCAATCAGTTGGTGGTGTAAGTATGCCTTTATTTCCTCTTCACCTAATAGCTCTGGTGACTTCTTGAAATACTTTGCAAAAAGTTCTACATGCTTCAAATATGCTATTTTTGTCTTTTCACTGAATCCCTTCAAATCCATATCATACTTCATTTGTTCTCTTAATTTTGACATAAAATTGCCTCCTATAGAGTTTTCTTTAATTTTACTCTAAAGGAGGCCTTATGCCAGTCAGTAAAGCTTTTATGCTACCGCGTAAGCGGTTTTGTTCAACAATTGCATTACCGAACTTCATATATGCACAAAATTAAATTGCATTACCGAACTTCGCATATGCGGATTATAGTTTAACTTCTCATATTTTCAACCTTGCATGCTAAATTAAAATAGAATCCTCTTACTTAACAACAATTGTATCATATTTTTAATCTTTTAGACTAAAGATGCCAATAATTTATATAATTCTGTTGTGTTTGTTATGTTCCAAAACCAGCCTTTTAAACTTCTTTATAAAACTAAATTTTTAGTGACTTAACAACATTATAAAATGTAGTTGGTTTTAAATTGAGCTCTTTCATAGCAGCTCTTGCAGTAATCTCTTTATTAATCCATTTCTCGTAAACAGTTTTGAAATTTTCTGGTGTTTTAGTCTTTGGTCTTCCAAGGTGCTTGCCTTGAATTTTAGCAACTGCTAGACCTTCTTCTTGTCTTTTCAAGACAATTATTGACAAAGCCCTTGGATGTATTTTCAAATATTTTTTTAAGTTATTTTTGAATCGATATAAATTTGTATTACAGATTTTTTAATTCTAGTATAAAAATAGTTTGAAAACTCAATATCTAAATAGCAATCTGTTTCATTTGCGCTATTTACAAAATCATCAAAGCTAATAACTTTTAATTTTATACTTTAGCGAATGGCAAAACATATTTATTATAAAATTCATCTTTTTCATAGAGGAGCTAGAGCAAGCACGGATGGCTGCCACTTACACTTATATAAATAAAAATGGCTCTGATTTGATCTCATATTCTAGTAATGGTGATTTGCCCTGCTCATTCCAATATTTCAGCAACCTTGCCGATTGTTATTAAAGGGTGCTCGAACAATATTTCCAAAAGCTTTAATCCATCCTTCCCAGTCACCTCTTAATCGGACTTCCATCAGACGGGCTTTACCGGAACAAGTAAAGGATGTACATAAAAGCCCATCAATAAAACCTTGTATTTCTTTTCATTACTACTAATGATGAAATAACTCGGTGAATTTCAACCAGAATACAAAAAAACAAAATAGTGCTGCAACAATGAATCCAATATATTTTTTGGTTTTCTCAGACTGACAGTATCTATCATCTAAATAAATTAACACTTCTTGACTGAATTGAGCGGAAGGAGCTTTTTTGTTCAGTATTTCCACCATTCTTTTAATGTTCGAAATGCTGAACATATTAATATCAACTTTTATAAGGCTATTTAACTGCTTGCTATATAAGCACAAATTTTTATTATATCCGTATTTACCCTCACGGTGTTCATCTATGGACAATCGGTCAATATCCTTGTATGTAATTCCAATTTTACAATCAAATGATATATAATTAAATCCTTCATTGGTAAACTGGACTGTTTTGTAATATTTAATATAAGAATAGATAGAGGCAATAATGCCTATAAAAAACGTAATGGTTGCTACTATTGTACTATTTATGAGCAAATAAATAACCACTTGTGGAATTATATTTACAACTAGTGCTAAATATAGTATATAACTTAAATTTGAGAAAGTAACTGGATTAATTGAATAGGCGTTCTTTTCGTTATTTGACTCCATATCACTAAGATCTCCTCCATACACAGACTATTTTTATATATACTAAATGCATAAACATAAAAAATCTTCTTCAACGGAATTAGCAATATACCCAACTCTTTTATGTTATAAATCTATATTAAATGTATAGCAAAATCTAGGATATTCTTTTAGCACATAAATGCGATTCCAAAAAAACAATAACTTCCTTTTGTTGCTTACTAAACAATAACACATTAGCTATTGGAAATAAAGCAAAGCAGAATAGAGACCATATCAAAGCAACACTACTCACTATTAGTTTACCAATTAAATCATTGTTAGGGCTAAATACACATATCAATAAAACGGTCGACCATGCAAATCCAACGAATAAACTTAGAATAATTATGGAAGGTAATGTAAAACCAAATTTACATTTCAAAATTGTATTGGAATCATTCTCGATTAACTTTATAATAAGAGGCAGCTGACCTTTTCCAACTCCAAACTTACCGGATTTCAATAGATATATTTTATCACCTCTGGATTTAGAAAGAAATATATCTCCTGTCATAGAGTTTGAAAAATTTAGAGGTCTTGTAGTTGCACACAAAATCGAAAGAATTTTATTCTTTGGAAAAGCAGACTCAAATATCATTACTAATCCCCCCCATAAACTGGTTTTCACTTATCAATCATCCTTTGAACTAGCACTTGCATTGTTAGAATTTCAGGTAAAGTCGCCCGTCTCCGATGTGCTCGAATGGTCACGTTTAGGATGCCTCACGTCAGCGCGCATCTGGCAGAGGCCTCAAAAAACTATAGTCAAAATCTTGCTTTGCCTAATATAAAAACTGCGTACTATATTAAAATAATCTTACCAAAATTCAAAATGTATTTTACCAAATTCAAACCTATTAGATTGTATTTTTTCATCAACTGGATATCCAAAAGCAATTAAAGAAACTGGTCGTATATGATTAGGTAAACTAAACTCTTTTACTATACCTTTATAAAAATCCGAGCCCTGTTTTACCCCGCACCAAACACCACCAAGCCCTATTGAATGGATAGCAAGAAGAATATTTTGAGTTGCGGCAGAACAATCAGCTAATAGCCATTCTGGAATACCTTGAGTAACTTTGTCGCCACAGACAATAATACATGCTGTAGCGCTCCTCAACATTTTTACATAATGATTATCACCAATAATCCTCACCATTTTCTCCCTATCTTTTGTTAAGACAAAATGAAATGGTCTTTTGTTTGTCGCCGATGGAGCACTAAAGAATATGCAATACTTTCCACTGCCTCTGGACATTAACTTGGATTTAAATTGAATGTTTTCAAGAACACATTTTACACAAATTGTACCTTTGGGAATATGAAATTCTGTTCTTGGGTCAAAAGGAAGATATGCTAAAACTTTATTTCCATCTTTTTTAATATCAACTATGCAATTCATAACTTTTTACCTCATGTTTGCAAAAATATTTTTAATCTTTATATCTTTTTCCATATTACATTCATTGCCCACCCTTCCCTAATAAAGTTGCAAGATGGAAGATGTTTTTCGTAAATTTTATGATAATCACTTTCAGATAGATATATGTCTGATGCTAAATGAGAAAGCCAATCTTTCGAAACATTATGAGAAAATATTCTTTTTGCATTTTTAAAGCCATATTGTTTGCAATCAGGCCAAAACTCCAAAAACGCTCCAACAATATATGTCCATTTAGCTGGGGTAGGATTATCAGAAACATTATCTTTAATATATATAACTCCACCATTGTTGAGTAAAGAAACGCAACGTTCAAGTACATTTGCAATATTTAAATGATGAAAGGTTGTCCGACTAATAATCATATCAAATTTTTCACTAAAGTCCATCTTTTCAGCGTCCATATTTATAAATTGAATATTCTTGATTCCTTTAGCATTTTTTTTGTGTTCCGCGATCTGTAAGAATGAATCAGAAATATCAATACCAATAACATGTTCAAAGTATTTAGATAGTAATATACTTTTGTTTCCCGAACCGCAGCCTATATCAAGAACCTGATTTCTTTTATTAGGCATACTTTTGACAAGGATATCATCTTGTTTTTCCGTTAACGAAACTACAAAATCATATTCTAATGCAACCTTATCAAATTGTTTAGCAGTATTTTTTATGTCCATATTTTACCCCTCAAAATATAAATAATCTTACTTCGTATAATTAAGCTTAGTGCGAACAACTTCACAATATGTATAAATTAATGAACTTCATATAGTTTGCTTTCCATATTTACAAATTTGCACTTAATTCTATTAATACAAGGTCCATTACCTACAATAATTCTATCATAATTTCCAACTAAATTGAACAAAGTGCGAGTTAGATATTATAACACTGCGCAAAGGAATAGTTATACCTTCTTTATTTAAGGAGCTGGTGCTGGTACATAAAAAGCTGAATCTGAGATTTATAGATGGTCAATTATAAAATAATGGCACCAATACGTGATTTGTAATATAATTGTGAGGTCGCTTGTAGCAAGTTCAATATAAAAATATACAAATTGATTTAAACAAACATAAAGAAATTGGGGGAGAACACATGAAAAGGTTTATAGTTCTGTTTTTATGTGCATGCATTTTAATGCAAAGTTTTTTATGCACGGGTCTTTTGAATACTGTAAGTGCAGATGGAGGTGGAATAATACCTTTATCCTTTGAGGTAACAGATTCTGTAATTAACCCGGACAAGCCTGTTATTTACTTTTCAGATATGGCAAACAAGAAGTTGTATGAGGTTAACTATGAGACCGGAGATAACAGAGAGATCACTTTCAAGTATCCACCGGAGCGTATTGCATATTCAAACGGCAAGATTTATGTTTGTTTGCTTAAAGGCGAGCATAGCTCCTTTTGGTTGCAGGAAGACCAGCAAGGTGCCTTCGCTGTAATTGATGCTGATAATTTTACTAAAATTTCAGAGTGTGATATTTCATTAGATCCCTATGATATTGCAGCAGATACATACGGCAATGTTTATATTTCAAGCGGGTCAGGTCAATGGCCTGGAATAAGAAGTTATACGGAGCAAGGGCATCAAATATATGCCAACTATGAAACAGTTCATGAAAGAAGTAAAATATTTATTAATCCGGATTATAATAGGGTTTATGGCGTTAGCATGGCTTATAACACGTTTATAGAAACTCATGATATAGATAGCAGCGGGAATATATCCAAGGAAATATGGAAGGGTTCATTTAGTATGAATGATGCGAAAAGTGCCAGCATGTCTCCGGATGGTAAATACCTTTTTGTTGATTTTAACAGAAGCACCGAAATATTCAGTTGCAACCGTCAGTATGCCGAAGATGTTGTTCTGGTAGGAAGCATTTTAAAAGGTTCAAGAGGAATGGCTTACGATCTTGAAAATAACAGGTTCTTTATGTGCGATGGCACAAATCAAGTGGGTATATATGAATACGATTTTATGGAGAAAACAGGGACGGTAAATGCTGCAAATAACGTTGAAGAAATATACTACAAAAATTACGAGTTTATTGCGGTGACTTCAAATTCAAGCAAACAATTTGCTATTGAGGTAATACCTTCTTCCTCTATTGTGCAAACACCAGCTGTGGGGAATCCAGATCCCTATTCGGTTAAATTAAGGGGAACCATCAAAGATACGATATATGACGGCAATAAAGCTTATTCCATAGACAATGCGTTTAATCACTTGTTTATAACTGATCTTAATACGCGTCAGGTTATCAAGCAGGTCAAATTGCCATATAGACCTTCCGGTTTATGTATTTCTGAAGACAAGACCAGGATATTTGTAGCAAACTCAGATACAAATTATCCCGTTACCGAGTTGGATATAAACACAGGTAATGTGCGGAGAAATCTAAAATATGCAATGGAAGCAGATTATGTATCAAGTAATGGTTCGGTACTTTCCAAACACATCTATAATAGGGGTGGTAAGCTTTACTTGGTTGGAGGTGAATGGGAACATAAACTATATGTATTTGAAGCATCATCGTTTGAATTTATTTCATCTCCTTTAAAAAATATTGGTGGTATGGTCTTTTCTCCAAATAATGATTACTTTTATTACCGGGATACATTAGCAGATTATTTGCAAAAGTATTCAATTGATGGTACAACTTTTACTCAAGTGGCTACAAGCAATTTTTGCTGTTTTGATACATGGGTTTCTCCCTTTGACACACTTCCATTATTACTTAACGGCAAAGATGAGATAATTTGCAAGAAATATATTTTTAGTCAAGATGATTTAAGCCTCTTAGAAAGATTTTTCCCTGAAGATATTTATGCAGTTAACACTGATGCCAATCTAGCATTGGGACCATCAGGGTTTTATAATTTGAGTACATGCCAGGAAATCGAGTATTTAGATCTTGAGGGAGCTAAATCATTCTATTTGGATCAGGACTTGTCCCTTATCTACGAAAAGAATAATATTTTAAAAATCCCAAAGCTTCTAAGCGTTGATACTAATGCTACCAGGGTGTCTCTGGATAAAAACCAGACTTTTCAAGTCTTTGCCACTGGCGGCTATTCAGATGGGAGAAAGAGCGATTTAACTTCTCAGGCAACCTTTAAAACCGGTAATCCCAATATAGCAACGGCAAGCTCAACCGGTTTGGTTACTGGTGTTGGAATGGGTACAACAGAAATAGTTATAAATTACGGCAGTTTTACTCAAATTATAAAGGTTGATGTGGCATTGGGACTAAAATCAATAACACTCTCAAGTGGGGAATTATCTCCTAATTTTGACCCAAGGGTAACTTCCTATGACGTTATATTGCCCTTTAGAACTGAAAAAGTACCGGTACTTACTGCTATTGCACAAGATCCCAATGCAAAGGTGAGTATTGAACCTGCAGCAAGTCTGCCCGGTAGCACAGAGATTATACTGTCATCCCCCGATGGAAGTTACTCCATTAAATATATAGTGCACTTTGAAGTAGCACAATACATTGAGTCAAATCATCCTTATGCTACCAATACAGATGTGCTTTGGGAATACACAGAGCCTGACTATACCGGGGATTTGATGAAAATAACTTTTTCTTCCGATACAGCATTAGAAAGCAGTTGTGATTACTTATACATAAGTGATAAATACGGCGATATCTCAGGCAGCCCTTTTACCGGCAACAATCTTGCAGGTAAAACAATAACCGTCAAAGGAAATAGTTTTAAAATCCGTTTAACCTCAGATAATGGCACAAACTTGTATGGATTTAGAATAACAAGCATTGAGTATGCAAAGATGGAGTTAACAGGAATCACAACCAATACCGATGACATTACGTTTGACGGACAGGAACCATTTCAACTTAAAGTTGATGCTGATTATTCGGATGGTTCTAAAATAGATGTAACAAATGAGGTAATTTACAGTTCGGAAAATCATTCAATTGCAAAGGTAGATCAGTATGGTCTGATTACTGCGGTTGCCTGTGGAAGTACCAGCATTACAACCCTGTATAAAGGATATATCACCACTGTAAAGGTTAATGTAATTGATGCCAGACCGAAAGATGTAATTTATCCGGATAATCTTCTCATAAGGCAGATTTCTAAAAATTCCATAAGTATTATCTGGACAAATAAAAATCCATATGTTTGTATGTTAGAATATGGAACTGAAGAAAATACAGGATTTAAAACAGGTTGGAGTCTTCCTTCACAGGAGCATAAATTTATTTTGGATGGTTTGGAACCCGCTTCCCATTATAATTTGACAATTCATTATATGATTAATGGGGAAGAGGTCAAGAGTGATTTAATCGGTATTGATACAACCGACTGTAGCTACTTTGATACTGGCGACAGGTTCGACAGGGTGATTTACGACTCTATAAACAACAAGGCTTATGGATTCAGTAAGGAGAAAAAGGTACTATCTATTATAGATTTAAGTTGTTTTGGACTGGAAAAAACAATAGGTCTGGAAGAAATACCTTCCGATTTGTGCCTGTCAGATGATAAAAAGACATTATATATATTAAACTCAAATGGTTCTGTTCATGTTTTTGATACAGTGAGCAAAGAAAAAGTTGAAGAGATAAAATTTTCGATTCCCAATACATATGGCAGGAGCACGCACTTTCATATATATTATAAAAATAAAAAGCTGTTTATGGTTGATGGTGCATGGGCACCGGGCTTATGGGTTTATGATCCTGAAAGCAGAGAGCTTAAGAATTACACAAGTAAAATTAACGGAATTGGAGACCTTGTGTTTTCAAGTTCCGGTAATGAGTTTTATTACTGGTACCAATACGGATGGGACTCTGGATGGGGTGGAAGTAACATATACAAATGCAGTATTGATGAATCAGGTAATATCAGTATTGTTAAAAAGCTTTATGAACAAAATTCAGGACATGCAGATATTGGAAGAGATCCGTTGAACACTCCTATTTTCCTTGATGAATCACAAAACAGGATGTACTGCAAAAACATTGTTTTGGATGTAGATAACTTCAAAATCATAAATAAGCTTTCTGAAAACATATATGATTTTGGACCTGAAAACAAGAACTTTGCTGGAACTACACAGCTGTTCAGGACTAGTGATTTGTCAGTTTCGAGTACAATGCCAAGGGCAGATTCCCAAAATGTTTTCTTTGATAAAACAGGGACCTTGTATATGTGTCAACCCAATGATACAAAGGTTTTCTACTATAATGAAGATGATATTGAAGTGGTTGGTGATTATAACGGAGATAAAAAAGTTAACTCCATAGATTTTGCAGTTCTTAAAAAATATCTGTTAGGTATGGTTGTAAGTTTCGAGGCGAAAGATAAGATGTATGTTGGAGATTTAAACAGGGACGGAAGCATAAACTCCATAGATTTTGCAATACTTAAGGGATATTTGTTGGGGGTATTTAATAAATTACCCTATGAAACTTAATAGAAATTGCTTTTATAATTATACCCAAACTTTATACATGAGGATTCTATACTCAGCAGGAGTCATTTTGGTATTTTTCAATCTCAGGATGGATCTTGCTGTAGTAATTATGATTTAGACAGGCTGCAAATGCTTCATCTAGTTCCAATGTTGTAAAAAATATAGGTATAAATAGTGTCTATCTATTTAAGTGAGTGTTAAGAAACTTGTTAAGGTTTGGAATGACTTAGGAATATGTGAAATATAAATTCCATTGTTTCTAAGTCATTCCATAGTTCCCATAGAATTATTTTGATTTACTTTATATGCTTTGAAGAGAAATAATAGATTCCTGGCATTAATTCTAACTCCTTCAATAGAAAATATAGAGTGATTTTATAAACGTACCTGAGTGCAATTTACAGCCTGTCCTAAGCAAATTTCTACAACCTTTCCCGGTTTGCCTGATTTGATGTGGGATAATAATTTCTTTCTTTGGCTTTCTGGTGCGTTTAAGTAAGTCAAAGATAGAGAAAATGACATAGTAATTATTAAAGCAAGTATAATTCTTTTACTAAACTTATTCATGTAAATCCCTCCTGTTTGTGTTAATATTTGCTAATTATAATTCAAATTTTAGAATAAATCAAGCTCATGAAATTCTAGTTTTCTGAGATTGTGGATGTGTTTCTTACAAAATATAATAGCACTAAAAAGTGGTTTGTAATATAATTGTGATGTCGATTGTAGCAAGTTCAGTATAAAAATGTATATATTAATTTACACGAACACTATTTGGGGGATAAATTATGAAAAAGCTTATATTTATGACTATTTTATATGCATTTATTATTTTAGTAGGTTGTGATAAACAAATTACAAATAACCCTGATCAACAATATAGCCAAACTCCTACAGATAAAAGAGAATTGATAAGCGAAAGCCCATCTAATCAAAATCAGGATTCAAGTGGGGATAAAAATTCAGAAACTAAATGGTTGTCATTCTCCTTTGAAAATTTCAAGAAGGAAAGGCAATTTGTAAAAGAACATCATAAAGATGAAATTAGAGATATTGAAGATGGAAAGATGGGAAATGATAAAGTTGTGAATATTGGTATAGCTTCTGAGGATATTAACAATGATGGTGTAAGAGAAGTAATTGCCATATTATCAAACAGATATTATAGTTCATCGCAAGCAAATGCTGCTTTAGGGGTCTACATAATTAATAATGAAAAAGTTGAAAGATATATTCCTTTGACAGGTATATTTGTTGATACAAGCAACATAGAAAAACAAAGTGAAATTGGAATTGTTTATAGTAAAATACGTGACTGGGCTGACTTTGTTATAAATGGAAAAAGGTTGGTCTGGGATGGAACAGGCTATGTAAATGAGTCTAAAAACCAGAAAGACAATGTTGAAAAGAGTTTTGTTCCAATTATTTATCCTATGAATACGTGTGCAGCTCTTGTTGGAGGTATTCAAGATAATAAATGGATATCAGCAGATCTTTTTGAGCAATTGTCAGGTAACTCCGAAACTGATAAAAGAGAATTTTGTCAGCGAATAGTAGGCGGGGAAAAATATAAGTTTTACTCTATCGATAAAGAAATTGGTGAATTTGAGGGGCAGAAAGTTGTTGAAGAAAATGGACCAGGAGAATGGTTTTCAGTAGGATATACTCCTACATTGGAAAACGGATTAGAAGCTATTGGAATATGCGGGGATTGGAATGCATTACCTAGGATACCAACAATTCAAAAAGAAAATACAGAGCAATATGAAAGTGCTGTTAATGATGTTTTGACAGATAGGGGATTAGGTAGTGTACCTGCTGTCATTAAGCAAGCAATAAGTGTTGATCTTGATGGAAATGGTACAGAGGAAGTTTTAATAAATGCAACAAATATTGATTACTCAAAAAATAAATTTGCTGAAGAAAATACCTATTCATTTATAATACTACAAGAGAATGTTGGCGGAAAGGATAAGTCTTTTGTGATAACCGAGAATTATTATAAAGAAACTAATGAGAATGAACCTGTTTTATACAATACAGTGCCTTTCATAGTAGATGCTAATGGAGATGGGAAAATGGAAGTAGTTACAAAGAGTGAATACTATGAGGGCTTTAGTCTTAATTTCTATGAAATGAATAATGGAGAGGCTTTACATGTCATTACGTTTGGTTTGGGCGCTTGAGTAAATAAGTATATTAAGAGGGTTTAAATTATGAGGTCAAATATACTTGATAAAAACAAAATAAGAGAATACTTAAAGAATTTTGTTCCTTCAAATGATCGTGCTTGTTTTTTTAAAATAAAGCGTGATTTATATTTATTTGTTGGAGTAGAATACATATCTGATATAGATATTAGATTTGTTATAAAATTGAATTCAATTAAGGATGAGAAAGAAAATAAAACAGTTAATTTAGATGATATTGAACTTATAAGTGTTATTCCAATGAGGGGAGTGTCTTAAGCAGGACTATAAAAAACTGGTAGGTAATTAAAAGCCATGGATTCAAATAAAGTCAATGAACTAAGGAAAAGAATTATAGCTACAATTAGTGAATGTAAACTAGCACTTGAAGTCTCAGAGTGGGATATAGAAAAAGCATTTAAATATCTTAAAAGCTTAAAAATCAGTGAAATCATTAAAGCAACTGAAATAAATGATGATGTTGCATTTGAGAACTATCAAAAGTTTAATGGCGATATTAATAGAGCAATAGAGAATATAAAATACCTTAAAGACTCTAAAGAATGGGAATTGGTAAATGCTCCAAAGATTGAAGATTTCATAGAAAAAATCAACAAAACGTCCTCAGTGTATGATTTATTTGAGTTTTGCCCTATGGGAAATAATACAGATGTAAGCAAACTGTTTGATATACTATATGATTTTTATTCTGCTTGTGCTCCAGGTGAGTTAGATAACATAATTGGAGTATTTGATGAAGAAATAAGGAATGCATTAATAGAAATAAACTGTACTGTGGTACTTGATATTTTCGATGAATACATTGAAGCTTATCGAGAAGAAGATTCAGAAAAAATTGACAGCCTAGATGAAAGGTTTTGGAATAATGATGCTGAGTTCTATAATAAGTTAAAAAGTTATATTCTGAACAACATAGATATTATTTTTCATGAAAAGATGGGAATATAGCAGAAATTATGTTTTTATGCAAATTTGAATGAAACCTTTTATGTAAATATTTTGTCTAATAATTATAAAGGATATTACTTAAAATTTTGAACCTTGTAGATAAATATCCACATAAATGGTTTGTATTTATAGTGATTGCAAGATTTTTGGATATTTATATGTATCTTGGCAAAAAAGTTTTATGTAAGTTCTATTAAAAAAAGTTTTGGAGGTAAAAATCATGTGTTTTAAAAAACTAATTTCCATTGCCGTAATGTCGGCTGTAATACTGTGTTGGTCTTCCGCTTTTGCGACTGACGATATTGTACCAATAATGGATAACCCTGTCGCGGAAGCAGAAAAGCTGCCAACTACGGTTTCGTATTCAGGAAATGTAAGTGAGGTATTGACTGAAGATGCTAATTTATCTGCAATTGTAATTACAGAAGATGGACAAAACTCAGATAGGAGATTCAATATATCTGAAGATACCGTTGTTATTGATAATGAGTTGGCTGTAGCACAAAATATAACATCCATAAAAAAGGGAGATAAAATTACTGTATACGCATCTCCTATAAGCACATTCAGTTTACCACCACAATCATCTGCATATGTTATATTGACCAATATTCAAGAAAAAGCACCTGCGAAACTTTTAAAAGTTGAGGAGATAGCAAAAAACCAGGATGGCAGCATGACAATTACTGATACTGATAATGAATATATGGTGGGTATTACAAAAGACACAGTTTTATTGCCATACAGAACAAAGCAGATAGTTACTATGGACAGTATAGAAAAGGAAGATTATATTCTTGTTTGGTCTGAGATAATGACAATGAGCATTCCAGCTCATATGACAGCGGACAGTGTGGTTCTACTAAAAGGCTTTAAGTTTGGCGAGCCAATAGAAGACGAGGATGTTACAAGTTCTGAAGTTTCTCAAGTTGATAAAGTCTTACTGTCTAAACAGGCAGGAGTCATCTTCGTTAATGGCAAGGAGATATCAGTCAAAGGAGCAAATAAAGTTTTTTATGAAAATAAGAATGGTGTATGTATGTTGCCTTTAAGAGCAATTTCTGAAGCGTTAGATTATAGTGTTCAATGGACAAGTGAGGGCAAAAGAGTTGATATTTTAAAGGGTGCCAAATCTTTTACTTTACATATAGGAAGCAAGGAATGTGGAAAACAGAAGATGAGATGTATATTGGAAAATGAACCGGAAATTAAAAACGGGTTAACTTTTGTTCCGATTGAATTTCTTACTGAAGTGATGGAAATTGAAACTATTATCAATAATAGTGATAATTAATGCTTTTGTAACATGAATACAAAAAAAGGCATCGGTGTAGCAACACCGATGCCTTTTTAGGTTCTTTCGAACATAGTGAAATAAAATAACCTGACAGCAAATAGAGTAATAGAGTTTGCTATAATAAAGAAGCAATTGATGATAGTTCAAAAGTGATTCTAATTGCATGAAGTATATATTAAAGAGCAAGGAAAGCATAGAAAATAAAAATCTTTTCCAGTACCCTTCCATAATTTTTGCACCCTTCGAATAGTATATATGATATTTGGGAAATGGCAGATAATTCCTGAATACCACCTTACAAATTTATTATTTTATGAGGAGGCGGACTTATGAAAACAAAAGGGATGGGGCAATTCTCAAACAAAATGATTTATGTAGTTTTGGCATTTGCCATGTTGTTTGCGATTTTTATCCAGAATGCACTGGCATGCGATGAAGGCCCATTGGCTGAATATGATACTCAAACGACAGGAGAGGTGAGAATCGATTTTGCTACGACGGGCAATTCAACAAACATGCGTTGTGATTTTGATGGAGCAGCAACAGCAGTATGGCACTGGGCGGATGGAACTACTACAACAGCTGTTTCAGGTGTAGCAGTTTCAAAGATTGGATTGGGAACTGGAGCACACCTAAATTACCTAACTATATCCAATGGATCAGCATTAACGAGATTTGGTGCCGCTAATGCAGGATATGGTCATCTCGTATTGGTAAGCGGTTTGCAGAACTGTCCTAATATGGCGATACTGTATGCATATCAGGAAAATTCCTTAACTTCAATCGGTAATACAAGCTCTGCGGCAATCAGAGAATACCACCTTATGAACACCAGTATTTCTGCAGCTGAATTAGACGGGATCTTTGCCGATGCAGTCGAATCAGAAGTACAGGGAGGAATATTATGGGCAGACACTTCCGGAACCTCTGCAAGCGATGCAGATAAAACAACCTTGCAGGCAAGAGGATGGACTTTGAGTATTCCTGCATGGACTCCTCAAACACCTGCACCAACACCAACAGTTACATCTACAATACCTACATCAACTAACGAAGTAAGGATAAACTTCTCTACCACTGGTGATTCAACAAACATGCGTTGTGATTTTGATGGAGCAGCAACAGCGGTATGGCACTGGGCGGATGGAACTACTACAGCAGCCGTTTCCGGGGCATCAGTTGAAAAGAGTGGATTGGGAAATGGTGTGCATCAGAATTATCTAACGGTATCCAATGGCTCTGCATTAACTAGATTTGGCGCTGGTAATACAGGATATGGTCATCTCGTGTCGATAAGTGGTCTGCAGAACTGTCCTAATATGGCAATACTATATGCATATCAGGAAAACAACTTGACTTCAATCGGTGATACAAGCACCACAGTAATCAGAGAATACCACCTTATGAACACCAGTATTACAGCAACAGAGTTGGACGGAGTATTTGCTGCTGCAGTCGAATCAGAAGTACAGGGAGGAATATTATGGGCAGACACTTCCGGAACCTCTGCAAGCGATGCAGATAAAACAACCTTGCAGGCAAGAGGATGGACTTTGAGTATTCCTGCATGGACTCCTCAAATACCTGCACCAACACCAACAGTTACACCTGTACCAACAGTGTTTCCAACAGCTGAAGGAACAATTACCTTTATTACCGAAGGTAGTTCATTCGCACCGGTTATACAAGTTACAGGAAATGCACAGATCACATGGACTTTTGCAGACGGTACTACCAGCTCATCAAATTCGCCTGTAAAGGATTATGGCTCAGCCGGAACAAGGGCTGCTAACCTTGTGGTTACACCATGGAGTGCTGTTACTCATATAAATATAGGATATGATGCAGGAGATGGGGGAGCATCTTCAATTGAATTTGTACCTGATCAGCATGTGTCTTCAGTTTATAACTTAAGTGTAGTAGCACCGTACTTGAGGCAGTGGTGTTCCTCTTACAATCAACTTACTTCATTAGATTTCAGCAACTTTACTCAGCTTGATACTATCGAATGCTTTTTGTCTCAAAGTTTGCGGTCGGTGAACTTAACTAATACACCTGAATTGAAGCGTGCCTGCTTTGAGGATTGTAACCTGTTGACGCTTGATTTATCTCAGTCTCCAAAACTGGAGGATTTGCGCGGAGCTGTAAATCAGAATCCCACAATTAATTTCGGTTCAGTTGGGGAAAATATATGGCATATATGCGTCCGTGATAATCCGCAATATACGAATCAGTACTTATTTGAGGATATGAGTCAGTTCCCGAATATTGCTGAACTATTTATATGGAATGACAATCAGGCCGGCAGTATTAGAATTCCATCAAGTAGTAAAGATAGAGATGTTGGATTCTTAGCGGCTGGTAACCACTATACGAGCCTAAACTTGCAGGGAGCCCTCCAACTCTCCAGCAGTGTGGCAACGGTAGACTTTTCTTACAACCTTCTTGAAAGTGTTGATTTGACAGGATGTTCGCAAATTAACAACTTGAACCTTCGAAACAATCAGCTAAGTTCAAGTGAGGCTGATGAAATTCTTGCTGCTTTAGATAACCTTGGAAGGAGCAGGGACAACGTTCCCAGTTGGGCAGAATTATATGTAGATATCAGCCAGGGTGGAAATCAACAACCTTCACAGGCAGGATATGCATCAGCTTTAAGTTTATCTGGCAAAGGATGGACAGTAGTTGCAACAGGTTGGACTATGTTGCCGTCTTCCACTCCAGAAACAGGAGAAGCAAGAATTGATTTTACAACAACAGGTGATTCAACAACAATGCGTTGTGATTTTATCGTGCCGGCAACAGCGGTATGGCATTGGGCTGATGGTACTACTACTGATGCCGTTTCTGGTACGTCGGTTACCAAGAGTGGATTAGGAGATGGAACTCATCAGAATTACCTGACTATATCCAATGGCTCTGCGTTAACTAGGTTTGGGGCCGGTAATGCCGGAAATGGCCATATCGTATCAATAAGCGGCCTGCAGAACTGTCCGGAGTTAAATATTGTATATGCATACTTGGAAAGTTCATTAACTTCAATTGGTGATACAAGCACCTCAAGGATTGATGAATATCACTTGATGGGCACTCAATTGAGCTCTGCTGAGATGGACAGAATTTTTGCAGATGCAGTTGCATCAGAAGTTCAGAACGGTATAATCTATGGAAATAATGCCGGAACCGCAGCAAGTGATGCAAATAAAGCAACATTGCGGGCAAGGGGTTGGACTATCTACTAAGTTATGTGTTTCTTACATAAAGTATTAAGAAATAGCTGAAGTATTTGGACATTTAGTTGAAAAGCGGACTTCTTAATTGGGTCTGCTTTTCAGTTTCCTCTTTCACTTTTAAGGATGCAATAATGGTCGTAAAAAATTACGAATCCCGCGAGAGAAGGTATTCATGAAGTTTCTTAAATAAAAATTTATTTAAAATATAGATGTGTTTTTCATTAATCCTTTTTACCATGTTTTATATTAGTTTTATCTACCAAAACTAATATAAAACACGATATTCCATAACCAATAAATGAACCAATAGTATTCATCATGACATCATCTATCTGTACATATCTACCAGTAAATGATTGCAAGAATTCGATAACAATTGAAAAAATCAACCCTATCAATATTCCATAAAACCATTTTTCTCTAAGTTTTTTTACAGCTAATGCAGCCAAAAAACCAAAAGGAATAAATAATATCAGGTTTAGTACTGTTGCTCTTGAGAGTCCTTCTTCAAATAAACTAAAGCTAAAATTAACATTACCAGCAAATATTGAAGTAGCACCAAAGTTTCCCGAAATAATACCAGTAATTTTTAAAATTGTAATTATACTTAAAATAAAACAGTATTCGAATATAGTAATTAATACTTTAATTTTAAATCTTCTTTGAATTAGAGTCTTAATGATAAAATAAACAATGAATCCAACAATTACCATGGGGATGATTTTTAATAAAGTAGATAGTTGTATTTGATAATCCATTATAATCATCCGTAGATCCCTCTTTCTTAATCAAGCTTTTTTCTTTAAAGACTAACGTGCTTAATCCAAGTCACGTATTGCGAAGTGCTTGATTATCCGTTTTTCAATCTACCAACCAGCATAGTATTCCGCTTCTGAGTTTTGTTATTGGATACAGCAATACCTATAGCTTTTTTTGAACCTACCAGTACCAATATCTTTTTTGCCCTGGTCACGCAGGTATACAGCAGATTTCTCTGGAGCATCATGTAGTGCTGCATAGTAAAGGGTGCAACTACAATTTTATATTCACTTCCCTGGCTTTTATGCACTGTCGTTGCATAGGCCAGCACCACCTCATCAAGCTCCGTAGCATCATATTCTACATCAACGCCGTCAAAACTTATAATCAGAGTCTTATCTTCAGTGTCAATTTTGCTGATTGTTCCGATATCTCCGTTAAAAACATTTTTGTCATAGTTATTCTTTATCTGCATAACTTTATCCTTGAGCCGGTAGACAGTTCCTCCATATTTTATAGACACATCGCCAGGGTTTAAGGTCTCCTGCAATACCATATTCAGATTGAACGCCCCTGCTTCTCCACGCTGCATAGGGCAAAGAACTTGAATGTCATTAACCGGATCAACTTTATAATAATTCGGTAGTCTTTTGGAACACAGCTCCTTTATAGTTTCAACCACCTTTTGTGGATCTTCCTCTTCTACAAAGAAGAAATCACTTTTGCTGCCACACTTAAGGCCCGGAGATTCTCCTTTATTAATTCGGTGAGCATTTGTTATAATAGCACTTCCCTGAGCCTGTCTGAATATTCGTGTAAGCTTGACAACATCAACAGTATCGGAATCAATAATATCTTTGAGCACATTGCCCGCACCAACTGAAGGAAGCTGGTCTACATCGCCCACCAGTACAACAACCGTCTCATTGGAAACAGCCTTTAATAGGTTATACATAAGAATGGTGTCTACCATTGAAGTCTCATCAATAATTAGAACGTCACATTCCAGAGGCGTTTCTGCATTCTTCTTATACCCGTCCATGGGCGAATACTCAAGAAGTCTATGAATAGTCTTTGCCTCCATTCCTGTGGCTTCCGACATTCTTTTAGCTGCTCTTCCCGTTGGAGCTGCCAGTAAAACTCCGGCATCAAGCTTCTGAAATATCTTTATAATGGCAAGGGTAGTGGTAGTTTTACCAGTTCCCGGGCCTCCTGTCAATACCATGAACTTTGATCTTGCAGCAGTTTTGACAGCCTCAACCTGCACCTCATCATATTGAATCTGATACTCTCTTTGGATGTTTTCAACAATCTCATCTGTATTGGAAGACTTATATATGCTCTCTAATGCAAGAATCTCTTTTATCCGCCTTGCTATTCCGACTTCGCTATGGTAGAAAGCTGGAAGATATATGGCATTTCCTTCGTCAGGAATTATTGTTTTCTCTTCAATCATTCTGTCAATAGTTGCATCAATAAGAGTTCCTTCCAATTCCAGCATCTTTTCCGTTGTTTCAAGAAGCTGCTCACGGGTAGAAAAACAATGGCCTTCATTGGAAAGTTCGTTTAAGACATAGACAATCCCCGAACGGCAGCGCTCAAAGGAATGTTTGTCAAAGCCTAATTGCTGGGCGATTTTATCCGCAGTCTTAAAACCTATACCCCAGATATCATCAGCAAGTCTGTAAGGATTAGTTTTTACAATGTTAATACTCTCATTGCCGTAAGTCTTATATATTTTCACTGCATAAGCAGTTGAAACTCCATTACTCTGCAGAAAAAGCATAACATTTTTGATCTCCTTCTGCTCCTGCCATGCTTTCTTAATCATATCAACTCTTTTTTGACCTATACCTTCAACATTGATAAGGTAGTCCGCTTCCTCCTCAATGACCCTAAGAGTATCTTCTTTAAAGTGTTTCACAATCCTTCTCGCATAAACCGGACCAATACCTTTTATCAACCCGCTGCCAAGGTACTTTTCAATACCTGCAATGGTAGCCGGTACAGTCTCTCGATAATCAACTACGTTAAACTGCTTGCCAAATTTGCTGTCATACTTCCAATCACCTTTTAACCGGATTGTGGCACCAATATTCACAGCGGCAAGGTTTCCGACAACAGTAACAAGATCGGCAAATCCTTTAGATTTGATCTTTACGACACTGAAGCCGTTGTCCTCATTTGTGTATGTAATTCGCTCAACAATTCCGCTCAAGTATTCCATAAATTCAGTAGCCTCCTTGGAGAATTATACCATATCAGGCCTTACATAGTACACTATTGATTTTAGCCACTGATACACATTCTAACCTAAATAACGGTCTAAAATCCATACCAGCCACATAGTGTATAAATAAACTAAATACAAATGGCTTAGAACAAGCTGTCCAATGAATGTGAGTAAAGGAGGATACAAGTATGCCATTAAAAGGTTATGGAGTATTGAAGTCCCAACCTATTTCCACTATGGTTGCAAGAGATTCTGCTCATCTGGAAATTCATACGGTGGATGAAGAAAAACACTATAGAATAGCTGTTAATGCAAGATCCCAGACAGTTCCGCCAGAACTGAGGTATATCATTTTTGACAGTTTCAAACACCCAATTACAAACAAGCTGCCGGGGCTCGATAATGGTTTTACGCTATTGCAAAACACGCCTCAGGGAGGTGGACTGGACTATATCAGAGGGAATCTTTTTGATTACCATGATATGAAGATAGCCCATCACATAGCAGGCTCTGATAATGAATTATTATATACTATTCAAAAATATGTAGATAATGCTGTTGGAACTAAAGATGCTGCAATATATGCTTTTGGGCAGAGCTGGGGACCGGAAAGTAAACGCGATCAGTACTTTGGTTTCAAACCAGGAGGCGGAATCCACGATATACATATGAACCAGGGGAACGCTGGAAGATGGATGAATGATAATGGTGTATGGCAGGACGGGGGAATGTTTATACATTTTCCGGCAGAGGACAGGTGGGTAGCTATATTTCTTGCATTTCAGTCTCAAAGCTTCCATACAGATGATAAAACAGGCCATCCTATTGAGGATGTTAGATGTCCGGAAGAAAACACGGTTATTATCGTTGCAGCATTGCTTAATCCTATTGCCGGTACTCAAAGTATAAGTATTCTCAATACTACTCCGGATGAAATTGACC
Organism: Acetivibrio cellulolyticus CD2; assembly: GCF_000179595.2. Lineage (NCBI taxonomy): Bacteria > Bacillati > Bacillota > Clostridia > Acetivibrionales > Acetivibrionaceae > Acetivibrio > Acetivibrio cellulolyticus. The sequence goes on along the minus strand of NZ_JH556653.1, from coordinate 1,703,947 downwards.
TTTCAGGATGGGCTCTTGCGGATATAAACAAGAATAGGCTTTCATTGAGCGGGACCATTGGCACAGGTAACTTTATGACTATCCCTGTATCAAATACTAATTTTGATCTGCCAGATTCAGGCGGAATAATATCAATTCTTGACAGCTCCGGAATAAAAATTAATGGTGTCAAATATACAGCTGCTGAATATTCTGGTAATGGACGGACTTTTAAATTCTAAGTTTGGGGAGATTATATAATGGAATCTGATATGACAGGGCGAGGTTCTACATTACGTGTTCAGAAACTTTTAAAAGAATTATTGAATAGGGCTTTTTCGGATAGATCTGCTGAATGGTTTGAAGATAGTATGTTTCCTCCTGTTCGAAACGAAAACCGTTCCATAATTGAAAGGCGTGCATTAAGTTTCAAGCTAATGCTTGAGGCAATGGTTTCAAAAGAAAACTCAAAAACGACAAATACCTATCTCATAAAAGAGGGTGAACTTATCGTTGGCAATATTCCCATGGGCTCTGTGGGTTTTGGAAAGGTTTACCCCCAGTATCTCACGGAAGAAGAAAAAAGGCTTATTTCTGCTGCCAACCGTGATATGCAATCCACATTCGGACATAATATACCTGATCATAAAAAAGTGCTTACGAAAGGTCTCAATTGGCTGATCCGGTTTTGCACTGATAAAATAAATGAAACTTCAATCTGCAGTACAATTAGAGAATACAGAAAAGGTAGAAAAATTGAGTTTTACAATTCTGTTATCATATGCTGCAATGCAGTTATAAAATATGCGGAGGCCTTTGCAGATCTGGCAGATGAATATGCTGGTAAGGAAAAAGATGTTTCAAGGCAAATGGAATTAAAGGAAATTGCGAGAATATGCAGAAAGGTGCCTGCAAACCCCGCAGAAACCTTCCATGAAGCTATACAGAGTGTGTATTTTATACATCTGGCTTTGCACAGCACTTTAGATTATATCTCATTGGGAAGACTCGACCAGACCCTTGATCCGTACCTTAAGAAAGACCTGAGAAAAGGAATTATTACTGAAGATAAAGCTCTGGAGCTTTACGAGTGTCTGCTCATAAAATGTGCTGAAAGAATAAACACAAACCCTGCATACTTCTTGAAACAGGACCACTCTTCCTTTGGAGGAGTGTTTGGGGATAGTCCTGTATTCTTGGATCAGATAGCTTCTGCAAATAATTTTCTCCAGAATATCGTGTTAGGAGGTCTTACCAAAGAAGGAAAAGACGCTTCAAATTTAAGTACGTTTTTAATATTGCGCGCATCCGGCAATTTAGGGCTTCCTACTCCAATTATAAATATAAGATTAAATAAAGATAGTTCTCCTGAAATAATAAAGGAAACTGTAAGGTCTCTAAGGAATGGCAGAAACGGTATGCCGGCGGTGTTCAACGATGACATAATAGTAGAAGGTCTAAGAAAAAACGGAATACCGTTAAAAGACTGCCGTGATTATGGGGTTGATGGGTGTTGGGAACCAATATTAAATGCCAAATGTGATTGGGTTTTTGGAATGGTAAACTTTCTAACAATACTTGAGTGTAGTTTGAATGCAGGCTGTACCTTTACTACAGATCCAAGCCTTTTAAGAGGTGTAAAAATCAGCCATATAACCCAAAGTGCTGAGGAGATAAAGAATTTTAATGAGCTAATGGAAAATGTAAAGAGTAACATCCAGTTTTTTGTCGACAAGACAGCTATTCAGGCCTATTCTTTTTACAGTGTAGAGGGCTCTGTCAATCCCACTCCGTTCTTATCTTCTCTTCTTGGAGGTTGCCTTGAAGCAGGAATGGATAAGACCTGGGGTGGCACTGAATATCATATTTCAGGGCTTCTTGCCGTGGCGATGCCAAACTGTGCGAATGCTCTTGCAAATATAAAGAAATATGTATTTGAGGAAAGAAGATTTACCCTTACACAGGTAGTCGATGCTCTAAAAAATAATTTCAACGGCTATGAAGAAATGAAAAATACTTTCTGGAGTGATAATAATAAATTTGGAAACAACAGCAAGGAAGCTGATGAAATGATGAAGGAGTTATTGGACTATTTATATAATGCAGGAATTAATGCAAAGAGACTTTGTGACGAAACCTTTATAGCAATTCCACAAAAGGATTTTGAAAAAATTTGCAGCAATCGCACTATCTGCCATTATGAAGGTTTATCGATGCATGAAAAATACGGCAAAAGATTTAATATGATATTCAATCTGGGCTGCGGTACATTTGGCCAGTATACACTTATGGGTAAAAGTGCAGGAGCCTCGGCTGATGGCAGAGGCAGAGGTGAGCCTGTTGCAGCAAACCTATCACCAGTAACCGGAACTATGAGAAATGGAGTGGGAAATGCTATTGCTTCATTAAGAGACCTGGAGCTTGGTAGATTTCCGGCAGGTGCAGCCATTGACTTCTGCCTTGATGATACTGATGACGGGACTGATGAAGCATACTATGAAAATATTATAAGAGAATTCATTGGTGAAAACGGAAGTATTATGACTATAACCTTTGCAGATGCTGCTGAATTGGATAAAGCCTTCAATGTATGTGAAGCAGTGAGAAGCGGAGAAAAATCTGCGGAAGCATTACATCCATATGCACATATTGCGGTAAGAGTTGGCGGCTTTAATGCGCCGTTTGTTACAATACCCAGAGAACAGCAGTTGACTTATTTGAGCAGGATTACAAAATAATATTATGAGGAATTATTAATATGAGATATTTTGATATTTCATGGTGTTCAACTAAAGACGGCCCTGGTAGAAGGGTTGTTCTTTTTTTGCAGGGCTGTCCGTTATGCTGTACATGGTGTCATTCTCCCCATTCACAGTCAATAGGCGCTCCTGTGCTCTTTTTCAGAGAATACTGTACAGGCTGTGGAAAGTGCAGGGCTGTTTGCAAAGCGGGATGCTTTATAGTAAACGGCGAGAATCACTATTTTAATGAAACTAATTGTGTAAGATGCGGTAAATGTGTGCTTAATTGTAGTCATGGAGCTTTAGCATATAATTTGCGTGAGGGCACTCCTGAAGAAATTTTTAAAGAGATAAAGGCTGAGCTCATACTGCTAAGGAATATTGGTGGTATTACTTTGTCAGGCGGAGAGCCAATGCTGCAGTACCTTGAAGCTAAAGAACTTCTTAAACTGTGTAAAGGGATGGGAGCTCATACCGCTATAGAAACATCAGGCGCAGTAAATATTAAGTGTTTTGAGGAACTGCTTGAGTATGTTGATTGCTGGCTTTTTGGCTTAAAACAGACAGACGCTGAAAAATGCTGTGCTATGACGGGTGCAGACTTTAACAACATAGAGCAAAACTTGAACTTTCTTGCAAGTTTGGTGCCGGATAAAATAATTATAAGGACGCCGATAATTGAAGGGTTTACAGATGATATTTATAATATACAAAGAATATACGAAATAATGCTCTCACATTCTTTGAACACAATAGAGCTGCTTCCTTATAATCCTCATACCGGACACTATTATAAAGCAATGGGGAAGGACTTTGATGAACAAAAGTTCAAATTACCGTCAGAAGACATATTAAAGAATATAGTAAATATCCTAAAGCTTAAAGGTATTAATATAAAATTGCTTGTGTAGATTTATATTCTTAATATAGTATAGGTAATCTATACAAATCTTATCCTAGTTGTATACTTTTGCATTTTGCAGCGGTATAATTATAACAGATTGTATTTGGTGACTAACGGAAGTAATGCTTGTTTTTGGGAATCGAAGGAAAAATGTATTTTAGTATGGAATAATATATGGATTCACTTAATAGCTGAGAGGATGATTAACTATATGAATTACAGGATAAATCAAAAAAATAATGATAAACTATCCATACTTGGGTTTGGTTGTATGCGCTTTGCAAAATCTAAAGAGGAAGTAGAAAAGCAGATTATTCATGCTATAGAGAATGGTGTTAATTACTTTGATACTGCATATATATATATCCAAACAGTGAGGCTACATTGGGAAGTGTGCTTGCAAAAGGCTATCGTGATCGTGTTAAAATTTCAACAAAAATGCCACCCTATTTGATAAAAAAATATGAGGACTTCGATAAGATTTTTAATGTGCAGTTAGAGCGGCTGCAGACAGATCATATAGATTATTATTTTATGCATATGTTGACCGATCTTAACATATGGAACAGGCTTGTAAATCTCGGTGTTCAGAAATGGATAGAAGAAAAGAAACAAAAGGGCCAGATTGTTAATGCCGGTTTTTCGTACCATGGAGGCAAGGATGAATTCAAAAAAATAGTTGATGCGTATGACTGGGATTTTTGTATGATTCAGTACAATTATTTGGATGAAAACAATCAAGCGGGAAAAAGTGGGCTGCAATACGCTTCTGCTAAAGGTTTGCCTGTCATGATTATGGAACCTTTACGAGGTGGCAAGTTGGTGACAAACCTTCCAAAAGAAGTTTATAATGCATTCGAAAAGGCGCATGTTAAGCGTTCGCCAGCTGAATGGGCATTACGCTGGATATGGAATCACCCGGAAGTAACATTGGTATTATCAGGAATGAACTCTATGGAGATGGTAGACGAAAATATAAGGGTTGCATCGCAGGCTGAAGCTAATTCCTTTGCTGAAGAAGATTTTAAATTGTTTGAAAAGGTACGGAATATATTAATTGAAAAAATAAAAATTCCATGTACAGGCTGCAGCTATTGTATGCCATGTCCGAAGGGTGTAGACATTCCTACTTGCTTTTCCTGTTATAATGATCGGGAGATTGAAGGCAAAATGAAGGCACGTGTAAATTATATATCGCATACAAGTTTGAAGACACAGACCAATAATGCTTCACTATGCTCAAAGTGTGGGAAATGTGAAACACATTGTCCTCAAAATATAAAAATAAGAGATGAACTTTCAAAGGTTTCGAAGGCTATGGAAGGCTTTATCTATAAACCTTTAAGGGTTATAGTGAAACTGTTTATGAAAGTGTAAAATGTATTGTAATAGGAAATCTTACAGTGCTCAGGGCCTTAACCCCTCAAATAAATGGCTTTTGTTATATGGTTTTGGCCTAATAGTCTTGAAGTCAATGTTACAGTTGCTGCTAACAGCTAAATGGTATTTACCAGTGGTGGTCTTGATAATTGCTGTATTTAGTACATCTGTAAGAAAGCATGCAGAGCGTATTAGATACACATCTTGGCTCCTTTTTTCCAAAACAGCATATCCGTATTTTTGATTAGAGGCGCAAAATGAGACAATCTTTACATTGTCGATATTTCGTTTGTTCTTTAATTCTATCTTTATTCCTCTTGTGTTTCCCTTATTTATAAAAGACTCTATACCATCTTTTATTTCAGAATTACTGCTGCTTACAGTAATCTCGTTTTTAGAACAGGATGTAAATATAACAATGATTAAAGAAGAGATAAAAACGATGAGTACTCTTTGTATATTAATCATAAAAATCACTCCAACAATATTATTTCTGTGCATTATTACATGTGAATATTAATGCATTGTAACAACAAATTATTTTCTTATGTGTAAATATATCACATTGACTGAAGCATGGTCACCGAAAATTTACCGTAAATTTCAAGCACTGAATTTTTTCGGTATACCGAAAAAATTTTTGATGATCTTATAAAAAATTTGTCCAATTGCGTTACGATATAGATTAATTATCGTATATTATATACGTAAAAAGCGCGTGAGTTTATGTACATAAACCAAACTTCCAGGAAGGTGATAACTGAGAATGAAAACTGACGAAGAAATTATTAAAGACATATTGGCAGGAAATGAAGAAAGCTTTTCATTCCTTATAGATAAATACTATCCAAAGCTTATGACTTTTTGTATGAAGTTATTTATTACAAGAGAGGATGCCGAGGATATCATCCAGGAAGTTTTTATAAAAGTATATAAAAGCCTTTATAAATATAATAGCAACTGGGCTTTTAATACCTGGATATATAAGATTGCTGTAAATACTTTAAAAGACATTAGGAAAAGAAAAGTAATAAAAGCCACTGAGCTGAACATTGAAATATTTACAGAAAATAATGATTTTCAGGATGGGTGTATTGATTCCATACAAAATAAGGAGCTTGTCAGGTCAATTCTTGCTTCTATGGACCAGGACTTAAAAACCATGATGATTCTTCGATACTATCAGGAATTTTCATTTAAGGAAATTGGACTTATATTCAATATGTCTGCAGACGCAGTAAAAATGAAGATTTTCAGAGCAAGAGAGCGGTTATGCAAAGATTATTCTATAAAGTATTATGGGGGTGGTATTAATGAAATGCATATATGACATGGAATTTATATTTTTATATAATGATAATTCCTTAAGCCTTGAGGAAATGAAGAAATTTGAAGAGCATCTTGACTCATGCGAAAGATGCAGGGGGATTATATCAAGAGATAAATCTGTAATGGATTTTATTAAAAAGGAAGAAAGCATGGAAAATACAAGCTTTTCAAAGGCTAAATTAATGGATAGCATTCCTTTTGGAATGTATAGTAAAAATACTGTAAAATACCGTGTGCTTTCACTTTTTAATAAAGTAATTCCAAGTAAACCTACATTGGTAAAAGTAGCAGTAGCAGTTATAATGCTAGCGCTTATCCTGAATAATCAGGCTATAATTTCAAATATTTCGAACAAAGCGGACTCAATTTTGAATCATAAGGGCGTAGAAAATGCACAGACTCATGGTATATCCGGTGTTGAAAAGCCTCGTCTTACAGAAGGAAAGCTTTCTGCAAACGGTGTTGTCAGTAGAGACAGTACGAATGTTATGATTATTGGAGAGGATAAGCCTGGGGTATACGATACAATTGGTGTACTAAGTATCGATGAAAAGAGTAAAAATTTAAAAATTATAATGATATCGAGAGATGTTAATATTGATTACAGTTCTTACGTAGAAAACAAACTGTCAATTGATAGAGGTTTGGATATCTCAGAAGACACTACGATAAGCAGTGCACATAAAATTGCTTCGCAAATAGGGTATAAAGGAAAGTTCCAATCAGGTTCGGTAAGCTTTCTTTCAGATGTGATTAAAGAGAGGTTCGGTATAACTGTTGATCAATATGTTAAACTTGAATTTGATGGACTAAGCCAGATTGTAGACCTTTTTGGAGGTGTTGATATTGATATACCTTATGGTATGAACTACGATGACCCGGCCAAAGGCCTTTCAATTCACCTGAAAAAAGGTATGCAGCACTTAGACGGGAAAAATGCTGAATGTTTTGTAAGGTATAGTCTACGTTACCCTAGGTACGGGTCATCTTATAATAGTGAAAGAGACAACAATCAGGCAGCTTTTATAAAGGCATTCATAAAGCAGAAAGTAACAGCTTCCAATATCGATAAACTACCTCAATTATTTAATATCCTTGATAAAAATATGGAGCACAGCTTTGATATAAAAAACAGTTTGGAATTTTATATACAGTACCTGAAAGATTTAGCTTCAGATAGTTACACCATAGACACCTTAAGTATTACAGATGATGACTAAAGTTGGAGGTGATAGTGGTGAAACAGTCAAAAATGAGATATAAACTATTACTTTTGGCAGGTGTTTTAGGTATAATCGATTCACTGTTTGTAAGTGCAATAGTACCTAAAATATTCAATCTGGAGGTTTTGCTGCCAGGTATTACAGGACTAGCTTTTGTAGTATACGCAGTAATAAAACTTAAGAAGCCTGCATTCAGAATAATAAAGCATGACATCCTGCGAAGAATAGCAGCTTGTTTAACAGTGTTTTGTATTATATTTTTTATACTGATCGAAAGTATAATTGTTTTGGGTGGTGTGGACGAGTCAAACACTTCTGTTGACTATGTAGTTGTACTTGGAGCAGGTCTGGATAGCAGGGATAAACCTTCAGGGCCACTTCGGTTAAGGCTGGATAAATGTATAGACTATGTATCCAAAAATCCTTTCGTAAAGATTATTGTTTCCGGGGGACAGGGATTTGATGAGGAGGTCTCTGAGGCATTTGCAATGAAAGAATATCTGGTAAGCAACGGTGTAAATCAGAAGAATATAATAATGGAAGAACAGTCTACAAATACATTAGAGAATATAAAGAATACTAAGGCCTTGATTGAAAACTTACCTGACGAAAAAAGTAATAATGTGCTGATTGTAACAAATAGATTCCATTTATTTAGAGCTAAAATGCTGGCAGAAAGGTTTGGATTTAAAGCATATGGGATGCCATGCATAACACCTCTATACACAATACCCAATAACTATCTTAGAGAATTTTTTGCAGTAATAAAATCCTGGGTTTTTGATAAATAGATAGAAGGTGGGAAAAGTTCATTGTATTAGACAAAACAATATTGTTTTATATGACTATATCCGTGAGTGTTGGAATGGAAATGGATTGAAAAAATTGATGAAAAATGATACAATTAGTCAGTTATTTATGAATCAATTCTTGGAAATAACGATCCATAAATGCATTCATGAATTAATAGTATATGAGAATATTATTGTTAGGGGGGCACTAATTTGGAATGGTATTTGAAAGTTTTAAAGCAGTATGCTGATTTTAGTGGGAGGGCTAGACGCAAGGAATATTGGATGTTTTATTTGTTTAACTGTATTATAGCGTTTGTATTACTTATTCCTTTTGCGTTTATTAATGATACGAAAGTTATTTTGTTTATTGGTTTATATTTTATATATGCGTTAGGAGTGATGATTCCTTCAATTGCAGTTTTAGTTCGAAGACTTCATGATATTGATAAGTCAGGATGGTGGTATTTTATAAGTTTTGTACCGTTTATTGGTTCAATATGGTTATTAGTTCTACTTTGCACGGAAGGTACTAGAGGTAGGAACTCATATGGTCCTGATCCGAAGGAAACTGAAATAGTTGATATTAGTTTTTAAGTCGGTTATCACCATTCTTTCTGATTTTCACAAAGGGATATAAATTTTGCTAATTGCCAGAATTAACAGTTCTGGCTTTTTTGATGCCCAAATTACAAAGGGCAAACATCAATATTGGATAGCGTTCAAATTTTTATAGGTAATTATTATTACTTCGATCAGGAAGTGTATGTAGAACGCTGTCACTAATAATTATTTCTGAAGAAATTGAAAGAAAAGATATTTAAGGCGGAATAGAAATTCCGCCTTAAATAATAATTATATGTATAATCTTTTAACAGCCACAGCATTTTTTTGCAATAGGTCTATAAAATATACACTATTGGTTTAATGCAATATTAAATAACATGACATCTTGCATATTGATTTGACCGTCACTATTCAAATCACAACGTGAGTTGTATTTTGGATCACCGACAATGGTATTGAAGCTGACAGCAATAATCATAAGATCCGACATATTTAGATCCCCGTCTCCATTGATATCTTCTTTCTTAAAGAGCACATTAGGATCATAGGTTGCATATAGTTTTGGACTTTGTGGATTAAATGTATCGTAATTACTTATAAATAGGATTTTATCATCAGTTTTTACAATATTAAAGGAATAATTTTTAAACGGTAGAATATTATCTTTTATAGTCCATGTATCTTTATCAGGGTTATACTCTTCTATGATTGAATCACAGATACCTTTTTTTTCAGAATTTGAATAATATTTATCCTGGACAAACAAATATATTTTATTATTTAAAGAAATTGCCTGAAAATCAAATTTGGTATACTGCATATCCTTCTTTTGCAGCCAAGTATTATTCTGAGGGTCATATTCCCATACATAGTTAGAATAATCATAATTGTTGGACACTCTAGAAAAAGTTCCACCGAAAATGTAAATTTTATTGTTTGCAGCAGCTACTTTGAAATTTGAAGTTTCGAATGGAAACTCGGATACCTTGTTCAGTATATTCGTTTCGCTATTGTATTCAAATAATCCTTCGCCCATATCGAAAATATAAAGCTTTCCATTAACAACAGCAGAATCTACAAATCTATTAATATTACTAGTGGTTTTTAACTGCCACAAATTATCTGAAGGTGTGTATTCATATATGCATAATCCTTCACTAGTATTATCTGTAACATAAATCTTATTATTTATGGTATGTGCTTTTTTGTTAGAAAGTTGTTTGCCCATTAAGGTTTTAGTTGTCCATACTCCATCCTTGAAGGAAGATATTTCCTTGCTTTCGCATACTCGTCCTTCATTCTCAACATAGGTAATACCGCCAAATGCATATAAGGTACCATCATGGGTCGCATATGCAGCATTTAGCCTTCCACCTGTTTGAGAGGGCATAAGATTCCAGCTTGAAAAAGGATCAGCATTTTTCTGTATCTGTATTGGAATTGTTACTGTGCTTCCATCTATTTCAAGCGGAAAGTTTTCTGCAGAGGTCATTACAGCTCCAGTTCTGTTATCGATGATTCTGAAGCTTTTTAGAACACACTTCTTACCATCTGCCATTGTATCGGTTATTTGCAGATACCATTTCAAAGCAGGATTGCTTAGTTTTTGACAGTCTGTTAGGTCAAGAGCAATAGATGCATCGCAATTCGGATTGTCTGTACCGTCGAATGAACAATTTCCTCCTGGGGTGATACTTTGCTCCAAATACATAGAAGGTTTAGAATCATTGGAGTTTGAATATCCCATTTCTATATACAGCTGTTCTACACAATTATGGTTTACTGTAAACTCTGCTGTTAACTTGGGAGAATAATTTTCACGAACACTTATCCATTTGAATTGATTATCATCTATAGCACCTACTCTAGCTTTACTTGTAAAAGACTTAGACTGGCTTATATCAGGAACCGATGAAACTTTATTCAATGCATCGTATGAAAGATATATAAAGCCTTCATCAGCCCATTCGGGGCCCCAGGAGTTGGCGATTTTAAAAGCCCCTTTTTCCTGAATTTCTACTTTGTTATTCATGTTAATATCACACCAGACATCATCAGAATAACCTACTACGGTCATTTCATGATATGATAAACTATCAGTTCCATTTTGCATATAACAGTATTTTTTTCCGACAACAATTTCATTCTCTGGAGTATTTATATCATCAATATTATCAGCTATTGTATTCGGATCATCCTTTATTAGATCACCCGCAGAAATCGGTGTAATGTCCTTATCAGCCATCATTTTAGCCATTAGAGAATCTTTTGTATATATATAAGCAGGGTTATACTGCCATTGATCGATATAAGTGCCAAATGTAAGAACTTGACCTTCCCTCAATAATTTCTTAATTGATAAGAGATCAGGATCATCGGGACCTGAAATGGGTGTATCTGTTCCGTCACTGAAGTCTACATATCCTGTTTTGTCTATTCTGTAATTCATTGCATTTTTCCATTTGTCTAATTCTGTGGGACATTCAAGATAGCTTTTGGGATCCTTAGCATTACCAGAGTATGGGAGATCATTCCACGTCATGGCTCCGAAGGTTTTTAATGAAGGATAAGGAGCTTTACCTCTGAGTGTGGATGTTTTATTAACGATAGTAGAATTAAACTTGGGTGAGAATTTTTTCGTATCGGTGGGATCGTTTTTGGTATCCCATCCTTTTTGAAGGGCTACCATATGAGTCATTTGATAATATACCCCAGAGAATGCTTCACAAGTAGGTAAATCACCCTGATCTCGAATTGGTGGAAATGCCGGAAGCTGACTGTTGTCTACGAAATTATCGGGTGACTCTCCTGAAACAAATCCAGTAAAAAGTTGGGAAACCAAAACGGTTGATAAAACAATTGGTGCCAATTTTTTTAGTACACTGTTTTTAGTTGTTTTGTTTTGCATTACTTACTCCTCCTAATTATAAATTTGTTATGTATACTTTGTATAAAATAAAAATTTTCAAGTGTCGACAATATTTCCTAGATATACAATCAAATTTTACAACAAAGAGAAGTAAGTTAAAAGATGACCAAAGTAATAGTAATTTCTGGAAAAACGTTACCTTGGTCATAATTCTGTCTTTATTTAATTATCTGGTTTTTAATTTATTTTTTTGTACTCGGTAATTCTTAATGAAATAATTCCTATATTTGATACTTAATTTATAAATAGTAATTAGGTTGAATGCTGTAATGAGGTAATTAAGATGATACATTAATTACTTAACGTATTTTGATATAGGTACATTCAATTCTTTAACACTTTGAGAAACTATTTCTGCTATTTCTTTAGCTCCCGTTTCTGTAAAATGAGTATAATCTGTTCCGTTTGAAGATACCATATAAAACTTGTATACGGTATTATAATCGAGAGTTGCATAGTAATCCAAACTCTTTGTCATTAGGTCTATGATTGCGCAATTCTTTTCGTCGGCGACCTGCTTCATAGCAGTGCAATAATCAGGAAAATCATTTTTATACGTACCGTTATTATAATTAAGACGTGCAACAGGCGTAATTAATATTGGTATAGCACCTTTTTCACGTGCGCCGTCAATATACTTTGCAAGATATTCTTTATATGTAGTATATGGAGCAGCGTAGCGTTCCGGGTTGCTAATAGTTGCATCGTTATGACCGAATTGAATAAATAAATAGTCGTCTTTTTTAATTACATTGAGTATTTCATCCAACCTTCCATCAACTACAAAACTTTTAGAACTTCTTCCAGCAATAGCCTTATTGACAAAATAAACATCGGGAGTGAAATAATTGTATATCATTTGCCCCCAGCCTGCTTGTGGATAGTACGATGAGTTATAAGACTGGACAGTGGAATCACCTGCTAAATATACTGTGGGTATACCTTCAGAAGTAGGAGGAGCTGATGCAGCAGGTGTTGGAGTTGCTGAGTCAGTCGAAACAGGTTCGGAGGTTTGATATATTTTTAAATAATCCACATTCGGTCCGCCATTAGCAGTGGTTCCTGTTGCTCTGATAAAGTTTTGACCCTGGTTAAGACTCGCAACTATATATGTTTCAGACCAGGTAGTCCAGTTTGTAGTTGTACCAAAATCCATACTGCTTTTTACGATATTGCCGTTAACAGCTATAGACATTGGCCTGCTAACAGTAGTTCCGTTTGAATATCTGAAAACCAGTTTATATGAACCTGATGTAGGAGCGTTGACATTCCATTCAACATATGAGCCTACTTCATTATTATAGTTCACATATCCGCTTCCGCTATAACCTGTATTTGTTGTTTCAAGCACGCCATTGGTTATAGTTGCTTGTTCAGCCTCGTAAGTTCCGGAATCGGGAGTTGAAGTACTTATTGGAAACTTTGATATAATTCCAAGGATAAATTGTCTTATAAGAGCAAAATCTATTGAATTTATACTTCCGTCTCCATTGACATCTCCATTTGAGATAGAAACAGGGGTATCCATGCCCAAAATATACTTCCTAACGAGTGCAAAATCTATGGAATCCACATTGCCGTTCCCGTTAACGTCACCATAGATAATGCTTGGGGGAGTTGAGGTTGGTGTTGGTGTTGATGTAAATGTAGGTGTTATTACTGTGGGAGTGAAAAGATCTTTCAGATCATTATAAACAAGTCTCGCAAGTTCTGTAGCGCCTGCACGGTTAGGATGTAAAGTATCACTGGGCATAAAAAGCGCCAGAGTTGCATCGCTTCCAATAGATGTAAAATAACTGGAACTTAATACATTCAAATCACACAGCCTAACGCCCTGTTCTTTTGCTACTGCAATAGTAGTGTTCCTATACCATCTGTTTACAGCAGAATGTATACCTCCGCTAAAATCAGTTGCTCTTCCTTGAGGAGCAAGCAAAACCATAGTAGCGCCTTTGGCTTTAACCTGCGTAACCATATCAGCCATTATTTCTTTAAATTGAGCTTCAGTTGTATTGTTTTTTTCATTGGTGTCATTGATACCAAACTCCAGAATGAATATATCTCCAGGTTTGATATATTTCATTATTGCTTCAAATTGTCCATCGTCACGAAAACCTCTCGCACACTGACCGCTTGCAGCCATATTCCTTACTTGAAATGCGGTTGTATCAACATACTTTGGCATTAACTGTCCCCATCCGGCTTGTGTGCTTGTATCTAATGGATAGTAATTACATACTGTAGAGTCTCCTCCAATCCATAGTGTTCTGTTTGGAACAGGATTGTCAGAAATTTTTGTTATTTCAAGAGCACTAAGTGTAAATGCTGTACCAGCTTTACCTTCAGTTACAAGTATGTTTAACTGCCCATCAGTAATAGGAATTTGAAATTTATCTACAGCGTTATTTCCTGTCATATTTATAATCTGAAATACGCCTTCTGCTGCAACACTTGATCTTGATGTGTTTCCCAATGCAACTTTAACTTCGTACAGCCCATTGGAAAGATCAACATTAAATGTATTAGTACTTTTTACCCCATATGTAATGAATTGAACGGCATCGCTTAATTCACCACTTCCGGATGCTGTGACGTTTTTCATGTTTTCAGGTGTATTAAAACCGTATCCTAGAGTTTTACTGTAAGCAGTAGATGCACTAACACCTGTAAAACCGGATGCTACAGAATCTCCGCCAAAGTCAAATTTGTAGCTGGTTGCTGCTGCCGTAACATTTACTTTTGCAGTGCTGCTCAGTATAAGTGTAAAAATAAAGATTGCAGCCAGTGCTTTGGACATGTTTTTTATATTTAACATTATTGATAACCCCTCCCCTTAATAATTTATGTATATATTTAGTTTATCATTTAATATATACGGTTTAAATATTTTTTTATGGGATACAAATTTGTAAGTTTAGTAGAAATTTTTCAAAATTGAAAGTGGCGCCCCATTTTGAACTATAAGGGATTAAATTTAATGCCAATGTTGAGAATGTTGAATTTTCATATTTATTTCGATTTATTTAGTAGCTCTAGGGTCTTCACAAATTGAAGCGGCTTCGTTATGGAAGAGGTTTGCCTCCAATAGTTTTTGAGCCATTAAGGATAAAGTTTCGTTTTTCTGGACATTTTCATTTATTAAGTGTTTATATTCAGTTACATCACTAAATATTAAAACTTTTCCTATTGAGGCACCTCTTTCTTGTATTGGAATTACATTTATAAGAAAAAATATTGTCTTATTTAAATTTGGCCACTTAAACTCCAGTTCTCCTGTAAAGGGTTCATTTCCTGCTGATGCCAAACGATCTAAAACCAGAAGATTTTTCTCATCGATATAAACCTTTTTTCTAAGATATTCATTAAATTTTGCAATATTATTCTGTACTGATGGTTTATATTGAGGTAAAAATGAATGAAACGCTTTATTGGAATAGTTAATCTCGTTATTGGAGTCAATAGCCACAACTATTTGGGGGATTGCATCAAGAATACTTGTAATTGCGACTGGTAAAATGTTTAAAAAGCGGTATTTAAAAACGGCCACAAAAAAGATAAAGGATGAAAATGCAAAACCAATAGGAGTAAAATCCGTTCCAGGTCTGATTACTTTTGAAATATATAGTATATTTAAGACTGTTGGGAATAAAATGGATATTGCCAAAAAAGCATACTGGATCCTATACTTTTCGATGCTTTTAAATTGGGTAACTAATAGAAGAGTTATGGATGATATAAGATATAAATATGACACCACGGTGTGTATCCAGAAAATAAGTCCATAAGTTTTGGCTTCAAAAGCATAATCAGAAAAGAATAGACAATGGTATTGGTTAGTTAGTACTGCTATGTTAAAAGCAATTGGCAGTATAAATATTAGTACCAAAGATTTTTTCAAATATATAACTCTTTTCGTATACAGCAAGGTAAAGGTGAACCATGCAGCACCCATATAAATAATTGCAGAGTATTTTATCACTGTTGCAACCCATTTTTGTTCTTCATCAGTGCTGGCGTTTTCGAGTATTTGACCTAAAGTCCATATAGTAGAGATTACGTGACAAAAGATAAAGGAATAAAGGGTTGGACTTTTTTTCCCTCGCATGAAAGAAAACAATATCATTGATAAGGAAAAAACAATAGATATTGAGGGTAATATAAAATATAGCAAATTATAATTCATAATCTTCTCCCTATAAGATAGCAAATTTCTCAAATTACAGTCTCTATGACTATTTTATGGTAAATTTTTGATTTTGTAAATATTAACAGACAAAGTTTATGAAAAGTTTACTTATTTTTGCATAAAATTTTAAGAATTTTACAAGTTGTTACTTTGTAGAAATAAATTATACTTTTATTTATCCTGATTTTAGTGTATGATATAGTTATTGTAAAAGAAGGAATTTTGATGGAAACAATTCATATGAGCGTTATTTTAATTTGAGAATGTGGTCGTTGCGGTAAAAGACTATGTTATAAATAGTTATGCATTTTTAAATCTATAAAAGCGACAGTATTACTTTATACGCTAAAAGAAGAAAAGGAAAATTGGTATGGAAAACTCAGTTATAAAAACAAATAGAAAGAAAAATAACTTTTCCTTTGAAACCAGCATGTTTTCTAAATTGAAAACCGCTTTAAAAGAAAGGATATCACTAGGTTTTAGCATTCTTGTTATAATTTATATTTGTATTGGATGTTTACAGGCAGCTAGAATATTTTCTGTATATATTAGGGCTATATTAGGAATTTTCGAAATTGGACTCTCCATTTGCATTTCTTATCGTATGGGATATTTGGGAATGATTTTATGTGTAACAATGAATAGTATGGCAGCTGCCAGCATGCTAAAGCTTTCAAACGATGTAGCAATACTTATAGAGCAAGAAACAAAGGTATCAGCTGAGAAATTAAATTTGATTACGCAAAATACTGCGGGTTTGCTTTTTTCAATATCAGCCACCAGAGTTGCTCTTATAATTGCATGTATAATTGTTTCCTATATTTCTGAGAACGGTAAAAAGAATATAGAAAGGTTGGAATTCATTGCTAATATAGATGGCGTAACAGGTCTATTTAATCACAGATATTTTCAAACAAGGCTTGATGAAGAAATAGTAAAAGCTTATGATGCAAACTCTTCTTTAGGAATGATAATGATCGATTTAGATAACTTCAAAAAGTACAATGACATTTATGGGCATAAATCCGGGGATTTGTTGTTAGCTAAAACCTCGCAAGTATTTATGGATGAAACAAGAGAGCAAGATATTGTTTGCAGATATGGGGGGGATGAGTTTGCCATATTACTGCCTGATTCTGATTCAGAGAGTACTTTATTAGTGATTGAAAGAATAAGAAACGCTTTTGAAAAAATGACTGATTTTGATGAATTCTGCTCATTACCGGATAAAGTTACGTTGTCGGCAGGATATTCCATATACCCTGATCTTGCTAAAAATAAGGATGATTTAATTGAGCAGGCAGATACTGCTCTCTATCAGGCGAAAAATATGGGGAGAAATAATGTACAGCTTTATAAAGATATTTTTGAAGATATTAAGTTTTTTTTCGATTCAGATGAGCAATTGTTTGGAGGGTTAAAGGTTCTTTTAGGGACGGTATCTGCTAAAGACAAATATACACTAGGTCATTCCGAGCGCGTTATGGATTATGCAGTAATGATAGGTAGGGAGATGGGGTTTAGCAGTGAAAAAATCAGGCTTCTCAAAATAGCAGCCTTGCTACACGATATAGGAAAGGTTGAAATTCCTGAATCTGTGCTCAATAAGAGTGAGCCGTTAAATGCAGATGATCTGAATTTACTTCATAAGCATCCAAGTTATAGTGTTGATATACTAGAGCCTCTATCAAGCATTGAACTGTTAATAGATTCAATAAAACACCATCATGAGAGATTTGATGGAAATGGTTATCCGTGTGGGCTTAAGGGGAATGATATACCACTTGAAGCAAGAATTCTATGTGTAGCAGATTCGTTTGATGCGATGTTGTCTGACAGACCATATAGAAGAGGCATGAAAATTGATGAGGTTATAGAGGAATTGGAAAAGAATTCTGGGACGCAGTTTGACCCTTATACGGTGCAAGCATTTATAAGCACGCTTAGTTCTAATTTGCCACTAAGCTACAGATGAATAATGAAAATTCTGAATAGGTAAAGCTTGCAGTTATAGTAAACATAGTAGCAGTAAAAATGCAACTAACCGGTAAATTATGTCTTGAAAAATCCTGTTTTTAGTGTATGATATAGATATTGTGAAATAAGTGTTATAAGGGGTTTTTGTGGTCTCGAATTTGAAAGACAGCGTGACCATTGCAAAAAATATAGCATATTGGACACTAGTCTACTTTTTACTCTTTTAATTTATTAAGAATAATAATTAGCATATAAAGTCAAAAAATATAAGGATGCTTGAGATGAAAAGTACAGCTATTAAGACAGATAAAAAATTAAAAGATTTGCAATATGGGACAAGTATATACCCCAAATTGTTAGCTGCTGCAAAAGAAAGGATATCTCTACGTTTCATTATCATTGTTATAATATATGCCGGCATAGAAATAGCACAGGCGTCTGGGCTTTTTACTATTAAAATTAGGGCTTTAATGGGAGTTATAGAAATTGGCCTTTCGATTTTTCTTTCTTACAACTTGGGATATTTAGGAATGATAATATGCGTAATATCCAATGCTATAGCTACGATTAAGATGTTGTTTCTAGCAAATCAAGTAACTCTGAAAGTGTTTAGGGTAAGAGGGGAATTATCTCTATACATGTATTACTTTCCGGATTTTGAGGATATAGCAAAGATAACAGAGAGTGCTCCGGGGTTGCTTTTTTGCTTAGCAGCTACTAGAATTGCTCTTATAGTAGCATGCATTATGGTGGGTTATACATCCGAACAGGGAAGGAAGAACATAAAAAGGCTGGAATGGCTTGCAAATATAGATGGTGTAACGGGAGTATTCAATCATAGATATTTTCAAACAAAGCTTGAAGAGGAGATAACAAAAGCTGATAATTCAGGCAGTACTTTAGGAATGCTAATGATTGATTTGGATAACTTTAAAAGGTTTAATGACAATTATGGTCATAAAGCGGGGGATATACTTTTAGCTAAAACCTCGGAAATATTTATGGATCAAACAGGGGATCAGGATATTGTTTGCAGATATGGGGGAGATGAGTTTGTAATATTATTGCCCGATGCAAACTCAGAAAGAATATTAACAGTAATTGAACATATAAGAAAAGCTTTTGATAAATTGACTAATTCAGAAGAAGTTTTTGCAATACCAGATAAAGTTACGTTATCAGCAGGATATTCTATATATCCTGAGCTTGCTGAAAGCAAGGATGATTTGATTATGCAGGCAGATAGCGCTCTTTATCGGGCAAAAAATATGGGAAGAAATAATGTGAAGCTTTATAGAGATATTTTTGGAGAAATTAAGTATTTTTTCGACTCGGATGAGAAATTATTCGGTGGATTAAGAGCTCTTTTAGGAACAGTTTCTGCAAAAGACAGGTATACATTGGGACATTCGGAGCGTGTTATGGATTATGGAGTAATGATTGCCAAGGCAATGGGGCTTGGCGGGGAGCGCATCAGGCTTATTAAAATAGCTGCTTTATTGCATGATATTGGCAAGGTGGAAATACCGGAAAATGTGCTGAATAAAAGTGAGCCATTGACTGAAGAGGACATAAATATGCTTCATAAGCATCCGAGTTATAGCGTTGATATATTGGAGCCTCTGTCGAGCATTGAATTGTTAATAGATTCAATAAAACATCATCATGAGAGGTTTGATGGAAAAGGTTATCCTTGTGGGCTTAAGGGAAATGATATACCGCTTGAAGCAAGAATTCTATGTGTAGCAGATTCGTTTGATGCGATGTTGTCTGACAGACCATATAGGAAAGGCATGGAAATTAGTGAAGTTATAGCTGAACTGGAAAAGAATTCAGGAACACAATTTGATCCTTGTATTGTGCAAGCTTTTTTAAGTGCTATTAATGTTAATTGTGTCGTTAAATCAAAAATAAATAATGAGAAAGAACAATTAATAGTATGATAAGAATAAATAAAGAGTCCCGAGATGTCATAGCAGTTTTCAAAAGAAAGAAAGTATAAAGAAAAGGTGTTTTGGAGGTGGCTGAACGGGTCTTCACTTGGCAGTAAAAAGAAGGGGAATTTTGTGCTGGATGAGGTTGGAAGCGCTAAGTTATTTGTAGATGATTCAAAGGCACCATTTATATTTATTGAAACAAATTCAGAGTTTATTATATTGAATGTAGAAAACTCAGATCAGACAAAAGAGTTGTATAAGGATTTGTTGGCTGAATGGAAATAAAGAAATGAATAAGCGTTAAGGACTGGATTTTCTAGAATCACTAAAGTGACAATTCTGGAGGATCCAGTTTTTTGATGGAAAATATTTCTTAGAATATATTGACAATTTCAAATTACAGGCGTAAACTGAAATTGATTACACGTGTAAACAGAGAATTTTAAGGAATGCCCAAAATATAAATTCGGCTATTCCTAATTATGAAAGGAGGATTAACATGAATAGATTTCTTGTACTAACGCTGATTATTTCAATTATGTTTTCTATGCCAGTCATAACAAATGCACAGCAAGATATTTATTACGTTAAAGCAAATAAAGCCAAAGTTATGGATAAGGCCATTAATAAGACAGGGCATTTTGAACAAGAAAATAGACGAGTTGATATTATAGATTGGATTACCGAAGAAATTACAGATTATGTGTATGATAAAATTATGGATTTTATTGAAACGATCAAGCCGGATAAATGTATAAGAAAAGATAAGAAAAGTTATAGAAGTTGACAATCCTGGTAGATAGATGTAAACTGGTAATAATTATAGTTTACGTATGTAAACATGGATCCAGGAGGCTAGTAAATGAGTGAAATAGCAAAGATATCAGAATCAGAATGGGAAGTAATGAAGATAATATGGAAAAGTAACCCTACTACTTCAGAGGAAGTTATTGACCAGCTTTCAGATCATAAGGATTGGACTGCGCAAACTATTAAAACTTTCCTAAACAGGCTTGTTAATAAAGGTGCACTTGGCTTTGAAAAGTCAGGAAGAATATATAAGTATTACCCGATTTTACAGGAGAAAGACTTTGTTAAGACTGAAAGTAAATCTTTTCTAAAAAGAATTTATAATGGGGCTTTGGGAATGTTGGTCTCAAACCTTTTAGAAGAAGAGGAACTTACTGATAAGGAACTTGAAGAACTCGAAAGGCTTATTTTAAGCAAGAAAAGGGAGAAGAAGTGATATGAACGTAATTACTAATATTTTTTTATCGGTTTTGTCACTTTCAGTAATGTCAAGTGTTATTGCAATAATTATTATTTTGGTCAGAAGACTTTTGAAAGGTTTTATCAACCCTAAGTTTTATATGCTGCTATGGGCAATAGTACTTATAAGAATGATAGTTCCTTACTTGCCTGAAAGTAAAATAAGCGTTTTCAACCTTTTTAACAATGTCAGGGAAATAACAGATACGAAGTCTCAAAGTGTTAATGTGCCTGTAGATTCTACGAATAATCTTCGAATTCAGCCAAATCTTAACATTAGTTTGAGCACACCAAATAATAAGCTTGTGCAAAAGCCTAAAACTGATGAAAAGTCTGAAGTTACATCCGATAAATTTAAGAAAGCTGTTGCGCCAAATACAATTCCAGTTAAAAAGTCTATAGACATAGATTACATATCTGTTCTTTCAATTATATGGTTATTAGTGATGAGTTCAATAATGCTGATTATACTTATATTAAATATGAGATTCTTCATTATAAGTAGAAAATATGTTGAAAAAAAAGACATGACAAGTATGAATATACTTGAAAAATGTAAGACCATACTTAAGGTAAAGAGGAATATAAGGATATTTATAATCCCTGATTCGAAGAGTCCATTTATAGCAGGTGTTATACAACCTAAAATTTATATTCCGCGGCAGCTATGTGAATCAAGTGATGCTGAGCAGCTTAAGTTTATATTAATGCATGAGCTTTCCCACTACAAAAAGGGAGATATTCTGCTGAATTATTTTGTATGTATATTGGCAGTTGTTCATTGGTTCAACCCTGTTTTGTGGTTAGCAGCCAGGGAAATTAACCGTGACAGGGAATTGGCATGTGATAACCATGTACTTGA
This sequence comes from Acetivibrio cellulolyticus CD2, assembly GCF_000179595.2. Taxonomy (NCBI): domain Bacteria; kingdom Bacillati; phylum Bacillota; class Clostridia; order Acetivibrionales; family Acetivibrionaceae; genus Acetivibrio; species Acetivibrio cellulolyticus. The sequence goes on along the minus strand of NZ_JH556653.1, from coordinate 1,681,873 downwards.
GGCACTTGATGAGAGTGAGTCTATATCTTATGCAATGACGTTGCTGAATCTGGCAAAGTCTTATGCAAAAAGTCGGCCTGTAGTGAATTTTGCGAGCTTCTGCAAAACGAAGAAACAAATTGAAAGGAGAATTAACATGATTAGTAAATTTAAAAAAGGTTCATATAAGTTTTCTGCATTGGTAGTTATATTTTGTATTTCTTTAAGTTCTGTGCTGCTTACCGATGCACATGTAGGAAAGAATCCAGCAAATCAAGCAAAGAATCTGACAAATCAAGCAAATAATAAGATTGCAGCTAATGTTCAAGCTAGGACTAAGGAAAAAAAGGATTCTTATGAAATAACATATAAGTTTCCTAAAAATTTAAAGAATTGGTTTCCGGGTGATGTTATTCCTACAATGGAAGGAAGTGAGCTTTACTATTGCGAAGATACTTTCTTTGATAATAACAAAGACCTACAAATGATTCTGAGAGATTTTATGGTTACTGCAACGGAGGAAGAGGTCAGAGCTTATCTAGCTAATGCTTTAAAAGGTGCAGTAATTGTTCCGCAGGAAAAAGAAGAAAGAGCATTGTTCTATGAAAGGATGTTTGGCAAAAAGGCAGATATGGAAACATACATGGTTGAAAAATCCAGGATATATATAGAAGGGGAAAAGGACGGACTACATTTCCATATTAGCGCAAGACCGTTTGGAGAAAAATATGAGATAGACTATTACTTGTATTCTTTTGACCACCAAAAGAGAATGAACACTGAAAACACTGTGAAGGATTTACCTGAAAAACTGAGAGGTATTAAACTAAGTAAAGATATGGTTATTAAAGGACTTTATGAAAGTGATATTATTAATCCTAGTGAAGAAAATCCTGCTAATGGTCAATTTGATGTGTGCATTTCTACAAATCAGGACGCTGATAGTGTAATAGAGTATTTTTTGAATAATTTGCAATATGTTGGACTGTGCGAGGGTGGCGTAAGCGGCTTTGTTGAACACAAATCAGGATTTCAAAGGATAAGCATACAAGTAAGAAATATGGCAGATGTGAAAGAAGGCTATCGAAGTCAATATGGACAGTTCTTTTATGTCCCTGGTGTAGATGATGGGCAGGATATGTGTATGCTGCCGACTTTTGGCAAGGGTTCTGTTGTCATAAATATATCTTGTGGAGACAATAAGGTATATAGTAAAGAAGAGGTAAAAGCAGAATTAGGGTTTGAATAGGGAGAAACCTACGAAGATCAGGTGGGAGTTGAACTACAGTAACTTTTTAATGTTACCTGTAAAGATTTTTTTGATAGTATATATTTAGCTGCATTCAGTATTTTACTGCATGCGGCTTTTTAATTGACAAATTTTATGAATTAAGTTGTTGTGAAATATGCGTATGAAATGTATAATAGTATCAAATTAAGGGTGTACAAAATAAAAATTAATCATTTTGTGTTCGGATTGAAATTGTGGAGGGTTGTATATGAGCAGCAGAATGGGTTCAGAGATTAGCAAGTTGAGAAAAGAACTTGGAATTACTCAAAAGCAGCTTGGGAAAATTGTAGGTGTATCAGAAGGATTTATTATAGATGTGGAAACCGGCAGAAGGATATTAAATGAGGATCTGATAAAGAAATTTTCCAAAGCACTGCGTGGTGAAGTTGGCAAGCTGGATATTTATGAAGCCGAAGAAAAAGCATACAGGCCTGAGCCTCAAAAGAATGTGGTTAAGGTAGTTGAAAAACCTGTACAGGACATATGGAATGATGCGCTTGCAGGAGTTCTAATGGTGGTGCCTGTTTATAACTACAAAATGGAAAAGCAGGTTGAAGTAAAGCAGCTGCCTATTATAAACAACAAAGTAGAAGGCTTTGCAAAGGACAAAGTATTCTACCTGGTTATTGAAGACAATGATATGGCTGGTTTTAGAGTTTTAAAAGGAGATCTTGTATTGGTTCACAATACGCATGAAATTGATAAGGATGGAATTTTCTTTGTTGAGTATAAAGGCAAGAGAACTATCCGACAGATAAAAAATATTGAAGGTGGTAGATTGTTGATTGTCAGCAATAGAGGCAGTTTGGTAACGGATACTGCATATAGAAAAGACGTAAATGTGCTTGGCAGGTTAGTACGTTTAGAGATAACATTATAACTGTTAATTTAATCTTATTTAATGAGAAAAGACCGGGCTGCCGGTCTTTTCTCATTCCGCCCTTGTCGAACGAGTTCATATTATTTAACGTATGAACAGCAATAGTCGGCGATTTCTTTGATTATCAGCTTGAAGCTTGAATTTGCAGGTACTTCAAATATATCTCCTGTTTTAAAAGTTCGGTATTCTGTAGCATCTGGCAAAAGGACGTCCATAGAGCCGCCAATAACCTCCATAATTTCTGTGTCTTGTGTACCGAATTCGTATTCACCAGGCATCATGATTCCCAAGGTTTTCTTTTCACCATCTTTGAATATAACTGTTCTGCTTGTGACTTTTCCATCAAAATATATATTTGCTTTTTTTACTATTGTAACGTTTTCAAATTGCATGTTTATTTCCTCCATTAAATGTTATTTATATAAATATCTCAGATAATTACGATATCGTCAACACAAAAAATTTTGTACGTTGATAATTGAATTTCAGCAATTCATTAATATCATTTTTCACATTTGATCTATGTTGCTATAATAGTTAAAGAATTAGCGAATGTGGGATTATATTACCAACTAATATCCATTACACATGTGTTGTGCTTTAGTCTTTCGTTCTCTTTTAAATCAAAGGAAATAAGTAGTTTTTTATTGTCTTGTCCAATGTGAATACAGTTAACAGCTTCCACTTCCTGTAATGAGTATATAAGAGCAGGTTGGTTACTTGGGGAGTCAAGTTTCACAACATATACTTTTGCGCCTGCAAGATCTTTTTTCAAATATGAAACTGTATTATCAAAATTAGATAAATCAAAGCATCCTGATACATTCGTCATAATATTGTCATCAATTATGATCTCGTTCATAGAGTCAAGGTTCAGGCAGTTTAGAGTAATTAGAATTTGTTTATCATTAATAAGTTTCTCATAAACGATAAACCTGTTATCAAAGGAAGTTTTATAAGTTATAGCGTCTTCTGCAATTAGTTCGGGTACTATTTTGTTTGTATTCAGGTCCAGTTTAAAGATATTGGTTCCTGCTTTAGGATTATTGGCAAGATAGTTAGTGACAGGCCCTCCTGTAAACCAAAGTGTATCTCCATCATTTGAAACGGACAGGTTGCTGATAAAATTGAAACGGCCCTCATCCTCGGTAATTTTGTATTCTTTGATAGCTTTTGAAGCTACATTGTATATTGAAAATGTAAAAGTTCCAGGATCTACTTCCATACACCAGCAAATAAATTTGGAGTTATTTGAGTACCCGATACTTTGAAAGCTGTTTACAGGAGTGCATTTTCCTTTGCCTACTGTTCTGTATTTACTTTTATATTGAAATATCTTTTCTGACTTTTTTGATTTTAAATTATATATTTCAATTTTGCTTTTTGTCTCCTTATCTTTTGAATCGTAGTCCTCTGCACTTTCCACCGCTAATTTTCTTAACCAGTTATCTTTAGGAACCGTATTTTCAATGGTAGAATATGTATAGTCCCCTCTGATGCCATTTATATCATTTAATTCAGATTGTAATAGCATGTTATCAATATAATTATAATGAAGTAAAATCCTTTGATCGCTTAGAGCAAACAGATTTATTTTGGTATAACCGTTAAATATGCCTGAATATCCTCCATGCTTGGTTATAAGCTCTTTTTTTCCATGTTGGGGATCGAAGATATAAACAGCACTGTCATTAGGGTTGGAGATATAGTTGATGAGAATGCGGCTTCCTAACCATCCAGCCACATGTTCGCAGTTATTATCATTTGGAAGCCAGCTTATATTTGTAAGGTGAGGCTTGGCAGTCGTTTGGGTAATTGTAAAAGAATTTTTAATTTTTGTGTTTTGGGCCAAATTAAAGGAATATATAATTAATACGAGAAAAATTAAGATACCTAAACCAAACAAAACACGCACCATTTTTTTCATCATCCAAGTTCCCTTCAAAGATAAAAAAATTGACTTCCCTTGGATTATACATTATATATTCTTTTATGTCATTATTGTTTTTTTATTACAGAGGATATCACGGATACCATATTTTTATGGGAAAATTATTTGCTGTGAAGTATTAAGGCTGCTCAGCATCGCTATATACAAGTATGTTTTCTGATGCATGAGGAGTCACTTCGACTTTATAATCATATTTTGAATATATTGTGATTTTGAAACCTTTAAACTTTTTTGTATTGGTAATACTATAGTACTGTTGGATTGATGATCCCTCAGGCAAGTGTAAACGCGGTTCATACTTAACGCCATTAATTTCTAAAGGTTCATGCAATTTAAGCAGGACTTTCTCAAAATCGGGTTTACCTGCGTTTTTTTCGCCAAAGGTCAAAGCCGTATCACCTGTATCAGCCATGTACGCAGTTATTGCTTTTTGAATGTTTGATGCCTTTTTAAGGTCAGGGTCCATTACTTTCGCATGAGTTATTTTTACACAAAAAAGCATATAAGAAGTACAAATAATTAAAGCTAGTGATATTAATGATACTATTATAATTTGATGTGATCTTTTTATCTTGATTTTTTGTTTAGGGCAACTTTCCATATTAGCCTCCATTATTACTTCATATATGTATAGGATCCTAATACAATAATTACATACATTATATATTGATTGCATACATTTGTAAAGTTTCCAACATTATTGTTGCGATGTTACTAATTATAGTGTTGATGGATTTTGGCTATTCCTCAGAAAGATTTGCAAAAGTAGCACTGCTTCATAAATAATATTGTTGAATGCTTTATTATGTGATACTATTATGACATTAAAGGTAATTAAAAATGCTTATTTAGGAGAAAGTATGACTATTACTATATAAGCGGATGATACTTTTGGGAATTGGATAGACCAGTAAAATCATAAAGGAGTGCTAAGGATGGAAGATACTACTGTAAGTACTTTTACAAAGGTTCATACTACTGTAACGTTTATTGTGATGATTGTCGTGAATGTGCTTGCGAATATTATACCGTTTAACGGAATGACAACAGGTGAGGTTGCAAATTCATACCAGAATCTTTTTACACCAGCTGCATTGACATTTTCTATTTGGGGAGTAATTTATATCTTGCTTGGAGGTTACATATTATATCAATTCGGCTTTTTTAGCAAGAAGAATGGTACATTTAGTAAAGACCTGATTGAGAAGATTGGTATACTGTTTACAATCTCATCAATGGCAAACACGGCATGGATATTTGTATGGCACTACAAATCGATAGGAATTTCTTTAGCTATGATGGCAGTTATCCTTTTATGCTTGATTATTATTAATATTAAGACAGGAAAAGCAGAGCTTACAACAAGAGAAAAGATTTTTATAAGGCTTCCCTTTAGCATTTATTTCGGATGGATTACTGTGGCAACAATTGCGAATGCAACTGTATTTCTTGTTAGTATAGGATGGAATAGATTCGGTGTGCCTGATTGGATTTGGACTATAGCAATTTTGATCGTGGGTCTCATTATAGCTGGACTTACGATGTTCAAAAATTGTAATTTAGGCTTTGGACTAGTTGTAATATGGGCATATATAGGTATATTGATTAAGCATACATCTGCAAGCGGCTTTGGAGGCGAATATCCTTTTGTTATTCTTGTGCTGATCCTAAGCATAATGGTATTGTTGATTGCCGAAGTTTATATTGCGGTTACTGACAAGGAAAAGCTGAAAAGTTTTAGTCTATTTAAGAAGAAAACTGAGCAATAATTGTTTTGGTTTGGGGAATTTGCGAGCAAGTCTCTAAAATCAAGTGGGGCTAATTATATACTATATACAAGGGTATCTAAATAAGAATGTTATGTAGTGGTTAAGTCCGATAAAGAGGTCTTAACCACTATATTTATTATGCGTAAAATCTACACTGGAACTAAAGCTAGGACTAAAACTAAAGATTAGAATAGATTGAACTTGTCAAAAATAAGCAGGAGGAACTATGGATAAGATTGCAATGAAGTCAGATAACCTTAAACAAATTAATATTGAAAGAATTGCACAGTTCTTCCCAAATGTTATCACAGAGGTAAGGGACGATAGCGGGAAGCTAAAAAGGGCTATAGATTTTGATTTGCTTAAGCAGGAGCTGACGAGTGAGATTGTCGATGGTGAGAATGAAAGGTACCAAGTCTCATGGCCGGGAAAGAAAGAAGCAATACGTCTATCCAACATACCTTCGGATAAGGTATTGAGACCGATAAAGGAGGATAGTGTGGATTGGGAGAACACTCAGAATCTCTATATAGAGGGTGATAACCTTGAAGTGCTTAAATTACTGCAGGAATCCTATATGAACAAGATAAAATGCATATACATAGATCCACCTTACAACACGGGAAAGGATTTTATATATAAGGATGATTTTAGTATGGGTACAACTCAATACTTTGCGAAATGCCGACAGGATGAGAATTGTAACAGATTGTCCGAAGACAGTGAAGTTCATGGAAGGTTTCACAGTGGTTGGCTTACAATGATGTATCCAAGGCTAAAATTAGCTAGGAATTTGCTTCAGGATGATGGTGTGATCTTTGTCAGTATAGACAATAACGAGCTTTACAATCTTCAGTGGATGATGAACGAGATATTTGGAGAGTCCAATTATGTTGAAACATTTATTTGGACAAAAACCTGCACTCCCCCGTCGTTATCCAATAAGAGCAGAAAGACAGCGGAATATGTACTTTGTTATGAGAAGAACATCAATAATATTAAGTATTATGGGGATAAACTTGATAATGGCGATGCACCGCTTTTAAATACCGGTAATCCTATAAGAGTTTTAAACTTCCCGAAAGGGACAATAAAGTTTACCTTTTGCCGTGATGGAAGTTTTAAGGCCGGGAACTATGACAAAGTTGAGGTGCTCAACGATTTTGATGTTAGGGATGGTGTAAACTACAGTGAAGTTTCATTGAAAGGAGCATTCAAATGGACCGATGAATTCCTGCTTAATGAAATCAAAAACGGCACTTATTTCATAATCAAATCATCCAAATTCTCTATCCGATTTCAAAGAGTTGACACAGAAGGCCGCTATAAGACTCCTACAAATATGTTGGATGTTGAGCTGAATAAAATTAACGGTATTGGTACAAATGAGAGTGCCGTTAAGGAGCTGGAGCACTTAGGAATGGGACGGTGCTTTGACTATCCCAAGCCTGTGTCTTTAATAAAGAAAATAATTAATATGATCGTAAAAGATGAAAAAGAGGCGATCGTACTTGACTTTTTCTCAGGCTCGGCAACAACAGCTCATGCAGTAATGGAGATAAATGCATATGATGCAGGTCGGCGAAAGTATATAATGGTGCAAAAACCTGAACAGGTACCTGCGGATTCAATTGCATACAAAGCGGGATACAGGGACATCTGCCAAATTGGCAAGGAACGTATATGTAGAGCTGCAAAGAAACTAAAAGAAGAAAGCGGAATTGATATTGATTATGGCTTTAGAGTTTATAGACTGGATTCATAAAATTAAATGTGCCTATGAAGTATTTATTTGGAGATAAACCCCAGATTTTATACTTGAGAATAAGCTTATCTATGGAGATAATTAGCAAAATAGTGTAAACGTCTGCAAAACTTCTAAGTCTTTCGTTCAAATGGGCTTCAGAAGTTTAAATTCAATTGCATTTAAGCTTGATTATTTTGGATAGTAGTAGTAATTTAATGGAATGTGCAATAATTGGTGTGTTATTTATTTAACAGAAGGAGAATATAAATGCTTTTAGGTAACGATTTCGAAATATTTAAAGTTATAATTGACAAAGTTGTATTTGGACTTCAGATTGTTATAGTGCCTGTAGCTATTTATCTGTTTATTATATCAATATTCGGATGGGTTAAAAGGAAGGAAGAGAATGCGGACAACTATTCACCTGTAAAAAGGTTTGCTCTTGTTGTAGCTGCGCACAACGAAGAAAAGGTTATAGGTAGTATAGTAAGAAACCTGGACAAACTAGATTATCCTGCTGATTTATATGATATATTTGTAATCGCAGACAACTGCAGTGATAATACTGCTAAAATAGCTAGAGAAAATGGAGCTATAGCGTTTGAAAGGTTTGATAAAAACAAAAAGGGCAAGGGCTTTGCTCTTGAGTGGATGTTTGACAAGATTTTTAAGATGGAAAAGAAATATGATGCAGTATGTGTCCTAGATGCAGATAATCTGCTCTCTTTGAATTTTCTTAAGGAGATGAACAAGCATTTATGTAAGGGACATAAGGTGATTCAAGGTTATCTTGATAGCAAAAACCCTACAGATTCATTTGTAGCTGCAAGCTATAGCATAGCATTTTGGATCAATAGCAGGATATTCCAGTTGGCACGTTATCATTTAGGTCTTAGCTGCGTACTTGGTGGGACAGGTTTTGTTGTGGCTACAGACTTGTTAAAAGAGATAGGCTGGGGTGCCACAAGCCTTACGGAAGACCTTGAGTTTACTATAAAGCTTGTATTGAAGGGTGAAAAAGTATACTGGGCGCATGAGGCGGCTGTTTATGATGAAAAGCCTCTTACAATGAAGCAATCATGGAGACAGAGGAAACGCTGGATGCAAGGACAGTCAGATTGTGCATGCAGATATACAAAGGCTCTTTTTTCTAGAGCTATAAAAAAGAGAGACCTTGTTGCTTTTGACAATGCAATTTATGTAATATACCCTTTGTTTGTTGTATTAGGCGGAGTTGTAATGCTGTGTAACCTTTTTAAATTAGTATTATTTACTGATTTTGCACAAATACTTAGTATGAATTTTGCTTTGGCAACGTTAGTGTTTGCTGTTTCTACATATTTTACCGTAATATTTCTTGTGCTAGAGAAGAAACTTTCTTTGAAAATACTATTGTACTATATTTTATATCCTATTTACACTATCACATGGATTCCTATTATGGTACAGGGCTATATTGACAGGGATAAAAAGGAATGGGTGCATACTTTACATACCAGAGCGTTGGATATAACCGACATGGGGAAATTGGGGAAAGCAGGCTAGATCATTTGTCTGAGATTCAATAATATGTATATGATTTAATTAAAAGGAGCTGTTTTATATGCAGCTCTTTTTCTATGCTTTAAATATTGAAGGTATTTGGATGGGGAGAAAGTCCAATGATTCAGTTGATGAAAAGTGCTTAGGAGATTATTGATAAGGTACTGGGATATTAAACTGTTTCGAGGGAATAATCCTGATAAATAAAATGCAAGTTAAGGAAATAAAAGTTGCAAATTTTATAAAAAATATATAAAAAACTATTGAAATTGAATATATCTATGTGCTATAATTTAAATAATCAATTGAACCTTTTTGAGAGAAAGTACAAACAAGAGCAATAAATCGATTTACAGTACATGCTATGGAGCATTAAGAAAAATGATAGGACGTACTCGATGAAGAGTAGAATTCTTCAGTGTGCGTCTTTTTTGTTATATTCTATATACCATGGTATATATATGGGCTGGTACACAAAAAATGCAATTTTGGCGCGACGAAGTTGCAAAAAAGTAATTTGCTGTATGTGGCTTTGAATGATCTGGTTTAAAATGGTCTATAGAGGTATAATAAAAGATATGGTTTTCGGTTTATACCAAACGAGGTTTATATTTACACAGAATGAAAGGAGAATATATCATGCCAAAGTATAGTAAGGAAGATATTTTGAGAATTGTAGAAGAACAGGACGTAAAATTTATTCGGCTTCAATTTACTGACATTTTCGGAATGATGAAAAATGTTGCGATAACGTCGGAACAGCTTGAAAAAGCTCTTGATAATAAGTGTATGTTTGATGGTTCATCCATTGAAGGGTTTGTAAGAATAGAGGAATCAGATATGTATCTGAGACCTGATCCTGACACTTTTGTGCTTATTCCGTGGAGGCCTCAGGCTGGTAAAGTGGCAAGATTGATATGTGATGTCTATAATCCCGATGGAACTCCGTTTGATGGAGATCCCAGGTATGTATTGAAAAGAGCTTTGAAAAAAGCGAATGATATGGGATATGATATATTTAATGTGGGTCCGGAATGCGAATTTTTCCTGTTCCTTACTGACAGCGAAGGAAAACCAACTACAATAACACATGACAATGCAGGTTACTTTGACTTAGGACCTGTGGATTTAGGTGAAAATGCAAGAAGAGATATGTGTCTTGTTTTGGAGGAGATGGGATTTGAAATAGAAGCATCACATCATGAAGTTGCTCCAGGGCAGCATGAGATCGATTTCAAATATGGTGATGCATTGAGTACTGCCGACAGCATAATGACGTTTAAGATGGTTGTAAAAACTATTGCTCAGAGAAATGGATTACATGCAACATTTATGCCAAAGCCGATTTTCGGAATAAATGGCTCGGGTATGCATACTAATACATCGCTGTTTAAAGATGGTAAAAATGCTTTTTATGATGAGAAGGATCCATTGCAGCTCAGCCAGGAAGCATATTGGTTTATTGGCGGACTTTTGAAGAACATGAAGTCCATAGCGGCAATAACCAACCCTATTGTTAATTCCTATAAGCGTTTGGTACCTGGTTATGAAGCTCCGGTATATCTTGCATGGTCTGCTAGAAATAGAAGCCCATTAATAAGAATACCTGCAGCTAGGGGCTCAGCTACTAGAGTTGAACTGAGATGTCCAGATCCGGCATGTAACCCATATCTTGCGATTGCAGCAGTATTGGCAGCCGGACTTGATGGTATAGAAAATAAAATTCAGCCCCCTCCTTCAACTGATAAGAATATATTTGAAATGACAGAGGAGCAGAGGCTAGCTGAAGGCATAGAATCACTTCCGGGAAGTCTGAAGGAAGCTATTGAGGAAATGAAGAAAAGCGAGCTGGCAAGAGAGGTTCTGGGTAATCATGTTTTTGAAAAATACATTGAAGCTAAATATGGAGAGTGGGACGATTATAGGACCAAGGTCAGCAAATGGGAAGTCGACCAGTATTTAACCAAATATTAAAATACCAATATTCAAAAAATGTTTGTTTAGAAAATCAATCATTTTGGAATATATAGTTAATATGTATATCGCAGCGGAATTTAATGCTTTAATTGCAGTCAACGATGCGATATGTACTGGCGGAAGTAATTTTACTGCATAGGAGGTGCAGTTATGGAATCGGCAAGGATACTGGTGGCTATGAGTAATGAAGGTTCAACAAACAAGCTTAAAGCCGTATTGGTTGCAAGTGGATACCAGGTCATTGATCAGGCTAATAATGCAAATGATGCCTTAAGAAAACTGGTTAATTTGAGACCGGACCTTGCTGTCCTGGAATATGATTTGTCACCACAAAACAGTATTGAAGTAGCAAAAATAGCTATGGAAGATAAGTTGTGCAATGTTATTCTTATAGCAAGCAATGAGCAAAAAGGGTCAATAGAATATTTAAAATCGGAATATGATATTGTAGTTGTTGCAAAGCCACTTCATAGGGATACCTTTTTAAGTACGGTTGACCTTGTAATAAAGAACAGAAAAAAGGTAATGATGCTTGAAAAGGAAATAGAAGATCTTAAGGATACTCTTGATACAAGAAAAGAAGTGGAACAGGCCAAAGGACATTTGATGAAGCATTTGAATTTATCTGAAGAACAGGCATTTAGAATGATTCAAAAACAGAGCATGAATCGCGGTATAAAGATGAAGGAAATAGCTAAAGCGATTAATCTGACATATAATTTGTAAAGTTAATATTGTTGAAAAAGTTGTTTAGAGATGGTTTTTGCAGCAGCAATTTACCATCTCTTTTCTTATGTCATGTGAACCTATAAGCTGTTGAAAAGTGTTATTCCAAGTGGTATATTTAATTTTATACAAAATAGGGATATTATAGATAAAGTTGCTTTTGGGCAAGATAAAAGAATAGTGTTAATGGAATAGGAGGAATAGATATGGCATTGGTTGTATCAAATGTTGTTAAAAAGTTTGGTGATAAAACTGCTGTTGATAATATTAGCTTTGAGATAAAAGAACCAGGGGTTTTTGGCTTACTGGGAACTAACGGAGCAGGTAAGACCACTACAATTAGGATGATTCTTGGCATATTGGATAAAGACGGTGGAAGAATTGAATGGAATGGTAAGCCTGTTACCAGGGAGAGTGTTGCGTTTGGATATTTGCCTGAAGAACGAGGAATATATCCTAAGATTAAGGTGCAGGAACAGATTATGTATTTTGCAAAGCTAAGGGGAGTTGATGCAAAAACTGCTAAGGCCAATTTTGAGTATTTGTGTGAACGGCTTGGGGTTTCTGAATATGCTAAGACGGTAGCAGACCACCTGTCAAAAGGGAATCAGCAAAAAATTCAACTAATTGCAGCATTAATCCACGACCCGGAGCTTATTATTCTTGATGAGCCATTTAGTGGTCTTGATCCGGTTAATACAAATCTTTTGAAAAATGTTATCTATGAGCTTGTTGAGAAAGGAAAGTACATAGTAATGTCAAGCCACCAAATGCAGGCAGTAGAAGAGTATTGCCGGGATATTGTCATCCTCGAAAGTGGGAAGTCAGTAATTAAGGGGAATTTAAAAGAAATTAAACGAGGATATGGAAGAACCAACCTGTTTGTAAGCTGTGAAACTGAAATAGATGGATTGATTAGAGAACAAGGGATCAAGCTGGAATCAAAAACAGCAACGGGATACGAATTAAAAATCAAGTCGGATGAGGAGGCTCACCAGCTCCTTGAATCAATTATTAAACAAAAAATAAAGATTGATAAGTTTGAGATAAGAGAGCCATCTTTGCATGAGATATTCGTAGATAAGGTAGGTGCCTAAGGATGAAGGAATTTTTGACGGTTTTAGCATTTACATTTAAAGAAAATGCCCGCAAGAAGGTGTTTGTCATATCCAGTATAATTACGATTCTGCTGGTAGTTTTGTCAATCGGTATACCGGCCATAGTTTTTCGCCTTGATAAAATTGAAACGGCTTCTGATGTACAAACTGAAGATGAAAATAAGAAAAGCACATTGTATATTGTTGATCCAAAAGGAATTCTAAATAATGATTTTTCTGAGATTTCCAAACTTTATGGAGAATATGATTTCAAAATAGAGAATCAATCCAGGATAGAAAGTCTTAAAGAAATGGTTGGTAAAGACGATGGAAAGTTCTTAGTGGTGATTGGAAGCAGTGGGGGAGTACCAAGTCTTAATTACTTTGTCAAAAAGTCAGGTGATGGACTGGATGTAAATAATTTTAGCCGTAGTATTAAATCTATTTTCGTGGGAAGACTTTTGAAGAATGCCGGGGTATCTGATGATGTTACCAAAATAGCTTTAAGCGATATAACGGTTAATGTGGAAGAATTACAAGGAAATACAATGAGAAATTATATAATGACTTTCATCATAGTAACATTGATATTTTTAGCAATTTACTTTTACAGTTATGGGGTTTCCATGTCGGTAGCATCAGAAAAGACATCAAGAGTAATGGAGATTCTTTTAACATCAACCAAGCCTTCTAAAATTATTTTGGGAAAAAGTGCTGCAATGGGTTTGCTTGGGTTGTGTCAATTTGCATCAGTAATTATTGCAGGAATTATGACATATACTTTTGTTTTTCCAAGCGATTTTAAAATAGACAAAGAATTTGTAGACTTTTCAAGTTTGACGCCATATATGCTTATAATGGTTTTAATGTATTTTTTGTTGGGATACTCGCTGTATGCAATGATAAATGCAGTTGCAGGAGCTACAGTAAGCAAAGCAGAGGATATTAATTCGGCACTTATACCAATCTCAATAATAACTTTAGTAGTGTATTATGCAGCCTTTGGTGCACTAAGTCAACCTGAAGGACAATATGCCCGAATAATATCGATAATTCCTTTCTCATCGCCATTAGCTATGCCTTGCAGATTGATGATGTCTGAAGTGCCTGTTGGTGATATGATAGCTTCCATAGCTACTTTGATTATTACAATTTTCCTTTTATCATGGCTATCCATTAAAATATATTCGAATGCGGTGCTTCACTATGGCAGAAGGTTGAAGATAGGCGACCTTTTTAAATTTTCACGGTAATATTTTTGTAGAAATGATTTCTGTGCTTTATATAGTGCTATAGAGTTATAGGCAAAAAAAGCCCCGTGACATTCCATTTTAGACGGGTGAATGTAACGGGATATTAGGGGAGTAATTTTAAATTGTTCGGGTATTATATCGAATTAAAATCTAAAAGACTTTAGTGTTTTTTAAAATAAATTTAAATTTTTTTAAATTTATTTTAGAATGCTGTGGGAAAAACATTTATTTACAAATTAACATAATGTAATTAAATGTATAAAATGGAACTTAATTATGAAATTTGTCGGGGTTGTTTGGAAATAATATACTGACAAACTATATTATAAGAGGATTGCCCAAATGCAAGGTGCTTATACAGTTAAAATAATAAAAAAGTTTTGGTATACATAAAGTGGGGTATACTAATTTTGGAAATAACAGAGTTATCCACATGTGAAACAAGCTAAAATAAGTTATTCACAGAATTGTCCACACTATCCACAGGTTTTATATACACAAAACACATGTTTTGTGAAATAAATGTGGGAAATGTGTGGAAAATAATTTACTTAAATTTAGCATTTGCTAAAAATAAAGAAGGATTTGTTATATAGGCGTCGAATTAATATTCTTACAAATATTTTTACCTGTTTAATTTTTTTTATTGCATCGACTGGTTCTGAAAGTATAAAAACTATGGAGGTGTAAATTTATTTTAATTTATAAGTGTTAGGATTAAGCTTTTTAGGGGTAAAAATATTAAAGAAGTATTTTTAGACAAGCAGGATAATTCGAATAGAATTATGCTTGTCATAGACAGAAAGGGGCTGTGGCTTATATGAGATTTATTGTTACAGGAAAAAACATTGAAGTGACTGATGCATTGAGGGAAAAAGCAATCAAGAAGGTTGGAAAAATCGAAAAGTTTTTCAACAAGAACACCGAAGCTCACATAACTATGAGTGTGCAGAAGAACAGGCAGATAGTAGAAGTAACAATACCGTTTAAAGGTGGCCTTCTTAGAGCACAAGAGGAAAATGATGATATGTATGCTTCGATTGACAAGGTAGTTGATAGTCTCGAAGGTCAAATAAGAAGAAATAAAACTAAAATTCAAAGAAAGTACCATGAAAGCGACTTAAGTTTTGATAGTGTCAATTTTGAAGATCATGAGGATGAAGTAAATGATTTTAAAGTTGTACGATCCAAAAAGTTTTCAATAAAGCCTATGACTATTGAGGAGGCGATTCTACAGATGAATATGTTGGGACATGAGTTTTTCATGTTTTCCAATTCCGAAACAATGGAGGCAAATGTAGTTTATCGAAGAAAAGACGGAAATTATGGCTTAATTGAGCCAGATATCTAAATCGATTTTTAATCGGAAAATTAAATATATATTTGTAATATGTTTTGATTTTGACTATAATATTAAATGCCGGGATTAAGGTCTCGGCATTTAATATTGTCATCATGTGGCAGGCGCTAAAACTACGGACTAAAGTTTAAGAGAGGTTTGTACTATGGATTTATTGAACGGGCTTAACAATGAACAGAGGGAAGCGGTATTGCATGTGGATGGACCACTGCTAATATTAGCTGGTGCAGGCAGCGGAAAGACCAGAGTTCTTACAAATAGAATTGCATATTTAATTAAGGAGAAGGGTGTTTACCCTTCAAGTATATTGG
Organism: Acetivibrio cellulolyticus CD2; assembly: GCF_000179595.2. Taxonomy (NCBI): domain Bacteria; kingdom Bacillati; phylum Bacillota; class Clostridia; order Acetivibrionales; family Acetivibrionaceae; genus Acetivibrio; species Acetivibrio cellulolyticus. The sequence goes on along the minus strand of NZ_JH556653.1, from coordinate 1,665,990 downwards.
CTATTACATTTACAAACAAGGCAGCCAAAGAGATGCGTGAAAGAATTGATAAGCTGGTGGAAAATGTAAGTGACAGCATGTGGGTTAGTACTTTCCACTCATTGTGCGTTAGGATATTGAGAAAGGACATTGAAAAGCTTGACTATGACAGAAGCTTTGCTATTTTTGATTACACAGATCAGCAGACTGTTGTAAAAGACTGTTTGAAGGAATTAAACTTAAATGAAAAAAACTATCCGCCAAAGTCAATGCTTGAGATGATAGGAAGAGCCAAGGATGAACTGATTGATCCGGTTACATATGGAAAGATGTATGCTGCGGATTTTAGAATGGCAAAGGTGGCTAAAATATATGAACTGTATCAGAAGAAGCTGAAACAAAACAACGCCGTAGACTTTGACGATATTATAATGCTGACTATAAAGCTGTTTTCCAATTATCCGGATGTTTTGGACTATTATCAGAGAAAATTCAAATATATACTTGTGGATGAATACCAGGATACAAATAGTGCACAGTATTCATTGATAAGTATGCTTTCACAAAGAAGCAGGAATTTATGTGTTGTTGGTGACGATGACCAATCGATTTACGGTTGGAGAGGTGCGAACATACGTAATATACTGGATTTTGAAAAGGAATTCAGTGGTTGTAAGACAATAAAACTTGAGCAGAACTACAGGTCAACCCAGACTATTCTTGATGCTGCAAACTGCGTCATTAAAAATAATTATGGCAGGAAAAACAAGAGTCTTTGGACTGAAAATAAAGGCGGGGAAAAGATACGGCATTGTGAGTGTTCGAATGAGCATGAAGAAGCGTATTTTATTGCAAATGAGATAAAGAAGCTGAGCACTATAAAGGACATGCAGTATAAGGACTTTGCAATTCTTTACAGAGTAAATGCAATGTCCCGTGTTGTGGAAGAAATGCTCATAAAGGAAGGAATTGCATATAAAATATTTGGAGGCCTGAAGTTCTATGACAGAAAGGAAATAAAGGACCTTATTGCATACCTCCGTTTGATTCAGAATCCTTCCGACAATATAAGCCTAAAGAGGAGCATAAATGAGCCGAAGAGAGGTATCGGAACGACTACAATAGAAACGGCAGAAAGACTAGCCAACAGCAAAGGCGTAAGTATTTTTTCAATTATATCTTCTGCATCGGAAATACCTGATTTGGCCAGAGCAGCTTCCAAGCTTGAAGGTTTTGTGGCTATGATATCAAGGCTGCGTATACTTAAGGAATCAATGAAGGTGTCGGAGTTGATACAGGAAGTGATAGAACAGTCCGGCATACAGAGAAGCTATGAGGAAGAAGATACTATTGAAGCTCAGTCAAGGATTGAAAATATAAAGGAATTAGTATCCGTTGCACTGGAATTTGAAGCAAAAAATGAAGAGCAGAGTCTTGAGGATTTTCTTGCTAATGTATCGCTTGTTGCGGATATAGATAACATGGACGAAAATGGTGATTATGTAGTCTTGATGACTCTTCACAGTGCAAAAGGGCTGGAGTTTCCCGTTGTATTTATGGTGGGAATGGAAGAGGGAATTTTCCCGGGCTACCGTTCGATGTCCGACGAGAGTGAACTGGAAGAAGAGCGCAGGTTGTGCTATGTTGGTATCACCAGAGCAAAGCAAAAGCTTTATTTGACAAATACATTTACCAGAACGTTGTTTGGTAACACTACATATAATAAGATGTCCAGATTTTTGAAGGAGATTCCTCCTGAACTGTTGGAAGGTAATGAAAAGAAGGAGCCAATGACTTCAAAAAAACCTGTGAATAAAAATGTGAGTGCTGGAAGTACAGGAAGTTTTAGTGCTCCGTCAAGCTTTAGAACGTCAACGTTTACTGATGTTAGTAAGCCCAAAACTGCGGCCGCGAATTTCAGCATAGGAGATCAAGTTGAACACAAGAAATTCGGAGTTGGGGTCATAACCAATGTTGAAAAGGAAAATGATGATTACAAACTGGAGATACACTTCAAAGGTGCAGGGATGAAAAGGCTGATGGCTGCATTTGCTAATTTATCTAAAATAGGATAGAATTTTTAAGGATAAACCCTAAGTCCGTTGGATTTGGGGTTTTGTTTTTTACATCAATTTACATACATCAAAATAAAACAAATTGGCATTGACTAATTATCCAAAAAGTAGTATCGTCGTTATGAATAAAATATTAAAACTTGCACAGCTGTATAAAATCCTTCAACAAATATTTGGAAATTTTATTTAAAGGAGATGATTCAATGAATTTCAAAAAAGTTAAGTTTTTGTTTATACTGGCAATGTTCGTTGAGTTATCTATTGCGGTATTATTTCCACAAATCAATGTAATGCCCTTGCCTACTAATCTAAAAGTTGTTAAACAAGGCAGTGATATATATATATCTTATAGATACCTTAGACATACTGATATGCATCTGGGAATTGGAAAATGCGGTATAAATAATATGATGAATATAAAAGCAATATATTTGGATACTAACTATTCTCGTGAAATATCACCTTGGGTTACAAAGAGATCCGTACCTTTTATGGAGGCGTGTTCAGATTGGATAGGTCCATATGCTGTAAAATCCCTGGAAAATGATGACGGCGGAAAATTCTCTTTTACCGGTGGTTGGCACGGTAACAAGGTTAACGGAAAGCTGGAGCCAACTGCAAAAACAGAAAATTTTACAGTTGAGATAGATGGCAAGGAATTAGTGGATAATAGAGTATATGATTGTGAAAGTCTTGAGATAACAGCGACTAATTATATTCAAGGATATAATACTAAGAAAATAAAATCATATGTGTTAAAAGAGGTTGTAAAATATAAAATCACACATAATAAAGTTGATATTGAATTGGTTTCTACTGCATTGGAAAAAGTTTTATTGCAAAGGTATTACGGATTACAGACTCAAGATACTTCTTGCAAAAGAATTGAATATAGTAATGGTATTTCTTCTGTTTGCGGAAAAGATTCAGACTCTGGTCCTTATAATAAAAACAATATTGCAAATTCTCTCACACTCATATCAAAAAATAATTCATATAAGATTGTTGCGTCAATTGAAACTGGTTATGGACTAGGTAATTTTGAAAATTTACAAAACGATAAGCCCACAATATTTACTGAAGAATATGGGAAAACATATTTCAATATGGTAAATGGTATTGATAAAATAATTAATAAAGGCGACTCTATTAAGTGGAAGGGCAGCTATGAATTCAAATAAAAGAAATTTAAGTGTATGAGGTGAACGATGTTAAAGTTTGTGGGGAGTCTTGCTGATAAAATTAAGGCTTGGTATATTATAGCCTTTGGCGCAGTTTTATTGTTATTGTCATTTGTAAATGTTATACGAATAGATAAGAAATTTTATGGCTACGCTGTTCTTTATTTACTTTTGATATTTTTCTCTTCCTTATTGATATTTAAAATTAAGAGAAAGCGAGTATTCTTAATTGGGTTAATCTTATTATCGTTATCATTAAGACTAATTTGGATATTTCTAGTGAAAACAGAACCTACATCTGATTTCAGCCTGTTGAATACAGCTGCAAATTTGATTTTGGAAGGAAAACTTTCTGCACTAAAGGGAATAGAGTACTTTAATGTATGGGTGTATCAATTGGGATTTTCCATATATTGTTCGTGTTTATACTTCTTGTTTGGGAGTAATATTCTTGTTGTAAAGTTTCTTAACGTACTTTTTTCAACCGGAACTGTAGTATTGATATATTTTATAGCTTTAAAAATCTTTAATGACAAGGCTGCACGTATTTCAAGCTTGCTTTATGCAATTTATATACAGTCGATTGTTTTTAATTCGATGCTTACAAACCAAGTAATCTCTGCATTTTTTGTATATCTTGGTTTATTAATAATTACATATAAGAGTGGATGGGGATTTTATGTGCTTTCAGGAATTTCAATGGCAATTGGACATATCATGAGACCTGAAGGCAATTTTGCACTATATATTATTGTAATTGCTATTGTTTTTAATAGTATTTTTAATTTTATCAAGAACAAGGAATTAACTAATAAAAATGGAGAAAAGAAACCATCGGATTTTATTTCAATTATATCTAAGGCTGCGGTTATATTATTAACATTTAATATAGTGGTCCAATTGTTTGGATACTCGTTGAAAGCGTTTGATATAACAGAATATAATTTTGGGAATCGCAATGTTTACTGGAAGTTTGTTGTAGGACTGAATCACTCTACAAATGGCGGGTACTCAAATGAAGATGCAAAAATTCTTGATAAATACCCGGTTGGTGATGAGCTATACCGGATTGAAAAGGATATAATTCGTGAAAGACTTGAAAATAAATATGAATTGGCTATATTGGCAATTAAAAAATTCAATATTATGTGGACTCATAGTGATAGTACTATTCAATTTATATCTCCCGGAACAGATCTAACATCAAATGAAATAGATTACCTTGTTGGGCTGGAAAAAATTCAATATGCATTAATGCTATTGTTTGCTGGCTTGACGATGTTTTTGATTATAAAAAGCAAAAACGGCAATTTACATTTATATATTATAACGTTGCTTATATCAGGATATTTTGCGATATATTTGCTTATAGAAATTCAAACCAGGTATAGATATTTTATAGTACCAGCATTTTTTATTCTTTCCGGCTTTAGTTTGTCTAAGGCTACGGATTCTATAGGAAAATTCGCAAGATCTCTTCGGCAAAAAAACTTTTCGAAAGGTTAAGGATATATTCAGCAATAGCATAGGGATTGGCATCAGTGGTCCAATCCTTGTAAGCAAGACGGAGTTATACAAGAAGGAATGAGGCAAAAACATGGACTTGATAAATTTAGTGAAGAGCAAGAATTTAAAATATCCGTTAATTGGAATTGCTTTTGTGGTTATGTCACAACTGATTATTATGTATGATCCCCTGTCTTATGAATCAAAGAGAATGGCTATATACCTTTTTACGATATTACCTGGGGCAGTAATTATTATCTCATCGTTTTTTCTTTCAAGGGATAAGAAGATTTTTAAGTTTATATCATTTTTATGTATAGGTATATTTATGCTGGGAATTTTAAGAGGATGCATTGGACTAGGGTGGGAAACTTCAGGGCCATTTAGTGACATAAAATATTACGAATATATTTTAAGAGAAAATGGATACCCGAAATCTAAAGTGCTGAACCACTTTCCAAAATCAATACCCAGTAGTGCAATAAATGTGAAAATGTGCTACGGAAGAGGATTTTTACAAGCATCAACATCCTTAATATTAAGAATGGGGCTGAGTTATAAGGAATTTAATGATGTCCTTTTAAAGTATAAAATAGATGAAAGCTCATTACCTAAGGAAAAAAAGGATGTAAATAGAAAGGAGTTTGGTAGTGGTAAGCTTCAATCACAAATAGCGGATTATTCGGATATATTTATATTTGATAAACATATTGATGTATTTCCGGATGATTTTTATTTCAGGGAATTAGATAGCAATAGCATAATTGCTGTAAGTTTACCAAGAAAAGAAGTCCTATATTGGTATAATGGAGGTCAATAGAGTAATGTTTTTGCATGAAATGTTGATAAAAAAGGAGTTATAATTTTTTTGTTGATTTCATACCAATTGTCGAATAAAATAATAGTATAAGATTTTGTTAAATTTAATATCACTTGAGGAATTTTAACAATTTAAGCCCCCTAAGAAATGATTACAATTCGAATATATTATAATAGGTCTGAATTGTTAAAAGTGTAGAGACATCTTTGATTTCAACTTTAGTAAGTTTCAAATAAATAAAAAAATATTAAAAGGGGAGAGAGATTTTATGAAAAAAACGAAAAGAGTTGTTTCGTTAGCTGTTGCACTAATGATTCTTTTGTTGTGTTGTTTCTCAACAAACACTGGAAACAAAGTGAAAGCTGCCGACACAAACACTGATGACTGGTTGCATTGTGAAGGCGACAAGGTTCTGGACATGTATGGAAATGAAGTATGGCTTACAGGTGCCAACTGGTTTGGTTTTAACTGCAGCGAAAATTGTTTCCATGGTGCATGGTATGATGTTAAGGGTATTCTGAACAGCATAGCTGATAGAGGTATAGGATTTTTAAGAATACCTATTTCTACAGAACTTCTATATAGCTGGATGAGTGGAAAGCCAAATCCAGTTTCAAGCGTAACAGCAACTAATAAGCCTCCGTATACTGTTGTTAACCCTGATTTTGTTGATCCTTCAACTGGTGAAGTTAGAAACAGTATGGAGATATTTGATATTATAATGGGTTACTGTAAAGAGCTCGGAATAAAGGTAATGGTTGACATACATAGTCCTGATGCAAATAACTCGGGACACAACTACGAATTATGGTATGGAAAAGAAGCAAAAACTACAGGTGTAGTTACTACAGATATGTGGATAGATACATTAGCATGGTTAGCAGAAAAATATAAAAACGATGATACTATATTAGCATTAGACTTAAAAAATGAGCCGCACGGAAAGCGTGGATATACTGGAACTTGCCCTGCTACTATGGCAAAATGGGACAATTCTACAGATGAAAACAATTGGAAATATGCTTCTGAAAAATGTGCAAAGGCAATACTTGCTGCAAACCCTAACTTATTGATAATGATTGAAGGTATTGAACAATATCCTAAAACTGAAAAAGGTTATACATGTGATACACCAGATATTTGGGGAGCAAGTGGAGATGCTGCTCCATGGTATCCGGCATGGTGGGGTGGAAACCTTAGAGGTGTAAAAGACTATCCTGTTGATTTAGGTTCACTAAACAAGCAGATAGTTTATTCACCACATGATTACGGTCCTTCAGTTTATGCACAAACATGGTTTGAAAAGGATTTTACAACACAAACACTTTTGGATGATTACTGGTATGATAGCTGGGCATATATTGATGACAAAAAAATTGCACCACTTTTAATTGGTGAGTGGGGCGGACACATGGATGGAGGAAAGAACCAGAAGTGGATGGAACTGCTCAGAGATTACATGATTAAAAATCGTATTAATCATACATTCTGGTGTATAAATCCAAATTCGGGTGATACCGGAGGATTGATCGGAAACGATTGGTCAACATGGGATGAAAGTAAATATGGATTATTGGAAAAGGCATTGTGGCAAACATCAAGCGGCAAATATATAAGTCTTGACCATCAAGTGGCACTTGGTAAAAATGGTATTTCATTAGGAGCATATTTGGGTATGCCACAAGTTACATCAGAATCAACACCTACACCTACAGTGAAACCTGTTACTCCTACACCAACAAAAAATACAACTACTCCAACGCAAACAGCAACAGGATTCGTTCGTGGAGATGTTAATGGAGATGGTGCATTTAATTCAATTGATTTTGGGTTAGCCAGGATGAATATTTTAGGAATATTTGTAAGTGGAAATTTTAACTCAGAAGCATTGGATATGGATGGCAACGGAAAGATTAATTCAATTGATTTTGCGATAATGAGAATGATACTTCTAGGTCAAGATGTAAGTGGATTGATAGGGTCAAGTCCAGTATAATTATAGCAAATTAAGTTTCAATAGATAAAAGTCCCCTTATTTTGATTAAACCAAAATAAGGGGATTTTTTGTTTGACAAATTGCCATACTTATACTATAATATTTTTAATTCATTAATTTACAACTTTAATGTAGTAAAGTGATAAAGTGAGGTGCGGAAATTGACTAAGTGGAAAATCTATACGCCTGAAGGTGTTCAGGATGTACTTGTAAATGAATGCTTTGTTAAAAGGAATCTTGAAGAGAAGATAAGAAAAGTATTTCGAAGTTCGGGATTTTATGAAGTTGAAACTCCAATAGTTGAGTTTTATGATGCTTTTCTTGCAGAGGATGGTATTACTGCGCAGGAGACGATGTTCAAGTTTTTTGACCAGCAGGGACGTATATTAGTTTTAAGACCGGAAATTACTATTCCAATAGCAAGGCTTGCAGCAACTAAATATAAGGATGTCAGTCATCCGTTGAGATTCTGCTATATAGGGAATACATTTAACTATAAGGAATTAGGCGGAGGAAAGCAAAAGGAATTTACCCAGGCGGGTGTTGAACTGATGGGGATAAATTCGCCGGAGGCTGATGCTGAGGTGATTGCAACTGCAATTAATGCAGTCAGGGCATCGGGTTTGGAAAGCTTCCAGATAGACATAGGACAGGTGGATTTCTTCAAAGGATTGATGGAAGAGACCGGATTGTCGGCTGAAGAAACCGAGCAAATGAGGGTGCTTATAGATAGAAAGGATTACCTGGCGGTAGAGGAACTGGTAAAGACACATAACATCAGGGAAGACCTGAAGGAGCTTGTTTTAAGTCTTCCAAGATTGTTTGGATCGCTGGATGTAATTGATAGTGTTGAAAAGTATTCGCTTAACAAGAAATCAATTAATGCTCTTGAAAACTTGAGAAGAGTAATCAAGATACTTGATGATTACGGACTTAGTAAATATGTATCTATAGATCTTGGAATGGTACAGAGCTTGAATTATTATACAGGCATTATATTCAGAGGCTTTACATATGGAGCAGGATTCCCAATTTTAAGCGGCGGTAGATACGACAAGCTGGTTGAAAAGTTTGGTAAAGTGAGCCCTGCAACGGGTTTTTCATTAGGAATAAACATGATTATGATGGCTCTCGACCGTCAGAAGATTGAGTCAGAAAAGCCTTCAATTGACAGTCTTATCTGTTATAGGGAAGAAGGCAGAAAAACTGCGTTTAGGGTTTGTCAGGCTTTAAGGGATCAGGGATTGGTAGTTGAAATTGATGTTACAGGGAATGGAATGGAAGATGTGAAGGAATACGCAAGAACAAAGGGAATTGGCGGAGTAATAAGCATTCTTGATGATCAGCGTATCGAAGTCCATAACATTGAAAAGCACGAAACTTCAACTGTAACTATAGATGAGCTGTTAGGGAGGTAAATATGAGGTATTTAACTATTGCGTTATCAAAAGGAAGACTTACAGAGCTTTCTGTTGAACTATTTGAAGCTATAGGGCTGGATTGTACTGAACTTAAAGGTTCGTCAAGAAAACTTATTCTAACTGATGAGAAGAACAAGATAAAGTTTTTCCTTGCAAAGCCAAGCGATGTACCTACTTATGTAGAATATGGTGCAGCAGATATAGGGATTGTGGGTAAGGATACCCTTTTAGAGGAGGGAAGACATCTCTACGAGGTGCTAAACTTAGGATTTGCTGCATGCAGAATGGTAGTAGCAGGGCCTGTTGAACTTCAGGGAAAGCTCGACCAATTCAATAACAAAAGGGTAGCTACTAAGTATCCTAAAATTGCCAGGGAATACTTTGAACATAAAAGAAGAGAATCAATAGAAGTAATCAAATTGAATGGCTCTGTAGAACTTGCACCACTTGTTGGACTATCGGAAGTAATAGTAGATCTGGTTGAAAGCGGCAGGACACTTAAGGAAAATGGTCTGGTAGTGCTAGAGCATATCGCAGATATAAGTGCAAGGCTTGTTGTAAACAGAGTGAGCATGAAGATGGAAAGTGAACGTATAAACAAAATAGTTGATGGCATAAGAAAAGAACTGGAGAAGAGGTGACAATGCTATGATACAGTTTATAGACTTGAGATCAAATAAAGACAGTGATATTTTTAATAAATTGGCTGCAAGAAGTCAGATTGAATATGGAGACATACAAAATAAAGTTGCAGATATAGTTAATAACGTTAAAAAGAACGGAGACAAGCCCGTTTTAGAATATACAAATATGTTTGACAAGGTTGAGCTTTGTCCGGATAATTTGTTGGTATCTCAGGTTGAGATAGAGGAAGCATATGAAAAGGTTGACAAGGAGCTCATTGAAGTAATTAAGAGGGCTAGAAAGAATATAGCGCAGTTTCACGAAAAACAGCTTGAAAAATCCTGGTTTACGACAGGTGAGGATGGCGTTATATTGGGACAGCTTTACAACCCAATTGAAGTGGTAGGTATATATTCTCCAGGTGGAACAGCAGCTTATCCTTCATCGGTTCTTATGAATGCCGTACCCGCAAAGGTTGCTGGTGTAAGCAGGATAGTGATGGTGACACCTCCCGGAGGTGCTAACGGGATCAATCCGGCTATACTTGTAGCAGCAAACGAAGCAGGCGTAAATGAGATATATAGAGTTGGCGGGGCGCAGGCGGTAGCTGCAGTGGCTTTTGGAACGCAGTCCATACCAAAGGTGGATAAGATTGTAGGTCCCGGCAACATATATGTGGCAATGGCAAAAAGAATGGTTTATGGGTACTGTGATATTGACATGATTGCTGGACCAAGTGAAATAATGGTTGTTGCAGATGATACTGCAAATCCAAGATTTGTAGCTGCAGATATGCTTTCACAGGCAGAACACGATGCAATTGCATCCTCCATTCTGGTAACAACTTCTGAAAGATTGGCCAGTGAGGTACAAAAGGAGTTGGAAGTCCAGCTTAACGTGCTGCCGAGAAAGGAAATAGCAGAGAAGTCCTTAAAGGATTTTGGAGCAATTATAGTTGTTGATGACATTGATAGCGCAATAAATGTTGCAAACAAGATAGCACCTGAGCATTTGGAACTTTGCGTAAACGAACCTTTTGGCCTAATAAGCTATATAAAGAACGCTGGAGCTGTTTTCCTGGGAAATTACTCATCAGAGCCTTTAGGTGATTATTTTGCAGGGCCAAACCATGTTCTGCCTACAAGCGGAACAGCGAGATTCTTCTCACCGCTGAATATTTCTGAATTTATGAAGAAATCAAGTATTATATCTTATTCTAAAAAGGCTTTGCAGCAGGTAAAAGATGATGTAATAATGTTTGCTGAGGCTGAAGGCCTTAAAGCACATGCAAATGCAATCAGAGTGAGGTTTGAGTAGAGTTAGGAAAGGGGAACATTTAAATGATAAAAGATTTAATCAGATCCGAGTTTAAGGAGTTTATTCCATACAATGCAAATCAGGTACCATATAGAGTTAAACTTGATGCAAATGAAAGCCCTTTTGAACTTCCAATAAAGGTAAGAAAGCAACTCGCAGACATAATTATGGAAGGACCTTCTTTGTACCTTTATCCAGATACCGATTCCATTGAACTTAGAAAGACTTTATCAGCATACTGGGGTGTTGATATGGAAGGTATTGTCGTAGGAACAGGTTCAGACCAGTTGATACAGGTGCTTGTTAATACGTTTGTGGGCAAAGGAGAGAAAGTAATATGTCCTACACCTTCATTCAGCATGTATAAACTTGATACAATAATTGGAGGGGGAACCGCTGTTGAAGTGCCTCTAAAGGAAGAAAATAACTTTGCGTATGAGATTGATGAATTCATAGATAAAGCTAAAAGTGAAGCAGCAAAATTAGTAGTTCTTTGTACGCCAAACAATCCTACCGGTAATTTGCTTGCGTTAAAGGATATTGAGAAGATTTGTTCCATGTGCCCAAAGACCGTAATAGTTATTGATGAGGCGTATGCAGAGTTCGCTGGGGAGTCGGCTGTAACACTTTTGCCTAAGTTTGAAAACCTTATTGTGCTTCGTACATTTTCAAAGGCTTATGGCCTTGCAGGCATCCGCTGCGGGTACTCCCTAAGCGGTAAAGAGATGGCCAATGAGATTAACAAGGTAAGACCTCCATATAATATAAGTTCTTTATCACAACTGGTTGCAAAGCTGGTTTTCGAAGATAGGGAAGAAATAGAGGCACAGATTAAATATTTGATTGAGCAGAGGGAGTATTTATGTGCAGAACTCGAGAAAATTAATAATGTATCCGTTCTTCCTTCTGGAGCAAACTATATTCTTGTAAAGTTGCCTGATGCAAAAACGGTTGCGAAAGAACTTGAGAAAAGGGGCGTACTAGTGAGAAGCTTTGGTGATGCTCCTGTACTAGGCAAGTATATTAGAATCAGTGTAGGTAATAAGGAACAAAACGATGTCCTGCTTGAAGAACTTAAGAGTATCATGAATTAGAACATTATAGCAGTTAAATCAGGCATTAAAAATATAAATTACATGTTGAGATTTTTTATAGAATTGGTAGAATTAAAAGGCTTGTTCTGTTATAATAAAAAATGTTTAATACGATGTGTTCGGAGGCAGCTAAAGAATGGAAAGAAAATCTCAAATCAGTAGAAAAACCGGTGAAACGGATATAACGCTATGTATAGATCTTGATGGTTCCGGCAAGAGCAAAGTTAATACCGGAGTTGGCTTCCTTGATCATATGCTGGACCTGTTTACAAGACATGGTTTGTTTGACCTGGAAGTTAAAGCACAGGGAGACCTTCATGTTGATGCCCATCACACCGTTGAAGATGTGGGAATTGTATTGGGGCAGGCTTTAAAAGAAGCTTTGGGAGACAAGAAGTCCATAAAAAGGTACGGTTCTTCATTTGTTCCCATGGATGAAGCATTGGCACTTGTTGCGATGGACTTGAGTGGAAGACCTTTTCTGGTTTTTGACGCAGAACTTCCGGCTCAAAAACTTGGAAATATGGAAACTGAACTGGTTGAGGAATTTTTTAGAGCAGTTGCTTTTAATGCAGGTATGAACTTACATATCAAGGTTTTTTACGGGAACAATACACATCATATTATTGAAGCTATTTTTAAAGCTTTCGGAAGGGCACTGGATCAGGCGGTACTTATAGACAGCAGGATTGAAGGTGTAATGTCTACGAAAGGAACTTTATAATAAATAAAATTTGTAGGAGTGTAAGAGAGCTATGTTAATAAACGATACCGATTTTATTAAATTACCGCTGCATATCAAGGGTAAGGTCAGAAACGTTTACGATTTGGGAGATAAGATATTAATTATTGTTACTGACAGGATTTCTGCCTTTGATGTGGTTTTTCCAAATTTGATACCTAATAAGGGAAAAGTACTTAACAGCATTTCCGAGTTCTGGTTTAACTACACAAAAGACATTGTTGGCAACCATGTTATTACCACAGATGTGAGCCAATATCCGGAAGGATTGTCTCAGTTTAAGGAAGAACTCCAGGGCAGGTCTATGCTGGTTAAAAAAATAAAGATGGTGGAAGCAGAATGTATAGTCAGAGGATACCTTGAAGGTTCCGGACTCAAAGACTATAAAGCTACAGGCAGTATTTGCGGCATAAAGCTTCCAGAGGGTTTAAGACAGGGGGACAAACTTCCTGAACCGATCTTTACTCCATCAACAAAGGCTTCAGAAGGACATGACCAAAATGTCAGCTTTGAAGAGCTTTGCAAAGAAATAGGAACTGATCTTGCTAACCAGCTTAAGGAAACAAGTATTGCTTTGTACAATAAGGCAAGCAAATATGCTGAAAGCAAAGGAATTATCCTTGCAGATACCAAATTTGAATTCGGTCTTGAAGACGGCAAACTGGTAGTTGCTGATGAAATGTTTACTCCAGACTCATCAAGATTCTGGGATATGAACGAATACGAACCTGGACGTCCACAAAAAAGCTTTGACAAGCAGTTCCTGAGGGAATACATTGAATCGACAGATTGGGATAAAAAGCCACCAGCTCCAGTATTACCGGATGATGTAATTCGAAACACCGAGCTTAAATATATAGAAGCATATGAACGTTTGACTGGCAAAAAATTAGATTAATAATAGACACTCCCATTAATAATATTATTGGGAGTGTATGTTGTTTAAGGAATTTGAGAATTTTCTTGGTTTGGAGTGAAAAGAATTGATTGCTGTTATAGATTATGAAGTAGGGAACTTAAGAAGCGTTGAAAAAGCCTTACATTTTATTGGTTGTGAAGCAGAGGTGTCTTCTGACAGGGATTTCATTCTTAATGCAGATGCAGTAGTACTACCTGGAGTAGGTGCATTTGCAGATGCTATGGAAAAACTTGAAAAGCGTGGGCTGATAGATGTTATCAAAACTGTCATAGAAAGCGGTAAACCTTTCCTGGGTATATGCCTTGGCATGCAGCTTTTGTTTGAGCACAGCGAAGAGGGAGGCGAGAATGTTCAAGGCTTGAACATTCTTAAAGGAGCAATCCGCCAGATTCCTAAAGACATGAACTTAAAGGTACCCCATATGGGATGGAACCTGCTTGATATAAAGGGTAATTCCCCGTTGCTTAGTGGGTTGTCACAAAATCCATATGTTTATTTTGTGCATTCCTATTACCTGGATACATCCGATAAAGATATTGTAATAGCAGAAACCAGCTATGGTATTACTTTCTCGGTTGCTGTCCAGAAAGGGAACGTGTTTGCAACCCAATTTCACCCTGAAAAAAGTGGAGAAGTCGGGCTTGAGATCTTAAGAAATTTTGCTAAGGTAGTAAAGGGATAGAGCTTATGTACTCTTATTTATTATACAGGAGGTTTAATTAAATGATTATTTATCCTGCGGTGGATGTAAGAGAAGGAAAATGCGTAAGACTTACACAAGGTGAATTCAACAAGGAGACTGTTTATTCTGACAACCCTGTAGAAATGGCACTTAGATGGGAAAAGGCGGGTGCACAGTATTTGCATGTGGTTGATTTGGATGGAGCCAGGACAGGAAAAGCACAAAATATTGCTGTTATCAGCGAAATGGCAGTAAAAATGGGTATACCGGTTCAAGTAGGCGGAGGAATCCGCACTATCGAAATGATCGAGACTATTTTGTGCAAAGGTATTGAACGAGTAATACTGGGAACTTCAGCAGTTAAGGATCCAGAACTTGTAAAACGCGCACTTAAAACTTTTGAAAACAATGTTGTTATAGGCATAGATGCGAAAGATGGTATGGTTGCCATTGAAGGATGGGAAAAAACAAGCGAATTTACAGCAGTAAGTTTTGCAAAAAAAATGGAAGAGTTAGGTGCCAAAACAATTATATACACAGATATATCAAGAGATGGCATGCTGACTGGACCAAACCTTAAAGCTATGGAAGAAATGGTTAAAGCCGTTAACATTGACATAATAGCTTCCGGCGGGGTTGGCAAGCTGGAAGACATTAAAAACCTCAAAGAGGTTGGCGTATCCGGCGCAATAGTTGGAAGAGCTTTATACACAGGAGATGTAGATTTGAAGCAAGCTATAGAGATAGCACGATAATAAGCAAGCTATTAATAAGTCCAGCGGTAAAATGTCAATACCAAATTGGAAATAAATTTAGAAATATTGATGATATTTTACCGGTTTTGAGCATAAAAAGGCATCACCTATTAAGCCTACCAAAGTAAGTTTGTAAATATGGTAGGATATGGTTAACCAAATGGAAATTAATCTCCTTTTGGTGGAATATAAAGTCGATTGCTATGCAGCAGTGCATAGACAAGTCGAACGAATTTTCTGGCAGTTAATGCAAGTGCCCTTTTATGAGCTGTTTTTGGGGTTTGGCTATATTTTAATTCATAGAAGCGTTTTAACTCGTGATCGTGCAATCTCACTTTGTTAGTTGCTTCCATGAAGTAGTAACGCAAATAACGGTTACCAAACTTAATTAATTTAGTATTTGAAGCCGTAAAGTTTCCTGATTGGTGTTTTGTCCAGGAAATACCCGCAAATTTAGCTAATGCAGCATGATCTTTGAAACGATGAATATCACCAATTTCTGCTATTATTCCGGCAGAGTATACAGGGCCGATTCCTTTGATAGAGGTTAAAGGATTAGGAATAAGTTTAATTTGTTCCTCAATAGCCTTATCAAAGATTTTGAGCTGTTCCTTATAAGCTTTTATAGCCGAAAAAGACACAGCAAGTACCTGATTTACTGAATGAGTAACCGTTTTGGGAAGACGGTATGAACTTCTTGCAGCTTTCTGAAGAGTGGCTGCAATTTCATCAGGATTATCAAAGCAGAAAATACCTTTTTTGCTGATAAAGTTTTTTTGTTTCTCATTTTTTTTTTTTTTAAATTCATCAACAGAAAAAAATTCTTCAATAATGCTGCTGGATGTAGCACCAAATGTATCTG